>JALORL010000151.1 GCA_025458915.1 Hydrogenophaga sp.
ACTCTCCTTCGGCCACCAGGACTTCGACACCGGCATCACCGGCACCCTGCTCGGCCTGCCCGGCCTGAACCTGAAGCAGAACATCTTCGGCGCCAAGGTGCGCGTGGCCGGCGACGCCATTCTCGACAGCGACACGCTCATGCCCCAGATCGCCGTGGGCGTGCAGCACAAGCAGCTCGAATCCAGCGGGCTTGACGGCACGCTGGATGCGCTGGGCGCCAAGCGCAGCGGCACCGATGCGTACGTGAGCGCCACCAAGCTGTTCCTGGCGCAGGGCATCCTGGTCAACGCCACGCTGCGTGCCACCAAGGCCAACCAGAACGGTCTGCTGGGTCACGGTGCGCGCCTGGGCGGTGCCGACAACGGCTACGAATTCCTGCCGGAAGTGTCGGTCGCATACCTCGTCAGCAAGAACATCGCCGTGTGCCGCCGCGGGCCTGGGCGATGGCCTGCGCGCCGATGCCTGGAAAGACATTTTCGTGGCCTGGGCACCGAGCAAGAACGTGTCGCTGACCGCTGCGTATGTGGACCTGGGCCGCGTGGTGCCCGCCACCACCAACAACAAGAAGCAGACCGGCGTTTACGTGTCGGCCCAGTTCGCGTTATGAGGGCTGAGGCCCAAGACCCCCGTCCACAACCAACCTCTTCAACCCACACGGCCCAGCACCATGAAAACACGCATCGTCAGCGCTTCCTTCGCCCTGCTCGCACTCACCGGCAGCCACGTCCTCGCCCAGTCCACCACGCCAGCGCCATCGGCCGCATCCGCGTATCCCGTGGCGCCTGCCCCCGGCCTCTACCAGGCCTTCGGTGAACAGGCCGGCATCCGCAGCCTGATGGACGACTTCGTCGTCCGCCTCAAGGCCGACCCGCGCATCGGCGACCAGTTCGCCAACACCAACCTCGAAAACCTGGCGCGCTCGCTCACCGACCAGCTCTGCCAGCTCTCCGGCGGCCCCTGCGTCTACAAGGGCCCCGACATGAAGAGTTCGCACGCCAACATGGACATCAACAAGAGCCACTTCAACGCCCTGGTGGAAGTGCTGCAACAGAGCATGGACGCGCGCGGCATTCCCTTCACGCGCCAGAACCAGATGCTGGCCCTGCTCGCACCGATGCACCGCGACACGATCACCGTGCGCTGAAAGGACCGGACGCGATGAACTGCAAGATGCTCCTGCTCGCCCTGCTGGCGGGCACCACCCTGGTCGCCCAGGCCGCGACCGTTCAGGTCACGGTGCTCGCCCGCGACGGCAAACCCCTGGCCAATGCCGTCGTGGTGGTGCAACCCCAGGGCGGACCCAAAGCGCCTGCGCAACCGCCGGTGCAGGCCATCATCAACCAGGAGAAGATGCAGTTCTCGCCCCAGGTCACGGTGGTGCCCGTGGGCTCGACCGTGACCTTTGCCAACCTCGACGCCTGGGAACACCACGTGCGCGGGGTGCCGGCCGGCGCCACCGCCCTGGCCAGCGGCAGTGCCGGCGGATTCGAAGGCCGCATGGGAGGCAAGACCGACGGAAAGTCCGCCGAACGGGTCGAATTCAAGCTGGACCAGGCCGGCGCCTTCCAGCTCGGTTGCCACCTGCACGGCTCCATGCGGGGCTTCCTGTACGTGAGCGATTCGCCTCACACCGTCATGACCAATGCCGACGGCGTGGCCACGCTGACCGATCTCCCCGAAGGAGCGGCACGGGTTCAGGTGTGGCACACCGACCAGGTGCTGCCGCACACCCCGACCGACATCACGGTTGCGGCCACCACCGCGGTGCAGGTGGCCACCCAGGTGGCGCCCCGGCGGCGCCGTCCGTGACCGGACAAGCCATGCGACTGGACGACTGGACCGCTCTGCTTCCCTTGTCCCGGCACCGTGCCAGGCGCCGGGGCATGGTTCACAATCCGCGCATGACGCTCGATCCCGACGCCCACCTCATGTCGCTCATCGACCGCGTGGCCGCGCGCGACGAAGCCGCGCTCAAGGCACTGTACGAACTCACCTCGTCCAAGCTGTACGGCCTGTCGCTGCGCGTGGTGCGCAATTCCGAGTGGGCCGAGGATGTGCTGCAGGACGCGTTCCTGCAGATATGGCGCAGCGCACCCGATTACCGCGCCAGTCTGAGCCCGCCGATGGCTTGGCTGGGCCTGATCGTGCGCAGCCGGTCGCTGGACCTGCTGCGCCGCCGCAAGGCCGAGCGCGACCACCTCACCGACAGCATCGACGATGAAATGGCCGACAGCCTCGAAGGCGATTCACCCAACCCCATGGACACCAGCCTGGCCAGCCAGCAAGCCTGGGCCCTGCACCAGTGTCTGGGGAAGCTGGACAACAAGCAGCGCGACGTGATCAGCCTGGCCTATCTGCGCGACCTCAGCCACGGCGAGCTTTCGCAGCAGCTCCAGTTGCCGCTGGGCACGGTCAAGACCTGGATCCGCCGTGGGCTGGAGCAATTGCGCCAGTGCATGTCGCGCTTCGCCTGAGACCTGCCCATGAACATCGTCAACCACCCCGAACTTCTGGACCGCCTGGCTGCTGCCCATGCTCTGGGCACGCTGCGTGGCGGCGCACGCCGCCGCTTTGAAGCCCTGGCGCGCGAACAGGCCCCGGTGCGCGCCGCCGCGCTGGTGTGGCAGAGCCGCGTGGCCAGCATGACCGAACTGCAGGCGCAGGAAGCGCCACCGCCTGCGGTGTGGAAACGCATCGACAACCTGGTGCAGGCCGACCTTGGACGCGAGACCATGGCCCGTGCCCGGGAAACTCCGCCCGCTCCGACTCCTGCGGGCTGGTGGCGCAGCCTGCCGCTGTGGCGCAGCGCCTCGGCCGCCGGCGCACTGGCCACCGTGCTGGCCGTGGTCGCGGCAGTCGGCCTGCGCAACGACCTGGGCAGCCAGATCGGCGAACTCCAGGCACAACTCCAGGCCACACCGTCCATCGAATACGTGGCCGTGCTCAACGACGCGCAGGCCAGCGCCGCCATGCTGGTGACCTTCGACCCGAAGAACAACCGCCTGACGCTGCAGCGTGTGGGTGGCTTCCAGGAAGCCGCCGACCAATCGCTGCAGCTTTGGGCGCTGCCACCCTCCGGCGCACCGCGTTCGCTCGGGGTGCTGTCGCCGCAGCGCCTGCTGCAATTGGCCGCCGAACAGCGCGACGTGCAGGAAGTGCCGGCGCTGGCCGTCAGCCTGGAGCCGCTGGGTGGCGTTCCGAGCGAAACCGGCCCCACCGGGCCCGTGTTGTTCCAGGGCGCGCTGATCCAGAAAATGCTTTGACGAGGGAAGCCTGGCGAGCGTTCGGTTCAAGCCGGCGCGGCCACGGAAACTGCCGTCGAACGCTGCAGCCGCCCCCCGATCTCGGCCTTGAGCGCCGGACGCAGTCCGAACGCGAACGACAGCTTCACCAGCAGGAAAAGCGGTCCGATCAGCAGGCCCAGGATGTCGTCCACGAACGCGGGCTTGCGGCCTTCGAAGTGGTGCCCCAGGAACTGGATCGCCCAGCCCACGACAAACAGGCCCACCCCCCAGGCCAGCCAGGTGGCCGTGGGCAGCCCGGCCAAGGCATGGGCCACCGCCAGGTTGGCTGCCAGCCAGACCGCCATCGCAGCACCGAGCCGGGCATCCAGGCGCAGGTAGAACACCAGGCACGCCAGACTCACCACCGTGGCCACCGACAGCGGCAGATCGCCCACCGGCCAAGCCGGGCGCGCCAGCAGCGTGGCCACGGCGAGCACGATCATGGGAACGCCCACCACATGGGTGGCCACGTTGCGCGGGTCAAGATGGTAGGCCGCGTACTGGGCCAGATGGTCGGTGAGCGTTCGCATGGGAAATCCCGCAAGGTTGACGTGGAGCGCATGTTCGATCACGCTTTGCGCGCTCGTCTGTCGGGCTCCCGACAGATCGATGCACCCTGGTGTTAACCCCTACCCAAGCGCCCCATCCGCCCCATGCGCCCAGAGCTATCCAGCCCTTCGTCATGACCACCGCCGTCCCGCCCTTCTTGGCCGTGCTGCGCATTGGCCGCTGGTTCCGGCAACTGCCCTCCCCGTTCGCCGAGGCCCTGGTGAACCTGGGGCAGGTGCGAACGCTGCAGCCGGGCGAAGCGCTGTTCCTGCGCAATGGCCCGCCGTGTGGCCTGTACGCGGTGCTGTCGGGTTCCATCCGCATTGGTGGACACGGCGGTTCTGCGCAAGCCACGCGCGAAACGCTGCTGGCCGTGCTGGGACCCCCGGCCTGGTTTGGCGAAATCTCGGTGTTCGACAACGCCCCGCGCACCCACGACGCTCATGCCCACGATGCCACCACCGTGCTACAGGTGCCCCACGGCGAACTGCAGGCCTGGCTGGACCGGCATCCGCACCACTGGCGCGATCTGGGTCTGCTCATGGCCGACAAGATGCGCGTGGCCTTCGTGAGCCTGGAGGAACAGACCGCGCTCACCGGCGCGCAGCGCCTGGCCCGGCGGCTGCTGCACATGGCGCGCGATTACAGCCTCGGCATGGGCGACCACGCCACGCGGCGGGTGCTGGCCATCACGCAGGAAGAGCTGGCCCACATGCTCGGTCTGACCCGCCAGACCACCAACCAGTTGCTGCACGATCTGCGCGAGCGTGCGGTGGTGCGCGTGTCCCGGGGCGAAATCGAAATCCTCGACCTGGACGCCCTGCAGGCGGTCGGGCGCTGACGAACACCCCAGCGGCAGGCGAAAAAAAACCGGCGCCTTGGCGCCGGTTTTCCTGGGGCAAGCCCGCCGATCGGTGATCAGTAACGGCCAGGGCCCGAGCGGTAGCCACCGCCGGTGCTGCCAGCCTCTTTGGGCCGGGACACGTTCACCACGATCGAACGACCGTCGACCGACTGGCCGTTCAGGCCGTCGATGGCGGACTGCGCTTCGGCAGCCGAGCCCATCTCCACAAAGCCGAAGCCCTTGGAGCGGCCGCTGTCGCGGTCGGTCATGACTTTGGCAGACGCCACCGAGCCGTACTCGGAGAAGTTGCTGCGCAGGCTGTCGTCGGTGACGGAATAGGGCAGGTTGCCCACGTAAAGTTTGCTGCTCATGGTAGAGCCTTTCGAAAGAAGCGTGCTCGGCCCGCCAGGGCTCTGCGACGCAGGGAAGTGGCACTTTCTTGCGATTGCGCCTGAAAAGGATGCTGCACCTGGGAGTGCGCCCGATGGCCGGCGACCAGAACACCGGCTGCCGGATCGGGGTTGGGCCAGGGAACTGGCGGTGGAGGAGGCGTTCGGGACCTGATCAACAGGCCGGGAACGCCGCGTGTGTGAAGAGCCAGAAAGAAACCCGACCGGTCGTGGCTCAACGAGGGGTTGGGGTCGTGGCCAGCGCGCTGAAAGGTGCGTGGCGTCAGAAAGGGATCTGATGATGATACGGGCTAATCATCATTTGTCCTAATATTATTTTCGGGGTGCGGCACACAGCGCCGCGTCGGTCACTGCCGCGCGGTGCGCACGTTGGCCGGCGGCAGCTGCGGATGGCTGCTGCGCCAGGGATTGATGTCCAGCCCGCCCCGGCGCGTGTACCGCGCATACACCATGAGTCTGGTGGGTCTGCAGCGCGCCATGATGTCGGTGTAGATGCGCTCCACGCACTGCTCGTGGAATTCGTTGTGGTTGCGGAAGCTCACGATGTACTGCAGCAGGCCCGCCTGGTCGATCTGCGGCCCGCTGTATCGGACCTGCACGCTGCCCCAGTCGGGCTGGCCGGTCACGAGGCAATTGCTCTTGAGCAGGTCACTCACCAGCACTTCCTCCACCGGCTTTTCGTCGAACGCGGCCGTGAGAAGGTCGGGGGCAGGCTGGTAGCGGGTGCATTCCACGTCCAGCCGGTCGATGGACAACCCATCAAGTTCCTGCACCGGTTCACACTCGAACATCTCCGGCATGAGCACACGCACGCCCGGCGTGGATTGCACCGGCCCGCCATGCCAGATGGCCGCAGCCACATCGCTGCGGATCCGGTCGCGCACCGCGTCGGCTGAATCGAAGCGGGTGTTGTTGAAGCTGTTCAG
>JALORL010000152.1 GCA_025458915.1 Hydrogenophaga sp.
AATCACTGTGCCGGGTCCCGGCTCTCCCAGCGGATCTTGTCGATGTCGGCCAGCAACTCGGGCGACAGCGTGGTGCCCCAGGCGTCCAGGCATTCGTCGAGCTGGGCCAGCGACGTGACACCGATGATGGTGCTGGCCACACGCCAGTTGGCATAACAGAAGGCCAGCGCCATCTGCGAGGGGGTGAGCCCATGATCGCGGGCCAGCGCGTTGTAGCGGCGGGCCGTGGCGAGCGCCTCGGGCCTGCCCCAGCGCTGCTTGCGCATGGTCTCGTACAGGGCCAATCGACCGGCATCCCCCACCAGGCCCGTGTCGTCGTACTTGCCGGTGAGCAGGCCGAAGCCCAGCGGCGAATACGCCAGCAGCGACACACCAAGGCGGTGGCAGGTCTCGTCCAGACCATTCTCGTAGCTGCGGTTCACCAGACAGTAAGGATTCTGCACCGTGGCCACGCGGGGCAGCCCATGTTGTTCGGCCAGTCGAATGAATTCGTGCACGCCGTAGGGGGACTCGTTGGACAGGCCGATGGCCCGCACCTTGCCCGCCTTGACCAGTTCAGCCATCGCTTCCAGCTGCTCCAGCACTGTGGGGCAAGGCCTGTCCTTGGTGGGATCGAACGCCAGGGCTCCGAATGCCGGTACATTGCGCGCCGGCCAGTGGATCTGGTAGAGGTCGATCACGTCGGTCTGCAGTCGGCGCAGGCTGGCCTCGCAGGCTTCGATGATGCCGCCCTTGCTCACCTCGGCCCGCAGCCAGGGCATGCCCCGCGCCGGGCCGGCCACCTTGGTGGCCAGCACCAGTTTCTGACGCATGCCGGGCCGGCGAGCGAACCAGTTGCCGAGGATGGTTTCGGTAGACCCGCAGGTCTCTTCGCGCGCCGGTACGGAATACATCTCGGCTGCATCCAGAAAATTCACGCCGCGTTCAACGGCCCGGTCCAGGATGGCGTGGGAGCGTTGTTCGTCCACCTGTTCGCCAAAGGTCATGGTGCCCAGGCAGATGGACGTGACGTTCAGGGGGCTCTGGCCCAGGGGTAGGGTGTTCATGCAATCGGTGTAAGCAAAGGTTGAAAGGCTGGGCGCACCACAGGCGGGGTGGTAAGTTTAGAGGTCGGTGCCATGGCCTGTCAGCGACACGCGGGACAGCCCCCGTACGCGGCACCTTTCGGCGGGGTCTTCCCCACTCCCTGTTCTCCCTGCATCCCCGTTCGAGGTTTCAGCAATGCCGTCCAAGCTCAGGCCCCACCCCACCCCGGCCCATGGTCCCTTCGCTACGTCCTGCGGCCGTGCGACCGCAGCCACGCTGGTGCTGGCCTGTGCCTTGGTGGCGGCCTGTTCCGGGCCATCGGGTCCGCGCGCTGCACGTGCTCCCGATGCTGGTGCTGCAGCACCAGCCGGCAACTTGTCGGGCAGCCTACGCGCCCAACTGGCCGCCTATGAGCGCGCCAGTGCGGGAACGGGCGCCAGTGTCAGCCGGACCGACGACCAGCGCATCCGCATCGACATTCCCAGCGACATCTCCTTCGATGCAAACCGCTCTGCGGTCAAGCCCGTACTGGCCGGTCTGCTCACCCGCTATGCAGCGGTGGCGCGGACACACACGGACACGACCATCACGATCGTGGGACACACCGACAGCTCCGGCAGCGCAGCAGCCAACAACGCGCTGTCCAGGGACCGCGCCCAAAGCGCCAGGGACTACCTGATTGCCCGGGGCGTGGCCATCACCCGACTGCGCACCGAAAGCCGGGGCTCCTCCGAGCCCTTGGCCGACAACGGGACGCCCGAGGGGCGCGCCCAGAACCGCCGCATCACGCTATTCATCGCGCCAGCTGGCGCCGGGTAGCTCCCGGCCTGCCCCGATCAGGCGGACGGCGCCACATTGCCTGCCGGGGCATCCCGGTAACGGGCCTCTTCCTGCAGACGCAGCACGCGCCGCTGCACCTTGCCGGTGGTGGTCATGGGCAAGGCGTCCACGAACTCGATTTCTTTCGGGTATTCGTACGGCGCGAGTTTTCCCTTCACATGGGCCTGCAGGGCCTGCACGAGCGCGGCATCGCCTCTTCCCGCGTGGTCGGGTGCCAGCACCACATAGGCCTTGACCACCGCACCACGCTCCGCGTCGGGCTTGGGCACCACGGCCGCATTGGCCACTGCCGGGTGTTTGACCAGGCAGTTCTCGATCTCGCTCGGGCCGATGCGGTAACCGGCAGCCTTGAACACGTCGTCCGCACGGCCCTGGTACCACAGGTAGCCATCGGCATCCCGAACTGCAAGATCGCCGGTGCGGCACCAGCTGCTCGCAGGATCGCCAGTGAACTTGGCACGGGTGGCCGCTTCGTTCTTCCAATAGCCGAGAAAGAACACAGGATCCGGGTGGCCGTGGATGTCCAGCCGGTGCACCGCCACGTCGCCCGGGACTCCCACCGCACAAGGCCTCCCGGCGTCGTCGATGACCTCCACCCGGTGGCCAGGATAGCCCTTGCCCATGCTGCCCGGACGGGCGGGATACAGACGCGCGCAGTTGCCCACGATGTAGTTGATTTCGGTCTGGCCGAACATTTCGTTGAGGGTGATGCCCAGCTGCTGCTCACAATAGGCAAACACCGCGTCGCCCACCGCTTCGCCGGCGCTCATGATGGCCTGCAGTTGCAGTTGGAACTGCTGCCTGGGCTCTGGAAAGGCCTTCATGATGGCCTTGAGCGCGGTGGGAAAGAGGAAGGTGTGCGTCACACCGTGGCGTTCCAGCAGTTCCAGAGCCACCTGCGGCGAGAAGCGCCCGTTGTAGCCCACGATGGGCCGCCCGAAGTACAGCGTGGGCAGCAGCGCATCCATGAGGCCACCGGTCCAGGCCCAGTCGGCTGGTGACCAGAACACAGCCTTGGACGGCACGCTGGCGTCGAAGGGGTCGAAGCCGAACCAGTTCTGGCTGCACACGAACCCTGTCAGGTTGCCGATCAGGGCGCGGTGCGGAATGAGCGCACCCTTGGGGTTGCCGGTGGTGCCGCTGGTGTAGATCAGCACGGCGGCCTCGTCGGCGAAGGTCTGGACCTGGGCGAAGCTGTCGGGCTCCTGGGCGAGAACCGCCTCCCAGTCGAGCGCCGTTGCGCCCTGGCGGGCTGCGTCCACCGCGATCACCGTGTGCAGGGCCGGGCATTCGTGGCTCACCGACTGGACCGCCTGCAGCGTGCTGGCGTCGCAGATGGCCACCACCGCTTCGCTGTCGTGCAGCCGGTAGGCCAGCGCCTCCGGACCGAACAACTGCGACAGGGGCATGCCCACAGCGCCCATCTGCAGCACGGCCATGTAGGCCACGGCCGTTTCGAAACGCTGGGGCAACACGATCGCCACCCGGTCGCCGCGCTGTACCCCGAGAGCGTCGAGCGCGTTGGAGAGCTGGTTGGCGCAACGCTGCAGCTCGGCATAACTGTGAAGGCGATCGGGAACCCCCGGCGCACAGGCAATCACAGCGGTCTGGTCCGCGTGGACGGGGTCGGCAGCCCAACGGCGCGCGCACACCTCGGCCATGTTGAAGCGGGTGGGCACGTTCCAGCGAAAACCGCTGTGCAGCCCGGCATAGGCATTCGGGACCGCTGTCGGCTTCGACGCAGACCGGTTCGCAGACCCGTTCCGCGCGCCACGTTGCGCCTTGTCGCTGCCTTGACTCGATGCCATCGCCTGTCTCCGGGGGTTCTCTATGATCCGCAGAATGTACCAAGCCAGCCACGTTTCCCGCAGCACGTTCGTGCCCGTTCGCCACCTGCAGTACCACGTGCGGGAATGGGGTCAGCCTGTCGCCGGGCAGGCTCCACTGGTGCTCGTGCACGGCTGGATGGACGTGTCCGCCTCGTGGCAGTTCATGGTGGACGCCCTGCAGGCCGGCCGCTGGATACTTGCGCCCGACTGGCGCGGATTTGGACTGACCCGGGAACCTGGCCCGGCTCCCGACTGCTACTGGTTCCCCGACTATCTGGCCGACCTCGACCTGTTGCTGGACCGCCTGGTCGGCGATCAGCCCGTGGACCTGGTGGGCCACAGCATGGGCGGCAACGTGGCCATGCTCTTCGGTGGCGTGCGGCCGCAACGGATTCGGCGGCTGGTGAACCTGGAAGGCTTCGGTCTGCCCGCCACCAAACCCGCCCAGGCCCCGGGCCGGTATGCCAAATGGATCGACGAGCTCAAGGCGCTCCATGCGGGAGCCTTGGCGCTCAAGACCTACGGCTCCCGCGAAGGGGTGGCCAGCCGCCTCATGAAAACAAATCCAAGACTCTCGGCCGACAAGGCGGCGTGGCTGGCAGGACACTGGGCTGCGCCCGACGCGGATGGCCAATGGACCATCCTGGGCGCGGCCGGCCACAAGGTGATCAGTGCACACCTCTACCAGCTGGAGGAAACGCTGGAAATCTACCGGCGCATTGCTGCCCCGGTGATGAGTGTCACCGCCAGCGACGACAGCCTGAGCCAATGGTGGAAAGGCAGCTTCACCCTGGAGCAGTACCAGGAGCGTCTGCGCGCCGTGCCCCAGTTGACCAGCGCGTTGATCCAGGACGCCGGCCACATGCTGCACCACGACCAGCCGCATGCGCTGGCACGCCTGATCGAAGGTTTTCTGATTTAGCAGCACCCCCTGCGCCGCTGGCGCGGCTTCCCCCTCTCTGGCGCCTTCGGCTTGGGGGAAGCCGGCTCGGGCCGGCGGAGCCGGACCCTCGTCGCCCCTGGATAAGGCACTTCTGCCGTTGCCTACCGCGCTTCGGCACAGTGGAGGGCTGCCATGAGAAAATCGCGGATTCGGTCCCGGCCCGGCTTCTTGCCGGACCCCACGGACCTACCTCGCAGAACTCCGACGAAGGCAATTCCCATGGACGCAGAACGCAGCAACACCATCCGCAGCCAGCTTGAAGACCTGACCACCCGCGTGGTCGAGCTCCGGAGGTATCTTTGACTACGATGCCAAGGCATCGAAGCTGAAGGAAGTCGAAGCAGCGCTGGAAGACCCGACGGTCTGGAACAACCCCAAGCGCGCCCAGGACCTGGGCAAGGAAAAAAAATCCCTGGAAGACGTGGTGGTGGTGCTCGATCGCCTCACCAACGAGCTGTCCGACAACACCGAACTGTTCGACATGTCCTTCGAGGACGACGACGAAGCGGGCCTGGTCACCATCGAAGGTGAAGCCGCCAAGATCGCCGCCGAGGTGGAAAAGCTGGAATTCCGGCGCATGTTCAACAACCCGGCCGATCCGCTGAACTGCTTTCTCGACATCCAGGCCGGCGCAGGCGGCACCGAGGCCTGCGACTGGGCCAGCATGCTGCTGCGCCAATACCTGCGCTACGCCGAACGCAAGGGCTTCAGCACCACGGTGGAAGACGAAACAGCGGGCGACACCGCGGGCATCAAGAGCGCCACCATCAAGATCGAGGGTGAATACGCCTTCGGCCTGCTGCGCACCGAAACCGGCGTGCATCGTCTGGTGCGCAAGAGCCCGTTCGATTCGTCCGGTGGCCGCCATACCTCGTTTGCCTCGGTGTTCGTGTACCCCGAGATCGACGACTCCATCGAGATCAACATCAACCCGGCCGACGTGCGTGTGGACACCTTCCGCGCCAGCGGCGCCGGTGGTCAGCACATCAACAAGACCGATTCGGCCGTGCGCCTGACGCACATCCCCACCGGCATCGTGGTGCAGTGCCAGGACGGCCGCAGCCAGCACAGCAACCGCGACCACGAGCTGCGCAAGCAGCAGGAAGAGCAGCAGAAGCTCGAAGACACCAAGACCGACGTGGGCTGGGGCCACCAGATCCGCAGCTACGTGCTGGACAACAGCCGCATCAAGGACCTGCGCACCAACGTCGAGATTTCGGCCACCCAGAAGGTGCTGGACGGCGACCTCGACCCCTTCATTGAGGCCTCATTGAAGCAGGGCGTCTGAGCAGGACGACAACGCCCGGTTTGTCCATTGAACAGACGCCGGTCAACGTGCACCCCCACAACAAGGAAACACCATGAGTTCACTGCGTGAAGGCCCCACCACCGTGGTGCGTCGGGAAGACTACACCGCCCCCGCCTACTGGATCGACACGGTCGAACTGAACTTCGACCTCGACCCGGCCAAGACGCGGGTGCTCAACAAGATGCGCCTGCGCCGCAACCCGGATGTGGCAGCCCAGGCGCTGCGCCTGGATGGCGAAGACCTCAACCTGGCCCGTGTGCTGGTCAATGGTGCGGGTTGTTCCTTCCGCATGGACGGCAACCAGCTGGTGCTGGAGAACCTGCCAGAAGGCCCAGAGCCGTTCGAACTGGAGATCTTCACCCTCTGCGCGCCGGAGAAGAACACCCAGCTCATGGGCCTGTATGTGAGCCAGGGCACGTTCTTCACCCAGTGCGAGGCCGAGGGCTTCCGCCGCATCACCTACTTCCTGGACCGGCCGGACGTGATGGCCAGCTACACGGTGACACTGCGCGCCGACAAAAAGAAATACCCGGTGCTGCTGTCCAACGGCAACCTGGTGGAGGAAGGCGAATTGCCGGATGGCCGACACTTTGCCAAGTGGGTAGACCCGCACAAAAAACCCTGCTACCTGTTTGCGCTGGTGGCCGGCCAGCTGGTGGCGCGGGAGCAGCGCATTGTTTCGCGCAGCGGCACCGAGCACCTGCTGCAGGTGTACGTGCGCCCCGGCGACATGGACAAGACCGAACACGCCATGAACGCGCTGATTGCCAGCGTGGCCTGGGACGAAGCCCGCTTCGGCCTGCCGCTGGACCTCGAGCGCTTCATGATCGTCGCGACCTCCGACTTCAACATGGGCGCCATGGAGAACAAGGGCCTGAACATCTTCAACACGAAGTACGTTCTGGCCAACAGCGCCACCGCCACCGACACCGACTTCGCCAACATCGAGTCCGTGGTGGGCCATGAGTACTTCCACAACTGGACGGGCAACCGCGTGACCTGCCGCGACTGGTTCCAGCTCAGCCTGAAGGAAGGCCTGACCGTTTTCCGCGACCAGGAATTCAGCATGGACCTGTGCGCCGAACCGTCGGCGCGTGCGGTCAAACGCATTGAGGACGTGCGCGTGCTGCGCACCGCCCAGTTCCCGGAAGACGCCGGCCCGATGGCGCATCCGGTGCGGCCCGACAGCTATGTGGAGATCAACAACTTCTACACCGTCACGGTCTACGAAAAAGGTGCAGAGGTTGTGCGCATGATGCAGACCCTGGTCGGACGCGACGGATTTGCCGCGGGCATGAAGCTGTACTTCGAGCGCCACGACGGCCAGGCCGTGACCTGCGACGACTTCGCCCAGGCGATGGCGGATGCAAACCCGTCTTCCGAGCTGGCGCGACTGCTGCCGCAGTTCAAGCACTGGTACAGCCAGGCTGGAACGCCGCGCCTGCGGGCCAGCGGGGTGTTTGACGCCGAAGCACGTTCCTACCGGCTCACGCTGCGCCAGAGCTGCGCCCCCACGCCGGGGCAGGTCGAGAAGCAGCCGTTCGTGATTCCCGTGGCCCTGGGCCTGCTGGACGCGCAGGGCGCCGAACTGCCGGTGCAGCTCGCCGGCTGGAACGGCCTGCAGCCGGGCACCCACACCGTGGTGCTGACCCAGGAAAGCGAAACCCTCACCTTCGTGAACCTCGACGCTGAACCCGTTCCTTCCATTCTGCGCGGCTTCTCCGCGCCAGTGGTGCTGGACATCGAGTACAGCGACGCCCAGCTGCTCACCCTGCTGGCCCACGATGTGGATCCCTTCAACCGCTGGGAGGCCGGCCAACGGCTGGCGCTGCGCCTGGCGCTGAAGGCGGTCAACAGCGCGGGCCCAACCCCAGCCGAACCGCTGGATGCTGCCTACCTGGACGCCATGCGCACCGTGCTGCGCCATCCCGCGCTGGACGCCGCATTCAAGGAGCTGGTGCTCACCCTGCCCTCGGAAACCTACATCTCCGAGCAGCTCGACGTGGTGGACCCGCAGCGCGTGCACGCCGTGCGCGAAGCCATGCGCGCGCAGATGGCGCAGGCGCTGCACGACGACTGGGTATGGGCAGTGGAGGCCCACCAGGAGAATGGTGCCTACCGCCCCGACCCCGTGAGCACTGGCCGCCGCGCACTCACCGGACTGGCGCTGACCATGCTGTGCCTGGCCGCCCGCAGCAACGGCAGCCCGGTGTGGCCGGGCAAGGCGCTGCAGCGCTTCAAGGACGCCGGCAACATGACCGACCGCTTCAATGCGCTCAGCGCCCTGGTGGTCAGCGGCCATGCCCTGGCCACCGACGCGCTGGCGCGTTTCCACCGCCTGTACCGGCACGAAGCGCTGGTGCTGGACAAATGGTTTGCGCTGCAGGCCGGAGCGCCGGACCGGGGCGGCAACATCCTGGCCACGGTGAAGCAGCTCATGAACCACCCGGACTTCCAGCTCAGGAACCCCAACCGCGCGCGCAGCGTCATCTTCAGCTACTGCAGCGCCAACCCGGGCGGCTTCCACCGTGCCGATGCCGCGGGCTATGTGTACTGGAGCGACCGCGTCATCGAACTCGACAGCTTCAACCCGCAGGTGGCGGCCCGCCTGGCGCGCGCCCTGGACCGCTGGAAAAAGCTGGCAGAACCGTACCGCAGCTCGGCCCGCGAAGCGATCGCCCGCGTGGCCGCCAAAGCCGACCTGAGCAACGACGTGCGCGAAGTTGTCACGCGCGCGCTGGCCGACTGACCCTGTCCTTCACCTTCCCACTTCCTGGCCCTTTCCATGCCGAACAAGATCTCCCTCACCCGCTACCTGGTCGAACAACAGCGCGTGCACGGCCGCATTCCACCTGAACTGCGTCTGCTCATCGAAGTGGTGGCGCGCGCCTGCAAGCGCATCGCCATCGACGTCAACAAAGGCGCGCTGGGCGAAGTGCTCGGCAGCGCCGACACGGAGAACGTGCAGGGCGAGGTGCAGAAGAAGCTGGACGTGATCGCCAACGAGGTGCTGATCGAGGCCAACGAATGGGGTGGCCACCTGGCTGCCATGGCCTCCGAGGAAATGGAAGGCATCTACGTGGTGCCCAACCGCTTCCCGCAAGGCGAGTACCTGCTGATGTTCGACCCCCTGGACGGCTCGAGCAACATCGATGTGAACGTCTCCATCGGCACCATCTTCAGCGTGCTGAAGAAGTCGGGTTCGCACCCCGGCGTGTCGGAGCAGGACTTCCTGCAGGCCGGCAACCAGCAGGTGGTCGCCGGCTACTGCGTGTACGGCCCGCAGACCACCCTGGTGCTCACCGTAGGCGACGGCGTGGCCATGTTCACGCTGGACCGCGAACAGGGTTCGTGGGTACTCACCCAGGACCAGATCCGCATTCCCGAAGACACGAAGGAATTCGCGATCAACATGAGCAACATGCGCCACTGGGACACGCCGGTGAAGCGCTACATCGACGAATGCCTGCAAGGCAAGGAAGGCCCGCGCGGCAAGGACTTCAACATGCGCTGGATTGCCAGCATGGTGGCCGATGTGCACCGCATACTGAGCCGCGGTGGCGTGTTCATGTACCCCTGGGACAAGCGCGAACCAGAGAAGCCGGGCAAGCTGCGCCTGATGTACGAAGCCAATCCCATGGCCTGGCTGGTGGAACAGGCCGGTGGCGCTGCCACCAACGGCCGCGAGCGCATCCTGGACATTCAGCCCAGCAAACTGCACGAGCGGGTGAGCGTGATCCTGGGATCGAAGAACGAAGTCGACCGGGTGACCCGCTACCACACCGAGCTATAATTTCAGGCTTCGCCGGTGTAGCTCAGTCGGTAGAGCAGCTCATTCGTAATGAGAAGGTCGGGGGTTCGATTCCTCTCTCCGGCACCAATCTGAAAAGGTCCTCGCTGTCATGGCGAGGACCTTTTTTCGTTTCCCTGCAGCGCACCACCGTTGGCCTCCCGGGGCGTACCGGGGAGGATGGTGGGCCTTTCGTGACCCCACGAAAAAAACCCCGCGCTGGATGGCAGCGCAGGGCTTTCCGGGGACTTGGTCAGCAGGGAAATCAGCTGTCGTTGGCGAGCAGCCGGTAACCCTTGCCGCGCATGCAGTGCGCCACCATGAGTTCTTCGTTGTCCTTGTCGATCTTGCTCAGGCCGATCTGGAAGCGGCAGGCAGACAGCTCGGTGTAGGCGTCGTCGGACGTGGCGTTGGGCTTGTGCCAGTAAGGCTTTGGGGAAGAAGCGCAGCCGGCGAGCACCGCAACCGCCACCAGCATGCCTGCTTGCTTGATCATGGGTTGTTCCTTCATGGGTCCAGGGGGTGGATTGACAAAGGCCAAAGGATAACAAAGCGCCTTGGCCCACCCCCTATGTGAAGGCGTCAGAACTGTGTGAAGGCGTTAGAAGTGTCTCAGATGGCAAATCTTGGCCGGATGGCTCAGCCTGCCATGCCGGGATTGCCCTGCATGCCGGTGACCTGCGGCACGTTCACCTTCACGCCCTTGATGACCTTCTGTTCGCGCAGGTAGCCGGCCACCACGTCCCAGATGGGTTCGCCCTGCACGCCTTCCTGCACCGAGGCCCAGCCAGCGACCTTGTAGGTTTTGCCGGCTTCGACGGGCTTGCCCTTGAGCACCATGTTGTTGATGCGCTTGCCCATGGGTTCGTTGGGCGACACGGTGTATTGCAGGCCGCCCACACGCACCATGTCCCCGCCCTGCTGGTAATACGGGTCGGGATTGAAGATGTTGTCGGCAACATCTTCCAGGATGGTCTTGATCTGCTCGCCGCTGAAGCTGTTGAGCGTGGTGGCCGGGTAGGTCAGCGCCATCTGGTCCATCATGCGCTCAAAGGTGATGGTGTCGCCCGGCAGCAGCGAGGTGCCCCAGCGCACGCCTGGCGAGAACGCGATGTCGGCGCCCTTGTTCTGCATGAGCGCGTCGCAGATCACCTGGTCCCACGAACCGTTGAAGTTGCCGCGGCGGTACAGCAGGTCTTCGGTGACCGCGAGCTTCTCTTCCAGCTTGTCCTTGTACGGCGCCGCGCACGCGGGAAGCCATCTTGATGTCCACGTCCATCCCGTTGTGCGAGAGCACCACCACCACCTGCGCGCCCTTGCTGCGCGCCTCGTCGACCATCTTCTGCATGTGCTCGTCCTGGATGCCGAAGGTCCAGTCGGGCACCATGTAGCGCGGGTTCGCAATGGGCGTGTAGGGAAAGGCCTGGCCAATCACCGCAACCTGCACGCCGTTCATCTCGCGCAGGGCGTAGGGTTTGAAGACCATGTCCTCGAAGTCGGTGGTCTTGATGTTCTGGGCCAGGAATTCCATGTGCCCATTCAAGTCCTTTTCCACGATTTCCTGCACGCGCTTGGCGAGGTCATCATGTTCACGCCGAGCAGCTTGCAGGCGTCGACCATGTCCTGGCCGTTGGTCCACAGCGAGGTGGCCGAGCCTTGCCAGGTGTCGCCGCCGTCGAGCAGCAGCGCGTTCGGCCGGCTGGCCTTGAGCTGCTTGACCAGCGTGGCCAGGTGCGCAAAGCCGCCCACCTTGCCGTAGGTCCTGGCGGCCTGGGCAAAGTCAAGATACGTGAACGCATGCGCCTGGGCGGTGCCGGGCTTGATATTGAAATGCCTGAGCAGACGCTCACCCACCAGATGGGGCGGTTTGCCCAGTGCATCGGCCACGCCGAGGTTCACGTTGGGCTCGCGGAAGTAGATGGGCGTGAGCTGTGCGTGGCAGTCGGTGAAGTGCAGGAAGCTCACGTTGCCGAAGGTCGGCACGTCGTACAGCCGGTCACCAGCACCCGGTTTCGCGGCCAGCACGTCCTTGTGGTCCAGGGCCATGCCGGTGGCACTGGCCACGGCCAGCACCTGCATGAATTCACGGCGACTGAAGCCCATATCCATCCTTTTTCAATTGTTTACTGATATTTGACCGGTCCGGTGCGATCTACCGAATTACTTGTTCACCGGCGAAGCCGGGTCCAGCAGCAGTGCCATCACGTGCTGCATCTGCTGCTCGGTCAGGATGCCCTTGTGGCCGGCGCGCGGCATTTGCGAACACGCGTTGTAGGCCCGCGCGTTGTAGAGCTTGCCCCAGGTGTATTCCACGATGGCCTTGCTGGCGGCGGCATTCGGGTCGGTGACGCCGCGCAGCTTGCCGTAGTTGTAGAGGGGTGACGCCGCGCAGCTTGCCGTAGTTGTAGAGGCTGGGACCCAGCGTGCCGAAGGAGATTTCTTCCTTGCTGATCTGGTGGCAGTTGTAGCAGTTGCCGCCATTGGCCGCGCCAGCCTGGTCGGTCCAGGTCAGGCCATCGCCCTCTTTCCAGTCGCCCAGGAACTTGCCGCCTGCGGGCCACTTGATGGTCTTCATGTTGGCGGCTTCGATGGCCTTAGCCACCTTGTCGTCGAGGGGCTTGCCCGACACATCGGCCGCCACGCACTCGCGGTTGGCATCGTCCTGCACCAGGCGGTCCAGCTTGGCAATGCCGCGCTCCTGGAAGGAGTTTTTCAGCATGTCGGCGGTGGCCTTGTCGAAGTCGGTGGCCGAGGGGGATGCGGTACAGCCGGCCAGCACGAGGGCGGCCACGGGAAGCAGGGCGAATTTGAGCTTGTTGTTCATGCGGTGTCTCCGGTTCAGCGCTTGATGGCGGGCACGATGGACTCGGCCGTCTTGGCATTCACGCCCATGTAGACGCTGAGCGCCAGGGTGGCGTCGCTGCCGAACTTGGGCTCGGGCCAGCGCATCTGGCGGAAACAGTCGTTCAGGCGCAACTGCATGCCCCACATCTGCGCGTTGGAAACGCGGTAGGCCGGCCAGGCGGCAAAACCGATGCCGTCGCCGGGGTTCTTGGTGAGGTTGGGCAGGTCCTGCAGGCGGATGCGTTTGTCGTCTTCGCCGTGACAGGAAGCGCAGGAGAAGTCGTGTGTGCCGCCGCGCGTGAAGAACAGGCGCTTGCCGGCCTCGTACATCAGCTTTTCCTGCGGATGTGCCTGCGACAGGTTGAACTTCATGCCCTTGGAAGCGGTGGCCACATAAGTGGCCAGCGCGGTCACGTTGGCCATTTCGCCCTGACCGAAACGGGTTTTGACAATGTCTTCGGCCTTGAAGCCCTGCAGCGTTTCCATGCAGGTGATCAAACGGGTTTCCAGATCCTGGAC
>JALORL010000153.1 GCA_025458915.1 Hydrogenophaga sp.
TCCCGGTCATCGCTGGCATACACCGCCGCCACGCTGGAGAACGACATGCCCATGGCGCTGTCGGAGCGGGCCTCGAATTCCCGGCGCTCCATGCCCTTGAGGTTTTGAGGCACGTGCTTCTGCAATTCGTCCGGCGAAAAAGGTTTGCCGTTCTGCCCGCCCATGGCCGCTCCCAGCATGTCGCTCATGGCCTTGCCGGCAGCAGCCGTGTCGCCCTTGGCCTGGGCCTCTTCCATGCGCTTGCCGGCTTCTTCCATCTTGCGGGCGGCCTCTTCCAGCTTCTGGGTATCCAGCGAAATTTCGGCACCCGGCACCTTGATGGACAGATCGGGCTGGTTGCTGCCCATCATCGGACCCATGCCGCGGCCAGCGCCGCCGAACATGGCGCTGGCTGCAGCCAGCAGCAAGCCCGCGACAATGCCGCACACCACCAGGACCGCCGTGTACCCGGCTGCCTTTTCCGTGGGCGACTTCATGAGCACCGGTATGCCGGTGTAGATCAGATAAATGGAGTAGATGGCAGCAAGCAGGCCCAGCATGGACAGCATGGGCAACAGGCTGAAGATGCCGCCCACCAACGCTGCCGTGCTGCCGAACGCGATCAGCTTCACCGCGTTCAGCATGTTCTTTTCGCCGCCAAAGGTGGGCGCCAGCGCATTCGCAATCAGCGCCATGACGTACACCATGACCAGCGTGAGCACATAGCCCACGATGAGGTTGCCCAGGCCGGCCAGGATCGGTACCCGGAAGGTCATACCGAAGCCGCCCATGCCGATCAGGCTCAGGCCCACGAAGCTGGCCACCGCCGGAATGGCGGCCAGAATCACCAGGTATTCCTTGTAGATGCGGCCGGTATCGGTGGCTTCCTGTTCTATGACCGGCCAGGTCTCCCGGGGCTTGAGCAGTACCGACTTGACGCGTTCAACGATGTCCATGGAACCTCCTCCTTAAAAAACCGAATCCTCGCAACCGGTTCGCGCGCCACCCCGTACCGGGGTTCAGCTGCGCTGGCGCAGCGCTTCGTACAGGCATACCCCACTGGCCACCGACACGTTGAGGCTCTCCACCGCGCCCGCCATCGGAATGCTGACCAGTTCGTCGCAGGTCTTGCGGGTGAGCTGGCGCATGCCGGCCCCTTCCGCGCCCAGCACCAGCGCCACCGGCCCTTTCAGGTCCACCTGATACAGCGTCTTGGGAGCATCGTCGCTGGTGCCAATGACCCAGATATTGCGTTCCTTGAGCTCCCCCAACGTTCGAGCCAGGTTCGTCACCATGAAATACGGCATCGTTTCCGCAGCCCCGCTGGCCACCTTCGCCACCGTGGCGTTGATGCCGGCAGCATGGTCTTTCGGCGCAATCACGGCGTGTGCGCCGGCACCATCCGCCACGCGCAGGCACGCGCCCAGGTTGTGCGGGTCGGTGATGCCGTCCAGCACCAGCAGCAGCGGCGGAACGCCGGTGGGTTCCAGCTGTTCCAGCAGGTCGTCCAGCGAACGCGCCTGCGCAATGGCCTCCACCCGCGCCGCCACGCCCTGGTGGCCATGGCTGCCCGCCAGCTTGGCAATGCGAAGGCCATCTGCCTCGATCAGGCGGGCATTGGCCTCGCGCGCCCGCTCCAGGAACTGGCGCATGCGCGCGTCGCGCCGGGTGGGTTCGTAGTAGATCTCGATGATCGATTGCGGCGCGGTTTTCAGACGCACGCCCACGGCGTGGAAGCCGAACAGCACTTTGGGGGAAGACATGGGCGGATTATCGGCGCAGGCCGCGCGGACGCCCACCCTTGGCCGCGCAACGGTCGGCAGGGACTCAACGGCGGACCAGCTCCACGCGGCGGTTCCTGGCGCGGCCCTCCTCGGTGGCGTTGTCGGCCACGGGTTGTGAAGCCCCCATGCCGCGCGACCCGAGCCGGCCCGCCGGCACCCCGCGGGCCGAGAGCGCCGCCACCACCGCCGCCGCGCGTTGCCGCGAAAGATCGAGGTTGAAGGCATCATTGCCCTGGTTGTCGGTGTGTCCCACCACGTCCAGCGCCAGCGCAGCCCTTTCGCGCATGAGGCTGGCCGCCACGTCCAGTGCAGGGTTGGATTCGGACCGCAGCGTGGCGGTGCCGCTGTCGAAGAAGATGCCCGGCAGATCCACCTTGCCCTGCGCGTCCAGCGCGCTGGCCAGGGCGTTTGCGTCCACCTGCACCAGCCCGGTCTGCATGCCAGCCGGCTCGGCTATGTGCAGGAAGGTCCGCTGCGGGTTCACCGCCACGCTCACCCAGACATGGCCTGCACCCGCTGGCAGCCGGCCGGTGAAGTAGCGCACGTCGCCGCCCACGCCCAGGTTCAGGCCGTTCAGGCTGTTCCAGCTCGGCTCACGCTGGTGCCCACAGGCCTGCCGCCCGGCGCACTGGAAGTCCACCACCAGGCCTTTCGCCTCCAGGGCCTGTCGGTAGTTGCGCTCGATCTCCAGCGTGGACCGACCCTTCGGGTTGTCGTAGCGGAGCCGGCTGACCTTGCCCTCCACGGTTTCGGTCTTTGTGCCCTCAGCACCAGCGCCCACGATGCGCCGGTATTCGTTGAAGGCTTCGTCAGCACGCTCGCGCAGCACCGAGCCCTGGTAGGGCGACACCAGCTCGTGATCCTTGAGTTCTGCCATATTGGCCGAAACGGCAGGCACCGTCAGCACGAGAAGCAGACTCAGGACCAGACCAGCCACGGAAATCTTGAAGAGCGCCATGGCTCAGCCCCCCCGCACACGGGCCAGCAGCTCCGCGTTGCTCAAGAAGGTTTCTGCCCCGCCGCTGCTCACGTACACCCCGCCGTCGGCAATGCGCAGTGTGGTCTGGGCGCCGGATTCGAGGTTGCGCAACTGCACACGCCCCGCATACGGCAGGTTGAGGGCACCCACCACGCCATCGGGCGAATAGCGCAGCGGCTCCAGCGTCCGGATGTCCAGCGACTGCCGCACCGGCGGTACCGGCGGCGCAGCCGCGTCGGTGGTGAAGATGCCGTCCGACAGCACCCGCAGCGCCACGTTCCAGGTGCAGTCGCGGCCGGCCGGCCGGCGTTCGGAAGTCACGTTGCGCCACTCAATGCTGTACGCCCCGCCTGCCGAGCTGCCTGACAGGCGACCCACCCCCATGGTCACGGTTTCGTTGCAGGCGCCACCCCGGCTCTGCACGTTCAGGTTCTGGAAAAACACCCGGATCAGATCGTTGCGGCCACCCCCGGTGGTGCGCAGCTCCACATCGGAGTCGGCCCGCACATTGCCTGGCGCAACATCCACCGACGCCGTGCCGTTGTAAGTGTTGATCACACCACCAACGGGTACGGCGCAGGACGAGAATCGCACGCCCACCACCGCGCCCAGATCGGTGGTGTCCACGGTCCCGCCGGCTGGGCAGGGCCTTGCAGCGCGGGCCAGTGTGGCCGGTGTCGAGCGCCCCGCCGGCAGCAGTTCTTCTAGGTCGTCCCCATCGACCGTGGCGCCCGACGATGCGCCGGCCGATTCCGCCTGCTCGGCCACCAGCGCCCCTGCGTTGGCGCCGCCCACCACCACCGGTGTGCGTTGGGTCAGATGGTAGGCGTAGGCATTGAGCAGCGCGGTCATGTCGCTTGACGCCACCGGAACATCGCGTGCGGCAGCGTCCCCGCCGTCCAGCGCGGCACTGCCGCCTTCATCGGATCCGCCACCACACGAGGCCAGCACAGTGCTGGCTGCAACGGCCACCACACGAAGTCGCCACACAGGCCGACGGCTGGTGTGGCGGGTCGATGGAAAGAATGGCAATGCTTTCATCGGGTTCTCCTGGTTGATGAACGGCTGCCGAAGTCTCCCGTCGGGACCGCACGCCCACAATAGGCCGATCAGCCTATGAACCCACCGCCGCAAACTGGCTATGCTGCGCTGACGCTGCGATGGAGGTCAGCCCCTTGGAAATCACCGCCGGATTGGGTCTGCTGCTGGTCGACGATCACCCGCTGTTCCGGGACAGCTTCGTCATGGCCATGCGCCAGCTCAACACCGGGCTGGATGTGGTCGCCGTGGCCTCCCGGGCCCAGGCAGCCGAACTTCTGTCCAGCCAGCCAGACCGTTTTGACCTCGTGCTCATCGACTACAAACTTCCGGGCACCAACGGGCTGGTGTGCGCCACCGAACTGCGGTGCCGACACCCGGCCATTGGCTTTGGCATCATCTCCGGCGAAGACGATCCCGAACTGCCCCAGCGGGCCCGGGAAGCGGGCCTGGTGGCCTGTCTGTCCAAGGCCCAGGAAATGAACGCTCTGCTGCAAGCCTTGAAAACACTGGCCCATGGAGGTACCGTTTTTGCCGACTTCCACAACGCGGCCCCGGGCAACGATGGTCCCGCAGACTTCGGTCTCACCCAGCGCCAGATGGATGTTCTGCGCCTCCTGGCGTCGGGCGCGAGCAACAAGGTGATTGCCCAGAACCTGGGCATATCACCGGCCACGGTGAAAAACCATCTCGACGCCATCTTCGAGAAAATGGGCGTGACCAACCGCGTGCAGGCGGTCATGCTCGCCAGGGTTGCGCTGCGCTGACCCCCCGGAATGAACACCACACTGCCCCTGGCCGATGAGGATACGCTGTCGGTGCAGCGCGAGGTACTGCGCCTGAGCATGCGCACCCCGCTGAGTTCGCTGATCGGTCAGGCTGTGATCAGCCTGCTCATGGCAGGCTACTTTGGGTACCCCGACCACCTGAGTGCCGGCATTGCATGGCTGGTCATGGTGCTGATCGGGCAGGCGCTGCGGGTATGGGTTCCGCTGCAGTTGCCCGAGGCACAACCGCAGGCAGTCACCCGCACACTGCGCTGGCACCGTGCACGCGTGCTCTACAGCGCGCTGGCCTGGGGCAGTGCGGGTGTGCTGCTGTTCGACCCGGCCGATGCGCCGGGCCAGCTCGCCCTCACGGTGGCCATGGTGTCAAGCTGCATCGCGTTTTCATTCTCGGCGTCCTCCCACGGTGGAACACTCAAGCTGGCACTGCCGCTGTTGCTGGGCCCCATCGTCTTCAGCCTGTTCATCAGCCCGCAGCCCTACATGTGGATGCTCGGCCTGATCGGTGCCAGCTTCGTGCTGCTCATGCTGCGGCTCGTCAACGACCGCAGCCACCAGCTGGAGGAAAACATCCGCCTGCGCATCGTGGCCCAGCGTGCCCGCGACGAAAAGCAGCGCTTCTTCGCCGCTGCCAGCCACGACCTGCGTCAGCCGCTGCAGGCCATGCACCTCTACCACAGCGTGCTGGCGCGGGGCGACACGCGCGCCGAGGTGATCGACCGCATGGGTCAGTGCCTGGAAGCGCTGGACCGGCTGCTGGACGGCATCCTCGACATCTCCCGCCTGGATGCGGGGCAGGTGCAACCCAACCCCGAGCCCACCCACATACCGGAACTGATGCTGCGCGTCACCCGCCTGCACGACGCCACCGCCCGGGCCAAGGGCCTGAGGCTGCGTCTGCACACCGCCGACCGCTGGGTGATGACCGACCAGGTTCTGGCAGAGCGCATCCTCTCCAACCTGATTGGCAACGCCATTCGATACACCGAGGCCGGCGGAGTGCTTGTAGCAGCCCGTCCCAGTGGATCGGCCCTGCGCCTGCAGGTGATCGACACGGGTATCGGCATTGCACCGGACCGGGTAGACGCAGTGTTCGAGGAGTTCACCCAGCTCAACAACCCGTCGCGCGACCCGAGCCAGGGAACGGGT
>JALORL010000022.1 GCA_025458915.1 Hydrogenophaga sp.
GGCGTTCTTCATGCGCTCGGTCAGTTCGTCCATGTGCACTTCGCCATGCGCGTCGCACGGTACGGCAATGCCCCGGCCGGGGTTGAACAGCGAGGCGAAGAGCAACTGCCGTTGTTCGGAGATCTCCTGTGTATTCATGTCGGTCCCCTTGTCTGAGCGACGCCGCGTAAGCTGCGGGCGGGTGCACCGCCTGTGCAGCCGCCTGCACATCCACCTCGCCGTGCCGTCGGTCACTCTGTCGAGGCACATCTTCATTGTCGGGCGGACATGGCGCCAGCAAAGCCCGTAAAGGGGCCGTCAAGCCGGGCAATTCGCCGGTTCGGCCGCAGCTGGCGCACCAGCGTGACGCCGGTCACGCCCACCACCCGTTGGCCTTGGCCGCTGTTTACAAACGATTACCCCCACGCCGGGAATAGACAGAGGTTCTCGGACGTTGTCTGGGCACACTGGCGCGCGCTGGCTGGCGCAACGGTGTGGCAGGGCCATCACGCACCCGGCCTTCTTTCAGCCCAAGCAAAAAGGTCTTCCCATGAAACACCGAATCGGAGTCATCGTCACCGCCGTGGCCAGTCTGCTGGGCAGCGCCAGCGCACAGGCCGAAGTGCCCAACCCGGTGCGCAGCGTGGCCAAGGCAGCCCAGGACGCACTGGGCGCTCTTGGCCAGCGAGGCTTCAGCGCCTCCAACAGCAGCACGAATTCGTCGAAGAATTCGTCCAGCAACTCCTCCAGCAACAGCTCGCGCAACAGCCAGCAGCAGGCCAACCGGGGCGACACCCCGGTGCACCGTTTCTTCAACGGCTGGGAAAACGGCATGAACCGCGCCGCATCTGCCGTGGGCCTGCAGCGCGACGGCGGCGACCGCGGCAACCGGTCGGGGGCGTCCAACAGCAACTCGAACAGCAGCTCCAACGGGTCGGCCAACAGCTCTTCCAACCGTTCCTCGAACAGTTCCTCCAACAGCTCCAGCAACTCGTCGTCGAACAGCTCATCGAACGGTTCCTCCAACAGCTCGGCCAACAGTTCCAGCAACAGCTCGAACAACAGCTCGGCCAACTCCAGCTCCAACCGTTCGAACAACAGTTCCTCCAACCGCAGTTCGAACAGCTCGTCCAACCGGTCCTCGAACAGTTCCTCCAACTCCTCATCCAACTCCTCGTCCAACAGCTCCAGCAATTCGTCATCGAACAGCTCCTCCAACAGTTCGTCCAACTCCAGCTCCAACAGCAGCAACTGAAGTTCCAACTGTTCGGCAAATCCACCCCCACCATCGAATTCCTGTGTGCGCCCGAAGACAAGGGCGTGATTGCCGATCCGGTGCCGGCGCGCGAGGCGCTACCCGACTGGTTCAAGCGCCTGCCGGCGGTGGACAAGACTCACCTGTCCACCACCGACAACGCGCTCACCGTCAAGCGCTGCATGCCGTTCCTGGACGCTCTCAGCATGGGCTGGGTGCTGCCGCTGGCGGCCACGGTGCGCATGGAAATCACCGACAGCGGGCAGACGGTGAACACCGGCTGGGACTTCGACCGCACCATGGTCAGCAACCACCACCCTTACCAGGTGGCCGGGCACCCCCTGCAGCCGCGCCCACCCAACAAGTTCCACAACCACTGGACCATCCGCACGCCCAAAGGCTGGAGCTGCCTGTTCATTCCGCCACTGAACCGCCCCAACGGCGTGGTGGAAGTGGCCGCTGGCGTGGTCGACACCGACGAGTACACGGCGCTCATCCACTTCCCGTTCTTCGCCGTCGCGGCCGACGGCTTCTACACGCTGGAAAAAGGCACGCCCATCGTGCAGGTGATTCCGTTCCGCCGCGCCGATGCGCAACTGGCCGGCGTGGTGCGCGCAGAAACCGAACAGGAAGCCGCCGAGCGTGAGCGCATCCTGCGCGCCACCAGCGCCGGCGATGGCTGGTACCGCAAGACGGCGCGCGACAAGCGCTGAAGCCGGCCGGGCTTGCGCCTGCCACCGGCCTGTCACACGACAGCGCTTCAATCGGTTCCTGGGCGGAACGCACTGTGCCGCCCAAGCACCCGGAGGCACCGCCGTGAACATCCGCAAAACGGTCGATCTGGTCTATTTCAACGCCGGCGGGGGCCACCGCGCCTCGGCACTCGCCCTGCAGGCCGTGCTGCAGACCCAGGGCTGGCCCTGGACAGTGCGGCTGGTCAACCTGTTCGAGGTGCTGGACCCGCAAGGCAAGTTCCGCAAGCTCACCGGCAGCGCGCCGGAGGACTGGTACAACCAGCGCCTGGCGCGCGGCTGGACCATCGGCATGGCGCAGGAACTCAAGCTGCTGCAGGGCCTGATCCGCCTGGCGCACCCGCTGCTGGTGAAGCAGCTGCAGCAGCACTGGCTGCGCACCGAGCCCGACCTGGTGGTGTCGCTGGTGCCCAACTTTAACCGCGCTCTGTTCGAGAGCCTGGCTTCTGCCCTGCCCGGCGTGCCGTACGTGACGGTGATGACCGACCTGGCCGACGTGCCGCCGAACTTCTGGATCGAACGCCAGCCGCAGCACTTCGTGTGCGGCACGCCGCATGCCCTGGCCCAGGCACGTGCGCTCGGCCACCACGACAGCCGCCTGCACGCCACCAGCGGCATGATCATCCGTCCCGCGTTTTACGAACCGCTCACCCTGGACCGCGCCAGCGAGCAGCGCCGCCTGGGGCTGGACCCCACCAAGCCTACCGGCCTGGTGCTGTTCGGCGGCCACGGCTCCAAGGCGATGCTCAACATTGCCCGGCGCCTGGCCGACACCACCCAGCTCATTCTGGTGTGTGGCCACAACCAGGCACTGGCGCGGCGCCTGCAGGCACTGCCGGGCCGCGCACCGCGCGTGGTGGTCGGCTTCACCGCCGACATTCCGCACTGGATGCAGCTGGCCGACTTCTTCATCGGCAAGCCCGGCCCGGGCAGCCTCAGCGAAGCGGTGCAACAGGGCCTGCCGGTAATCGTGGTGGACAACGCACTGACCATGCCGCAGGAACGCTACAACGCGCAGTGGGTACGCGAGAACGCACTGGGGCTGGTGCTGCGCAGCTTTCGCCGCATCGACCACGCAGTGGCCGAGCTGGTGGGAAGCCTGAACCACTGGCGAACCAGCGTGCGGCGCCTGCGCAACCGCGCACTGTTTGAAGTGCCGGCCATCCTGGCCGACATTCTGGAATCGGCCGAGCGGCTGCAGCCCGGGCTGGGCACATCCGTGCGACGCCTGCCTGCGGAGCGCCGCTGAGACCTCCGGGTAAGGCTCAGGGCGATGCTGAGGCCATGCGGCGCCGTGCGCAGTGGTATTCGCCGCTGCCCCGGTGAAACACCTGATCGTCGGCCAGCACGTCACCTGGCTGGTGCTCCGGCCCCTGCGCGGCGCGTTGGTACAGCGGCGCAAAGTCGATCTGCGTGAACTCCAGCAGCTCGTCGAGGTCGCGGATCACGAAGTAGCTTTCCTGGAAGTCGTCGATGCGGTAGTGCGTGCGCATCACCCGCTCCAGACCAAAGCGGATGCGGTTGGGCGAAGCGCTGTCCAGACAGAACTGCGACTCGGTGAACGACGACGCAATGCCCGCGCCGTACAGCCGCAAGCCGTCGCCCTGCTGCAGCAGGCCAAATTCCACCGTGTACCAGTACACCCGCGCCAGCTGCGGCAGGTGACCGAGCTGCTGTGCGCGCAGACCGCCCTGCCCATAGGCCTGGATGAAATCGGCCATCGCCGGGTTCATCAGCATGGGCACATGGCCGAACACGTCGTGGAACACGTCAGGCTCTTCCAGGTAATCCAGTTCGTGCGGGCGGCGGATGAAGTTGCCCGAGGGAAACCGCCGGTGCGCCAGGTGGTCGAAAAACACCTCGTCCGGCACCAGGCCGGGAACCGCCACGATCTGCCAGCCAGTGCGGCGCAACAGCACCTCGTTGAGGCGGCGGAAGTCGGGAATCTGTTCGGGGCCAATGGGCAGGTCGCGCATGCCCTGCACGAACTCGTCGCAGGCGCGACCGGGCAGCAGCTTCGTCTGCCGCTCGAACAGCGTTTTCCAGGTGGCGTGCTCGGCCGCGGTGTAGCGCTCCCAGCCCTGATCGATGGTCCAGTCCGGGTTCTGCGGCCGGCCGGCCTCGCCCGCGGCCAGCCCATGCTTGGTGGCCACGGTGTTCATGCCTGCGCCGCCGGCCCCGCGAACCCGGCAAACGCGGCGTCGGCGCGCTCAGCCCAGCTCAAATCGCGCTCGGTCAGGCCGCCAGCGTCGTGCGTGGTCAGGCGCACCTCCACCCGGTTGTAGACGTTGAACCACTCGGGGTGGTGGTCGGCCTTTTCCGACACCAGCGCCATCTGCGCCATGAAGCCGAAGGCCTGTGCAAAGTCCTGGAAGCGGAAGCTGCGCGAAATGGCGCGCTGCTCGGCGTCCAGTGTCCAGTGGGGCAGGCTGGACAGGCGGTCTTTCACGGCGGACGGGTCAATGGGGGTCATGAATGGGTCTCCGGAGTTGAAGCAGGTTGGAAGCAATGGCGCATGGCGTGCAGTTTGCACCGCCTGGGGGACAATTTGCTCTCATGCACCACACCGTTCACCCCGTTTGGTCAGAGACCCTTTCATGAACCACGATATTTCCGACGATTCCTTGCATCCGTCTGCGCTCGACCGACTGGACCGCCGCATCCTGTCCGTGCTGCAGCAGCAGGGCCGCATCAGCAACCAGGAACTGGCGCAGGCGGTGCACCTGTCGCCCGCCCAGAGCAACCGGCGCCACAAGCGGCTGGAGGCCGCCGGCTACATCCGGCGCTACGAGGCCCGGCTGGACGCGCACCGCCTGGGCCTGGGCGTCACGGCCTTCGTGCACGTGTCCATGGAACGCGGCCAGCACAAGGAAGTGCTGAAGTTCCAGCGCACCGTGGGCAAGATGCCCGAGGTGCTGGAGTGCTACGCCGTCACCGGCGATTTCGACTATGTGTGCAAGGTGGTCGCGCGAGACCTCAAGGGCCTGTCCGACTTCCTGCTGGGCACGCTGGCGCAACTGCCGGGCGTGAGCAGCGTGCGCTCCAGCATCTGCCTGAACGAACTCAAGTGCACCAGCGCGCTGCCGCTGGAGTGAGCGCCAGCAAAGCCCGTCACACACCCTGTCAGAATCGCCGCTCCCGCGAGACCGGCGCTGCATTGGCGCTGCGCCGCGCCTTCGCCTTTCCCCGCCCCATGACCACCACCGCGCACGGCACCCTCGGCATCGACTTCGGCACCTCCAACTCCGCCATGGCATGGGCGCCCGCCGGTGGCGCGGCACAGCCACTGGCGCTGGAAGGCAGCGCCACCGCCATGCCCACCGCCGTGTTCTTCAACGCCGAAGACCGCCTGACCCACTTCGGGCGCGACGCCGTGGCCCAGTACCTGGCCGGCACCGAAGGGCGGCTGATGCGCTCGCTCAAAAGCCTGCTCGGCAGCGCGCTGCTGCAGGACCGGACCGAGGTCGGCCACCAGACGATCAGCTTCCAGGACATCATCGCCCTCTTTCTCGGCGAACTGCGAGCGCGCGCCGCACAGACCCTGGGGCATGCCCCGACCACCGTGGTGCTGGGACGCCCGGTGCACTTCGTCGACGACGACCCGCAGCGCGATGCGCAGGCCGAGCAGTCGCTGCGCGAGGCGGCGCACGCTGTGGGCTTCACCCGTGTGCGCTTCCAGCTGGAGCCGATTGCAGCCGCACTGGACCACGAACGCCGCCTGACCCGGGAGGCCTGCGTGCTGGTGGCCGACATCGGCGGCGGCACCTCCGACTTCACCGTGGTGCGCCTGGGGCCGAAACGCTCCGGCCGCGCGGACCGCAGCAGCGACGTGCTGGCCACCACCGGCGTGCACATCGGCGGCACCGACTTCGACCAGAAGCTCAGCCTGGAAACCGCGATGCCGCTGCTCGGCCACCGCCATCTCGGCCCACAGGGCCGCGAAGTGCCCAGCCGCGTGTTCTTCGACCTGTCGACCTGGCACCTCATCCATTGGCTGTACCTGCCGCGCGCCCTCGCCCAGGCGCAGGCGCTGCGGGTGAACTACACCGACACCCGGCTGCACGAACGCCTGATGCGCGTGCTGCAGCAACGCGACGGCCACCGCCTGGCGCACGCGGTGGAACAGGCCAAGATCCAATGCTCGGAAACCGACGCCACCAGCACGCTCGACCTCGACACGGTGGACGCCGGACTGCTGGCCACCTTGAACCCGGACAACCTGCACGACCACCTGCAAGCCCTGCTGCAACGCACGGTGGCGTGTGCACAGGAATGCGTGCAACAAGCCCAGTTGCAGCAGGCCGGCGCGCTGGACGGCATCTACCTCACCGGCGGTTCGTCGGCGCTCAAGCCGTTCCAGCAGGCGCTGCAAGCGGCCTTTCCCGGAGTCCCACTGGTGCCGGGCGACCTGTTCGGCGGCGTGGCCAGCGGCCTGGCCTACAGCGGGCGCTGAGCAGAACGGCCTGGCGCGCCAGCGCAGAGATCAACCCGCGTCGGTGGCGTGAAACGCCGCCAGCCCCTCGTCCAGGAGCCGGTGCAGCGCCACCACGGTGGCGGGCTCCAGTTGGCGGTTCAAGGCCTCCTGCGCGGCTTTCCAGTGGCGCTTGGCCCGGCGGCGCAGGTCCCGCCCCGCATCGGTCAGGATCACCACGCGGCTGCGCGCATCGGCGCCCCCTTCCACCAGCAGCCAGCCGGCGGCCACCAGTGGCTGCAGATTGCGGCTCAGGGTGGACGCGTCCATGTCCATGCGGCGCGCCAGCTCCCCGGGTGCCAGCGGTCCCAGCAGGTCCACATGGCTGAGCAGCGAGTATTGCGTGCTCCTTAGCCCAACCGCTGCCAGGTGGTGGTCGTAGTGCTGGGTGACCCGGCGCGTGAGCTGGCGCAGCTTGAAGTTGGTGCAGCCCACCGGACGCTCTTCGGCGTCGGTCAAGGGTGGTGACACATGGGCAGCAGACGGCATCCTTTCATTGTATCTACAATAATTGCATATGCACTTAAATGGAGATTCCGATGACCGCACCGAACCAGCTTGAACAGTGGCTCGCCGAAGAAGCCGACGTGTTGAAGCGCATGCAGGGCGGCCCAGGGCCGGGCGTGGCCCGCCCCGAGCAGATCGCCGGCAAGACCGGGCTTGAGATGATGCAGGCCATGCTGCGCGGCGAGCTTCCCTTTGCCGCCATTGCCCACACGCTGGACTTCCTGGTGATCGACATCGGCGACGGCACCGCCACCTTCCAGGGAACGCCCGGGGCCCACCATTTCAACCCCATGGGCACGGTGCACGGCGGCTGGTTTGCCACCCTGCTCGACTCGGCCCTGGGCTGCGCGGTGCACACCAAGATGCCGGTGGGCCGCGGCTACACCACCGCCGAACTCAGCGTGAACATCGTGCGCGCCCTCACACCCAAGGTGCAGCGCGTGCGGGCCATCGGCCGGGTGATCCACTGCGGGCGCCAGCTCGCCACCGCCGACGCCCAGCTCATCGGCCCCGACGGCACGCTGTACGCCCATGCCACAACCACCTGTCTGGTTTTCGAGTTGAAGCCACAATCGGGCACATGAGAATCCTTCACACCATGCTGCGCGTTGGCAATCTCCAGCGCTCCATCGACTTCTACACCCAGGTGCTGGGCATGCAACTGCTGCGCACCTCGGAAAACCCCGCGTACAAATACTCGCTGGCCTTCGTAGGCTACGAGGGCAATCCGGCACAGGCCGAGATCGAGCTCACCTACAACTGGGGCACCGAAAGCTACGAACTCGGAACGGCCTACGGCCACATCGCCCTCGGCGTGCCGGACGCTTACGCCGCCTGCGAGAAGATCAAGGCAGCCGGGGGCAACGTCACCCGAGAAGCGGGCCCCGTCAAGGGCGGCAGCACCGTGATCGCCTTCGTCACCGACCCCGACGGCTACAAGATCGAACTGATCCAGCGCACCGAGTACGCCGCGGGTCAAGGCCTGCGCTGATCCAGGCGCCATAAACCACAAAGCCCGGCATGCCGGGCTTTGTTGTGTACCGGGGCGGGGTGCCCGGGCTCAGTCGGCGATCACCACTTCCACGCGCCGCGCCTGGGCCAGGTTGCCGGTTCCGGTGGTTTCTTCCGGCTTCTTCAGTTCCACGCTGCCCGGGGCAACACCGGCACCCACCAGGGCATCGCGAACCGCCATGGCACGCTGCTTGGCCAGTTCGATGTTGAACGCGGGGTCACCCGTGGCGTCGTGGAAGCCGGAAATCACCAACCGCTTGCCAGAGCTGGCGGCAGCGATCGCGTCGGCAAGCACTTCCACGGCACCGGTGGCCAGCTCGGCCTTGCCAGTGGCGAAATAGAACATGACAACGCCGTTTTCCACCACCACGCTGGCATCTTCGCTGCGCACGCCCGGCATCGCCTGGTCCACACCGCCGGCCACTGCAGCAGAAGCCGAAGCAGCCGCAGCTGAGGCTGGATCGGCGGGTGCGGTCGCGGCGGCAGAAGCGCCCGCCCCCGCCGCACCGCTGCGTACCTTGTGGATGCCAAACCCCATGGCCAGCCCCACAGCAAGCAAGACAGCAAAGATCACCACCACCGCGACCACGCGGTGTTCGATTTCGGTTTCCTGGGACGACATGGGAAGAAAGCTCCTTGGCGAATAATGTTGGGTTGCAGGCGGCTAAGGCGCAGACGACAGATCAAGAAAACATGCTTCCGATCCTGCGCAGACAAACACGCGATTCTAAATGGCGGCCCATGGCTGATTCCTTTCACCGAACCGTGCTCCCGCACGACCCGGCCCTGCGCGATGGTGCGCGCATGATGGCCAGCACCCTGGCCCAGTGGCGCGCCCAGGGCCCGCAGCCCGATCTCTGGGTGTTTGCCTACGCTTCGCTGGTGTGGCGGCCGGAATTCGAGGCCGCGGAACAGCGGCTGGCCCGGGTGCACGGGCACCACCGCAGCCTGCAGATGTGGAGCCGCGTCAACCGCGGCACGCCCCAACAGCCTGGCCTGGTGTTCACGCTGCTCGCAGGCGGCAGTTGTACCGGCCTGGCCCTGCGGGTGCCGCACCACCAGGTGGAGTCCCTCATGCCGGTGCTGTGGGCACGCGAGATGCCCAATCCGGTGTACGACCCGAAATGGCTGTGGTGCCAGACCGCGCAGGGCCCGGTGCGCGCGCTGGCATTCACCCTGTCGCGCCGCAGCCCGAGCTACACCGGCCCCCTCAGCGACGCCCGCTACCGCGACATCTTCCGCCATGCCTGCGGCCGCTACGGCACCACCCTGGACTACGCGCGCCAGACCTTTGAGGGCCTGCTGCGGCACGGCATCCGCGACCGCGCGCTGGAACGCCTGCTCCGGCTGGCAGACTGAACGGTCGCCACCGCCCATTGACCCGGCGCAAGCCGCGGCCCGAGGTGCACTCCTATACTGCCCCGATGAACATTGCTGACCTGCGCAAGAGCTACGAAAAGGCCGAACTGAGCGAGTCCGCTTCCCAGGCGGACCCGCTGCAGCAGTTTTCCCAGTGGCTGCAAGAAGCCATCCAGAGCGAAATCCCCGAACCCAATGCCATGACCGTGGCCACGGTGGGTTCGGACCTGCGGCCGAGCACCCGCGTGGTGCTGATCAAGGGTTTCGATGAAAGCGGCATCGTCTGGTACACCAACTACGGCAGCCGCAAAGGCCAGGAACTGGCCGGCAACCCGTTTGCCGCGCTGCAGTTCCACTGGGTGGAGCTGGAGCGGGTGGTTCGTATCGAAGGCGTGGTGGAGAAAGTCAGCGAAGCCGAGAGCGACGCCTACTTCCACAGCCGCCCGCTGGACAGCCGCATCGGCGCCTGGGCCAGCCCCCAGAGCCAGGTCATTGCGGGGCGCTCGGTCCTGGTCACCAACGCCGCCCGCTACGGCGCGCAGTTTCTGCTGCAACCGCCCCGCCCGCCGCACTGGGGGGGTTACCGGCTGCGGCCAGACCGCTGGGAGTTCTGGCAGGGCCGCAAGAGCCGCCTGCACGACCGCCTGCGTTACCAGCAGCAGCCCGACGGCACCTGGCTGCGCGAGCGGCTGGCACCCTGACGCTCAGGCGCCCAGCGGTTCGATCGGCTGATCGGCCACCGCGCGCAGTTGTTCGGCCGTGACGCGCTCCGGCGCCAGTTCGGCCAGCGGCCGCAGCACGAACGCACGCTCGGTCATGCGCGGGTGCGGTACCGTCAGCCGCACCGAGTCGATGCTGGCGCTGCCGTACAGCAGAAGATCCAGGTCCAGCGTGCGTGGCGCATTCCGGTAGGGTCGCTGGCGGCCAGCGAAGTCTTCAATGGCCTGCAGGGCGTCCAGCAAAGCAAGCGCGCTCAGCGCGGTTTGCAGCTCGACCACCGCGTTGACGAAGTCGGGGCCACTGGCCTCCACCGGCGCTGATCGGTACAGGCGCGAGCAGCGCACGGCAGTGACGCCGGGGACCGTGGCGATGGCCTGGACGGCTTCCCGCACGGCGCTGGCTGCGTCGCCCAGGTTCGCCCCCAGCGCCACATAGGCGGTAACGGGTTCGCGCTGCATGGGCTTGCGATCGCGCTGCGGCCAACGGCAGATGCGCGATCCAGCTCAGCCGGTCGCGCCCGGATCGCCCTCTGCACCCCCCTCGGCGCGAGGCGCACCGCTGGGTTTGCGGCGACGGCGGCGGCGCTTCTTGGCCGGCGCAGTGCCGTCCGGCGGTACCGCGTCTGCCGGTCGGTCATTGTCTGGACCGTCCTCATCGTCGCCTTCATCGGCATCGGCGTCGGCCGCCGGGCGGAAGCGCGGGTCGGCTGCCGGCGCGTTCGCAGGGTGCTCGGGGTCGGTGCGTTTCACACGGCGCGAGGCCCCCGCGCCGCCCGGCTTGCCCTGGCTGGCCTTGCGCTGCGCGTCGATCATGTCTTCGCGCAATTCGTCGCTGGCCTGCTGGAAGGTTTCCCACCAGTGGGCCAGTTCTTCCTCGATTTCGCCCACCTGGGCGCGCAGCCGCAGGAAGTCGAAGCCGGCGCGGAAGCGCGCCTGGTCCACGAGACTGTAGGGCGACGAGCCCACGCGCTTGTCGAAGCGCGGCTGCATCATCCAGATCTCGCGCATGTCGGCTCCGAGCTTGCCCCGGCCGGACACGTCGCCGATGCGGGCATCGAACGCGTCGTCCACCGCGTCCTGCAGCGCGGCCACCGGCGGCAACGGCCGCTGATTGGGGCGTGGCTGCAGCCTCTGGCTCCAGCCCTTGCGCACGTCGGCCCACAGCACGCAGGCCAGCAGAAAGCTCGGCGCCACCGGCTTGCCTTCGCCCACGCGGCGGTCGGTGTCCTGCAAGGCCAGCTTCACGAACGGGTCGTCGGCGCGCTGCACCACCACGTCGAGCAGCGGGTAGATGCCGCTGGCCAGGCCGGTGGCCTTGAGCTGCTCGATGCTGGCCAGCGCATGGCCGGTCTGCAGCAGCTTGAGCATTTCGTCGAACAGGCGGCTTTGCGGCACATCGGCCAGCAGGTCGCGCGATGCCACCAGAGGCTCGCGCGTTTTCGCGTCGAACTGGAAGCCCAGGGCATTGAGCTTGGCCGCAAAGCGCACCGCGCGGATGATGCGCACCGGGTCCTCGCGGTAGCGCGTGGCCGGGTCTCCGATCATGCGCAGCGTTTTCTTCTTCGCGTCCCGGATGCCGTGGTGGAAGTCGACCACGGTCTGGGTTTCCGGGTCGTAGTACATGGCGTTGATGCTGAAGTCGCGCCGCGCCGAGTCCTGCTCGATCGGGCCCCACACGTTGTCGCGCAGCACACGCCCGCTGGCGTCCACGGCGTGCGTCATGCCCGCGAGCTGGCCCTTGCTGGTGCGCTCGTTGCCGGCCACCTGTTCGGCGTCGGCGCTGTCCAGGTAGGCGCGGAAGGTGGACACTTCGATCACCTCGTGCTCGCGGCCCCGGCCGTAGATCACGTGCACGATGCGGAAGCGCCGGCCGATGATGAAGGCGCGCCGGAACAGGCCCTTGACCTGTTCGGGAGTGGCGCTGGTGGCCACATCGAAGTCCTTGGGGCGCAGGCCCAGCAGCAGGTCGCGCACCGCGCCCCCCACGATGTAGGCCTCGAAGCCCGCCTGCTTGAGGGTGTGGACCACGTCCAGCGCGCGCTGGTCCACCAGCTTGGGGTCGATGCCGTGCACCTGCACCGGCACGTCTTCGCGCTTGCCGAACGGGTTGGCGCGACGGTTCGGGGCGCCATCGGGCTTGCCCAGCAACCGGTTGATGAGTTTCTTGATCATTCGAATAGGTTCAATATGCGCCAGCCCCGCTCCAGGGCAATCGCGCGGAGCCGCTCGTCCGGGTTGGTGGCCACGGGCTCGTGCACCTTTTCCAGCAGCGGGAGGTCGTTGATGGAGTCGCTGTAGAAGGTGCTGTGCGCCACGCAGGCCCAGCTCAGGCCCCGCGCGGCCAGCCATTGTTCCACACGGACCACCTTGCCCTCGCGGAACGAGGGAACGCCCCGGATGGTCCCGGTGGGCAGGCCGGAGTCTTCGGTTTCCAGTTCGATGGCAATCAGTTCATCCACGCCGAAGGCCGTGGCAATGGGTCGGGTGACGAATTCATTGGTGGCGGTGACGATGACCACTGCATCCCCGCTGGCCTGGTGGGCCCGCACTGTGGCCAACGCAGACTCCCGCAGGGCCGGACGGATCACCTCCTGCATGAAGCGCGCATGGGCCTGGTTCGAAACATCCATGCCACGCTCACGCAGGGCGGCGGTGGCAAAGTGCACGTACTCGTGGATGTCCAGCGTGCCAGCCTTGTAGGCGGCATAGAAGCGGTCGTTGGCCTGCGAGAAGCTGTGCGCGTCGCGCCAGCCAAGTTCCACGGTGAACTCGCCCCAGGCGTAATCGGAGTCCAGTGGAATCAGCGTGTGGTCGAGGTCGAACAGGGCCAGGCGCAGGCCGCCAGCAGCGGAAGGGGAAGGAGTCATTCGTTCTCGAGCATGGATTTGATGAGCGGAATGGTGATGGCGCGCTTGGTGCGCAGCGCATAACCGTCCAGCTGCTCCAGCAGCAGCATGAGGCTGGAGAGATCGCGGGTAAAGCGGGTGAGCATGAAGTCCATCACCTCGTCGCTCAGGAACACGCCGCGCTCGTCGGCCGCGCGGCGCAACACGGCACGGCGCTCGGTCTCGCCCAGGGCGCGCAGCTGGAACACATGGCCCCAGCCCAGGCGGGTGCGCAAGTCTTCGCGGAGCTGCAGGTCGGCCGGGGGCCGGTCGGCGGCGGCCAGTACCCAGCGCGCCGGGCCATGCGCCGGACTCTGGGCATTGACGAACCAGTTGAAGGCTGCCGCCTGCTGCTCGGCGGTGTAGAGGTGGCAGTCGTCCAGCAGCACCGCGTCCCAGCGTTCGTCGAAGTCCGTCGGGTGCAGCGTGCTGGCATCCATCCAGCCCACCACGCTGTCCTGCTCGCGCAGGGACTGGCGCACGGCGCGCAAAAGGTGGGTCTTGCCGCTGCCGCCGTCGCCCCAGAGAAAGGTGGGCACCGGAGAGCGCAGGGCATTGCCGGCCCACAGCCGCAGGTGCGTCAGCGCCGCCTCGTTGCCGACCGCCACGAAATTGTCCAGTGTGGGTACGGGCGCCAGTGCAATGTCCAGCGCCATCTGTTTCATGGGCCCGGCAACCGGGTTCATGGCATGGCCCTCCGCACGGCCCAGAGCGGGGTTTCGTTCACGCGTCCCTGCCTTCGCCGCCAGAGGGTGGCAGGGCCAGCGGCGCTGCAGGGGTGGCAGGCGCCTGGTCCAGGTACAGGTCGCTCTTGAGGTATTCGTTGCGCGCCCGGCGAATGGCCACCAGCAGCACCGCGCTGGCGGGCAGCGCAATCAGCACTCCGACAAAACCGAACAGATGACCAAACGCCAGCAAGGAGAAGATGACCGCAATGGGGTGCAGACCAATGCGCTCGCCCAGCAGGCGCGGCGTGAGGTACATGCTCTCGATGGCCTGGCCCACCATGTACACACCAAACACGAGCGCAACGCCCAGAATGCTCTGGAACTGGAGCAACGCCGCCAGCAGGGCAAGCACCAGCCCCAGACCAAATCCCAGATAGGGCACAAAACCGGCGAGACCGGTGAACACCCCGATCGGCAAGGCCAGGTCGAGCCCCACCAGGACCAGCAACACGGTGTAGAGCACCGCCAGCAAACCCATGACGACCAGCTGACCCCGCAGGTATTGGCCCAGGACTTCATCGGTTTCGTCGAGAAAACTCTGCACGTTCTCGCGCCAGCGCGGCGGTATCAGGCTCTTGGCGCGATGCACCAGGTTGTTCCAGTCCAGCAACAGGTAGAAGGCGACGATGGGCATCAGGAACAGGTTGCCTATCAGCGCCGCGGCCGCGCTGCCGCCAATGCGCAGCGATGACAGCAGACCTTCCACCAGTTGGCCCTCGTGTCCACTGACCAGCGACTTCAGGCCCTCGCGGACCACCGTCACGTCGACGCGGGCATCCACACCGAAGCGGGCCGCCACGGGCACCACCCAGTCGTTGAGCCGCTCCAGCAAATCTGGCACCTGGTCGCGCAGCAGCGGCAACTGTTTGGTGATCACCGGCACGATCAGCAGCAGCACCGCCAGCATCACCAGCATGAGCAAGGTGATCGCAAGGCCAGCACCCAGCCAGCGCGGTATGCGTTTCGCCCGCATGCGCTCCACCAACGGGTGCAGCACATAGGCGATCACCGCAGCCAGCAGGAACGGCATGAGTACCGGCGCCAGCAAGGTCAGCAGCAACCAGCTCACGACGGCGATCGCAGTCCAGACAGCGGCGCGGATCTGGGTGGGGGTGAATGTCATGGAGGCGCTTCGGGACGGTTGGTGGAGGGCCCGCGCGGGGCAAACCCTTAAAATCCACCGCAAATTCTAGTCCGCGCCCTCTTCCCCAAGCCGAGTCCCCGGCAACGGGCTCCGCTGCTGCCGACCGGCAGTGCGCAGAAGCCGCGATCTGCCGCCACCCCTTCGTTGTCCGACCCTCGCGGCCTGCGCCGTTCCTGCCCACATGACCACCTCCACTACTCCCCTGTCTTACAAGGACGCCGGCGTTGACATCGACGCCGGTGATGCGCTGGTTGAACGCATCAAGCCGCTGGCGAAAAAGACCATGCGCGAAGGTGTGCTGGCTGGCATCGGCGGTTTCGGCGCCTTGTTCGAGGTTCCGAAGCGCTACAAGGAACCGGTGCTGGTCAGCGGCACCGACGGCGTGGGCACCAAGCTCAAGCTGGCTTTCGAATGGAACATGCACGACACCGTGGGCATCGACCTGGTGGGCATGAGCGTGAACGACGTGCTGGTGCAGGGTGCCGAGCCGCTGTTCTTCCTGGACTACTTCGCCTGCGGCAAGCTGGACGTGGACACCGCCGCGGCCGTGGTCGGCGGCATTGCCAGAGGCTGCGAACTCAGCGGTTGTGCGCTGATCGGCGGTGAAACGGCGGAAATGCCCGGCATGTACCCCGCTGGCGAATATGACCTGGCCGGTTTTTGCGTCGGCGCGGTCGAAAAATCGAAGATTCTTACCGGCCAGAGCGTAAAGCCCGGTGATGTGGTTCTGGGGCTGGCCTCGCACGGGGTGCATTCCAACGGCTTCTCGCTGGTGCGCAAGTGCATCGACCGCGCAGGCGCCGATCTCCCCGCCACACTGGACGGGCTTGCCTTCCGCGAAGCGATCATGAAACCGACCCGTCTTTATGTGAAGAACGTGCTGGCTGCGCTGGCGCAGCACCCGATCAAGGCGCTGGCCCACATCACCGGTGGCGGCCTGCTGGAAAACATTCCGCGGGTACTGCCCGAGGGCACCGCTGCACACCTGGAAAAGGGCAGCTGGCCGCAGACCGAGCTGTTCGCCTGGCTGCAGAAAACGGCCGGGATCGATGACGTCGAGATGAACCGCACCTTCAACAACGGCATCGGCATGGTGGTGGTGATTGCCGCCGACGAGGCCACGTCCTGTGCTGCCACGCTGCGCGAACTGGGCGAAACCGTGTTCAAGATCGGCGCGATCGCCGAGCGCGGTGCAGGTGCTGCGGTGGTGGTGGCCTGACACGGGACCGGGATCGGTCGTGCCACATGGCCTGATCTGATCGTTGTCTGTCTGGCGGGAGCATGGCGCGTTGCGACGGGGCCCTGAACAATCGCGACTCCCCTCGAAAGCCCGCCATGAACACCACAACCGCCAGCCTGCCCGGGTCCGCTGCTGCGGCACCACGCGCCGCACCCCTTGCCGTTTCCATCCTCGTCTTCGATGGTGTGGAAGCCCTGGACTTTGCCGGCCCCTTCGAGGTGTTCACCACCGCCACCCGGGTGCGCACGCGCCAGAACCCGGAGCTGCCACCGCTGTTCCGGGTGCAGAGCGTGGCAAGGGAGAACACCCCCGTGCGCGCCCGGGCCGGCCTGCGGTTGCTGCCCGACACCGACTTTGCCGCTGCTCCGCAGGCCGACCTGCTGGTGGTCCCCGGTGGCGTGGTGGACCGGGCCATGACCTGCCCGGTGACGCGGGCCTGGGTGGCCAGCCAGCACCCCGGCACGCAGATCACGGCCTCGGTCTGCACCGGCGCCTTCGTGCTCGCCGCCAGCGGCGTGCTCGAGAACGGTGAAGCCACCACCCACTGGGAAGACCAGGCCGACCTCGCCCGGCAGTTTCCCGCCCTCACGGTGCGCGGGGGCGTGCGCTGGGTGGACCAGGGCCACGTGGTGACCTCGGCCGGCATCAGCGCCGGCATCGACATGAGCCTGCACCTGGTGGCGCGCGTGGGCGGCAGGGCACTGGCCGAACGCACCGCCCGCCAGATGGAATTCGAATGGACGCGCGCCTGAGCGCTGGCGCCACCGCCATCGAGGTGCTGTTCGTTCTGATGCCGGACAGCCTGATCCTGGACTGGGCCGGCCCGGCCGAGGCCCTGCGCATTGCGAACCTGTGCCTGCGCAAAGCCGGGCTCCCCGAAGCCTTTCGCCTGCGATTCGTCGGCCCTGAACCCCGCACCGCCAGTTCGGTGGGCGCCTGGGTCAGCGACATCGAAGCCCTCCCCTCCCGCCTGTCCAGTCCCTGCTGGGTGGTGCTGGTGGGGCAGACGGGAGAGCGGATCGCGGTGCACAACCCGGCTGCCCAAACGCTCATGCACTGGTTGCGCGGCCTGTCGCCGAACTCAGGCCGGCTGGAACTGCTGACCGTGTGCGCCGGTGCCGTGCTGGCCGGACATGCCGGCCTGCTGGACAACCGGCGCGCCACCACCCACCACCAGCACCTGGAGGAACTGCGCACCGCCGCGCCCGCGTGCGCCGTGGAAAGCAACCGCGTATTCGTGGTGGACGGCCCGGTGTGCAGCAGCGCCGGGGTGACCACCGGCATCGACCTGTTCCTGCACCGCATTTCCGCGCTGTGCGGCCCGGCGTTGGCTGCGCAGGTCGCGCAGGCCATGGTGGTGGCGCTGCGGCGCGGTCCGAACGATCCCGAGCTGTCGCCGTTCCTGCGCCACCGCAACCACCTGCACCCCGCCCTGCACCGCGTGCAGGACGCCATCGGCCAGCAGCCCCAGGCCGACTGGTCGCTGCAGCGCATGGCCGAGGTGGCCTGCACGTCAGCGCGCCACCTCTCGCGCCTGTTCGCGGACCACGCCGGGGTGGCTCCACTCGCCTACCTGCGCAGCATCCGGCTCGACCTGGCCGAGTCGGCCTTGCGGGCCGGCCACAGTGTGGCCCGCGCCGCCGAGCTGGCCGGATTCCGTTCCGACACGCAACTGCGTCGTACCTGGCACCAGATGGGCAGGCGCGGCAGGCCCTCAGACCTCGGATAGCCGGGCAACCATCAGCGAATGGCTTCCGACGGCACCACGTGCACGCCAGGCCTCACCGCCAGTGCCGCCAGGATCAGATGGTGGGCAATGCGCTCGGCCGGCACCACCCGGTAGCGCGCCGGCAGCAGCGGACGCAACCATTCGGACACCACGATGCCCAACCGCTCTGCGGGGCGGGATTCCTGCCGATCGCCACCGATCAGGCCTGGGCGAACAAAGGTCAGCGAGGGGTAACCCAGCGTTTGCAGATCGCGCTCCAGTTCGCCCTTGGTGCGGGAATAGAACACCCGGGAATCCGGATCGGCTCCCAGCGCAGAATTGAGCGCAAACGCCCGTGCACCATGGGCCAGCGCCAGCCGCGCCACCTGCAGCGCAATGCCATGGTCCACCCGGCGGAAGGCCTCGCGGGAGCCTGCCTTGGCCATGGTCGTGCCCAGCGCACACACCACCACGTCCACACGCCACCAGTCCGCAGATTCCGGCAGCCGGTTGAAGTCGATCTGCGGGTTGTGCAATCGGGCGTGGCTCGGCAGAGGCTTTCGGGTCGGTGCCACCACCCGAGTGATGCCCCTTTCAGCCAGGGCCTGCTCCAGCGCGCAACCGCCCACCAGGCCGGTGGCACCCAGCAGCAACAGGGTGGTCATGTGGTCGGGGGTGGGACTGGGTTCAATTCAGCGCCCGGCGCAGTTCTTGAATGCGCTGGGCAATGGCGTCCCGCTCCAGGGTGTCCTCGGAGTGTTCCAGGTAGACCTCCAGGTCCTGCACAGCCAGACGCGCGTCCCCCATTTCGGCCCAGGCCAGACCGCGGTCGCGGTACTCGGTCCAGGCGTCGGGCAGCAGCACCAGCAGGCGGTCCTGCACCGCGATCAGCCGCAGCCAGTCTTCCTGGGTGCGGTGGATTTCCTTCAGGTTGCGCAGGATGCGCGCCAGGATGTCGCGCGGGGCGGCAGCCTGCAGATAGAGCCCGACCGGCACGTCGAAATCGTCCACCAGACCATTGCGGCGTTTGTAGGGCTCCAGGCGCTCGGACAGGTCCTCCCGGCTGAGCGACTGCCCGCTGAACGGGTCGATGACCACCTGTCCATTGGGCAGGTTCACCTTGACCATGAAGTGGCCCGGGAAATTCACCCCCCGCGCCTTCAGCCCCAGGCCCTGCGCCAGCTCCAGCCACAGCACCGCCAGCGTGATGGGAATGCCGCGTCGGGTGCGCAGCACGGCGTTGAGGTAGCTGTTGTCGGGGTCGTAGTAGTTGTTGACGTTGCCACCAAACCCCATGTCGTGGAAGAAGAACTGGTTCAGCAGGCGCAAGCGCGGCAGTTGCTCGGTTTCCGCGCCGCAGCGGCGCTTCACGCGGGCCAGCAGCTGATCCACGTCGCCCAGCACGGCCTGCACGTCCAGATCGGGATATTCGTCCTGCGCCACGGCGGTGGCGGCTTCCAGCAGCGGAAAGTTGTCATCGTCTCCCACCAACGCGGCGAAATAGCCCAGGGGCGTGGGCGCCAGATAGTCGTAGGCGGAGGACATGGTGGGTGGGCGATGGAAAACGGACAGCCTATTTTCGGACGAATTGCCGCAGGTTCAAACCCGCCAGCAACAAAGTCAGGAAATACACCAGAACTGCGCCCAGCACACACAGGGTGAGCAGACCCACGCGGGCCAGCGCGCGTCCGTCAAACGCCAGCCAGTCGACCTGGGTGGCCACGGCCATCAGGAACACCGCCAACAACGCGCTGGCAGCCAGCACCTGCAGGCCGAACCGCCCCCACCCCGGCGTGGGCGTGTAGGCCCCGCGCCGGACCAGCCCCACCAGCAGCCACAGGGCATTCACCATGGCGCCGATGCCAATGGCCAATGCCAGCCCGGCGTGGGCCAGATAAGGCACAAACACCAGGTTCAGGCATTGGGTGAGCACCAGCACAACGATGGCGATCTTGACCGGCGTTCGGATGTCCTGACGGGCGTAGAAGCCGGGCGCCAGCACCTTGATGGCAATCAGTCCGATCAGGCCGGCGCCGTAGCCCATCAGGGCCAGCGCCGTCTGCTGCACGTCGGCGTCGGTGAAAGCACCGTAGTGGTAGAGCACGGCCACCAGCGGCTTGGCAAACGTGAGCAGCGCCACGGCGCTGGGTACCGCAAGCAGAACCACCAGGCGCAGGCCCCAGTCCAGCAGATTGCTGTAGCGCTGGCTGTCGTCGGCGGCGCGCGCGGCAGCCAGCTGCGGAAGCAGCACCACCCCCAGGGCAACCCCCAGCATGGCGGTGGGGAACTCCATCAGGCGGTCGGCGTAGGTCAGCCAGCTCACGCTGCCCACCGCCAGATGCGAGGCAATCTGCGTGTTGATGAGCAGAGACACCTGTGCCACGCTCACGCCCAGCAGGGCCGGCAGCATCAGCGTGGTCACCCGCCGCGTGCCTGGGTGTTGCCAGGCGCCACGCAGCGAGGACCAGCGCCAGCCCACACGCGGCACCATGCCGATGCGCCGCAGCGCCGGCACCTGCACCGCGAGCTGCAGCACCCCACCGAGCAGGACACCACCCGCCATGGCGTAGATCGGCTCCACGCCCATTTCCGCAAACCAGGGAGCACCGAGTCCGGCGGCAGCAATCAGCGCCAGGTTGAGCAATACCGGCGTGGCCGCCGGCACGGCAAAACGCTTCCAGGTATTCAGAATGCCGGCCGCCAGAGCGACCAGCGACATGAAGGCGATGTAGGGAAACATCCAGCGGGTCATGAACACCGCTGCCTCGAAACCTTGCGGGCTCTGCTTCAGGCCGCTGGCCATCGCCCACACCAGGACCGGCGCGCCCAACACCCCCAGCACGCAGGTCACCAGCAGCACCCAGACCAGCACGGTGGCAATCTGGTCCACCAGTTCGCGCGTGGCGGCCTCGCCGTCCTTCTCGCGGACGGCGGCCAGTACCGGCACGAAAGCCTGGCTGAAAGCGCCTTCCGCAAACAGCCGACGGAAGAAGTTGGGAATGCGGAAGGCGACGTTGAAGGCGTCGGTCAGGGCGCTGGCGCCAAAGGTCGACGCCATCAGCAGCTCGCGCAGCAGCCCCGTGATGCGCGACGCCAGGGTCAGGGCGGAAATGAGAGAGGCGGACTTGAAAAGCGACACCGCGATCACCCCAAACACCTTAAGGACATTCACCATGGCAACCAAGCCAAAGAAAAAGAACCCCCGCCTGGCCTCCGGCCGCAAGCGCGTCCGCCAGGACGTCAAGATCAACGCTGCGAACACCTCGCTGCGCTCCAAGTACCGCACCGCCGTGAAGAACGTTGAAAAAGCCGTTCTGGCCGGCGACAAGACCAAGGCCACCGAACTGTTTGCCAAGATGCAGAAAGTCGTGGACACCGTGGCCGACAAGGGCATCTTCCACAAGAACAAGGCCGCGCGCGACAAGAGCCGCCTGGCCGCCAAAGTCAAGACGCTGGCCACCGCCGCAGCCTGACACCCCCTCCGGTCCGCGCCAGCGGGCCAACAGCCCAGACCACACCGGTCTGCCGTTTGAAACGGTGCGCTGCCAGCAAAAAGAAAAACCGCCGTGTTGCAAGACCCGGCGGTTTTTTCTTGGCTGTGGCACCTGGCGGGCGCCGCAGCCCGGGAAACGATCAGGGGCAAAAGCTCAGCGACCGTCGCCCTGGAACAGGCTGCCCAGCAGGCCGCCCTGCTCACCCCCCCGGCCGCCACCGCCCTGGCTAACCGGTGCAGCGGCAAAGATGCGCGAAGCCAGGCGGGCGAACGGCAGCGACTGCATCCACACCGTGCCCGGGCCCCGCAGGGTGGCAAAGAACAGGCCCTCGCCGCCGAACAGCGCGGTCTTGATGCCTCCCACAAACTGGATGTCGAAGTCCACGCTGGGCGTGTAGGCCACCACACAGCCGGTGTCCACCCGCAGCACCTCGCCGGGTGCCAGCTGGCGCTCCAGCACGGTGCCGCCGGAATGTACGAAGGCCAGACCGTCGCCTTCGAGCTTCTGCATGATGAAACCTTCGCCACCAAAGAACCCCGCACCCAGCTTGCGCTGGAAGGCAATGCCCAGCGACACCCCCTTGGCGGCACACAGAAATGCGTCCTTCTGGCAGATCATGGTGCCGCCGTGTTTCGACAGGTCGAACGGAATGATCTTGCCAGCGTAGGGCGCTGCGAACGCCACCTTTTTCTTGCCCTGACCCTGGTTGGTGTACACCGTGGTGAACAGCGACTCGCCGGTGATGAGGCGCTTCCCAGCGCCCAGCAGCTTGCCGAACACGCCGCTCGCCCCGGAACTGGCGGAGCCGTCACCAAACACCGTGTCCATCCGGATGCCGTCTTCCATGTACATCATGCTGCCGGCCTCTCCGATGGCGGCTTCGCCCGGGTCCAGTTCGATCTCGACGAGCTGCATGTCGTCGCCGTGCAGGTAATAGTCCACCACGTCCATGGCCATGGAAATTCACTCCAGTCTGGGGTTTGGGAAAGGGGCGCAATCCAGGTGGGCGCCCGCAAAACGCCGCAGTGTACGGTCAAGTGTGGGCCCGTTGGCATGCACGGAACCCAGGGGAGTTCGCGGCATGCGTCCGGCGCGAGACTGCCATTTCCAGAGACAGCGCGGAACCGGCTCCGCCGGGCCGCACATCTCGCTCCCTAGAGGGGATCGCGCGAAGCGCGGCGGGGGGGATCTGCGTCCTCCGGCAGCAGGCAGCCTTCGGCGACCTGCAGATCGTTGTCGCGCGCGAAGTTCATGCAGAAGTCCCACGCCATGGGCTCTGCGTCGCGCAGGTCGGTGTGGACCACCACGCACTTGACGCCATTGATCACGTTGGGCACGCACCAGGGGGAATAGCTCAGGTGGCTGCCCGGCTGCACGCCGCCCGGACGGAAACTGCTCATCACCCCCGCCAGGCGTTCGGCCCAGTCGCTGGGCCTGAAGGTGCGCCCGCTGCGTGTGACGCCCTGAATGAACACTTGCTTGGCGGTGGAGGAAGCCATCGGGGAAGCCTGCGGGTGGAGGGCCCAGAGAGGGAGGATCGGCAGACGCCGGAGGAAGGATCGCTCGCCCCGGCAGGCCGCCGGTATTCTATCTTATATAAGACCTATCCATCAGGGATAACCCGGTGAATGCGGGTACACCGGCGCAGTCTCACACCGCATGGCAGCGATGCCGAACGCGCAATGGTGGCGCGCCCTGCAACGCCTAGAATTGCCCTTCAACGGCTCAACCCGCGTTGAGCCGCTTTCTTTTTGCCTTTCACTTCCGGAGTCTTGCATGAACGCCGCTGTCCCCGTCCTGCCCTCGTCGCCGCATGTGATGAACACCTACGGTCGCCTGCCGATCGCGCTGTCGCACGGCCGAGGCTGCCGCGTGTGGGATGTGAACGGCAAGGAATACCTGGACGCGCTGGCGGGTATTGCGGTGAACACGCTCGGCCATGGCCACCCCAAGCTGGTGCCCGCGCTGCAGGACCAGGTGGCCAAGATGATCCACTGCTGCAACTACTACCACGTGCCCGACCAGGAGCGTCTGGCGCAGATGCTGGTGGAGCGCTCGGGCCTGACCAACGTGTTCTTCTGCAGCACCGGCCTGGAAGCCAATGAAGCGGCGCTGAAACTGGCACGCAAGTTCGGGCACGACAAGGGCATCGAGCGTCCGGAAATCGTGGTGTATGAAAAGGCCTTCCACGGCCGTTCGATTGCCACCCTGTCCGCCACCGGCAACCCCAAGGTGCAGGCCGGCTTCGGCCCGCTGGTGGAGGGCTTCGTGCGCGTGCCAGCCAACGACATCGAGGCGCTGAAGAAAGCCACCGAAGGCAACCCCAACGTGGTGGCGGTGTTCTTTGAAACCATTCAGGGCGAAGGCGGTGTGAACCCCATGCGCGCCCAGTACCTCAAGGACGTGCGCGCCCTCTGCGACGAGCGCGACTGGCTGCTCATGATTGACGAAGTGCAGTGCGGCATGGGCCGCACCGGCAAGTGGTTTGCGCACCAGTGGGCGGGTATCCAGCCCGACGTGATGCCCCTGGCCAAGGGCCTGGGCTCGGGGGTGCCGATCGGCGCGGTGGTGGCCGGCCCCAAGGCAGCCAACATTTTTGCGCCGGGAAGCCAGCCTGGCCGGCAAACTCGGCGTGAAGGACATTCGCGGCCAGGGCCTGATGATCGGCGTGGAACTCAGCAAGCCCTGCGGCGTGCTCACGCAGCGCGCGGCCGACGCCGGCCTGCTGATCAGCGTCACGGCCGACAGCGTGATCCGCATCGTGCCGCCGCTCATTCTCACCACGGCCGAAGCGGACCAAATCGCCGCCATCCTGCTGCCGCTGGTGCACGCCTTCCTGGCCGAGTGAGCGCGCCATGAGCATCCGCCACTACCTCCAGTTCAAGGACCTGAGCGCCGACGAGTACGCCTATTTGCTGCAGCGTGCGGCCTACATCAAGGCCAAGTTCAAGGCGGTGGAAAAGCACCAGCCCTTCGCCGACCCCGACCGCACGCTGGCCCTGATCTTCGAGAAGGCCAGCACCCGCACCCGCGTGAGCTTCGAAGCCGGCATGTACCAGCTCGGCGGCTCGGTGGTGCACCTCACCACCGGCGACAGCCAGCTGGGCCGCGCCGAACCCATTGAGGACAGCGCCAAAGTCATCAGCCGCATGGTCGACCTGGTGATGATCCGCACCTACGAACAGAGCAAGATCGAGGCGTTTGCCGCGCATTCGCGGGTGCCGGTCATCAACGGCCTGACCAACGAGTTCCACCCCTGCCAGATCCTCGCCGACCTGTTCACGCTGGTGGAGTACCGCCCCGCCGCCAGCGGTCAGCCGCTGGACGCCATCAAGGGCAAGGTGGTGGCCTGGGTGGGCGACGGCAACAACATGGCCAACACCTGGCTGCAAGCCGCCGAGCTGCTGGGCTTCACCGTGCACGTGAGCACCCCCAGCGGCTACGAGGTGGACCCGAAGCTGGCCGGCATTGCCAACGCCAACTGCTACAAGGTGTTCAAGGACCCGAAGGAAGCCTGCAAGGGTGCCGACCTCGTCACCACCGACGTGTGGACCAGCATGGGCTTTGAGGCCGAAAACGAGGTGCGCCGCGCGGCGTTTGCCCAGTGGTGCGTGGACGAGGCCATGATGGCCCTAGCCAGACCCGACGCGCTGTTCATGCACTGCCTGCCCGCGCACCGCGGCGAAGAGGTCAGCGCCGAAGTCATCGACGGCCCGCAAAGCGTGGTGTGGGACGAGGCCGAGAACCGCATGCACGTGCAGAAGGCGCTGATGGAGTACCTGTTGCTGGGTCGGCTTGCCTGAATCCGAAGGGGCATGCCATGCAGCTGATCGATCACTACCTGCCCCAATGGCAGTTTGCCGAACGGCACGAATTGGTGCTGCCCGGGGTTTCGCCTGAACAGGCGTTCGCGGCGGTGGTGCCCGGTCTGAGCGCGCCCGATCCGCTCATCGAACGCGCCATCGCCTTGCGCGAAGGCCCGGGCCGTCTGTTGCGGCGCCTGGGAATGGGTGGTGTGGCCCTGCCATCCCGGGGCTTCGGATTTCACTCGTTCACCCCGCTGGGCAGCTTGCCGGACCGGGAAGTGGCGTTCGGACTGGCCGGTCAGTTCTGGCGGCTCGACTACGGTCTGCAGACGGTTTCCGACGCCACGGCCTTCGAGCGCCTGCAGGACCAGCCCAAGCTGGTTCTCAACGTGTGTGTGGAGCCCGTGGCGGGCGGGTGCCGACTGGTCACGCATACCCGGGTGTATTGCCCGTCCGAAACCCTTCGCCGCCGTTTTGCACCGTACTGGACCCTGATACGACCGGTCAGCGGGCTGATCCGGCGCCGCCTGCTCAAGGCCGTGGCGCGCGCCAGCCAGCCAGCACTGCAACACCGATAATCGCGGTCGCCGGGTGCATGCACGCACCTCCCCACCGCGAGGCCTTCGCCCCAACCATGAGCCAGTGCCAGAGCTGCGGCGCCTGTTGCGCCAGTTTTCGTGTGGACTTTTCGGTCTTCGAGTCCGAGGCGCAGGGGGGGCGGGTACCGGCTGCACTGGCCGTGGAACTCAATGACACCCTGTGCCGCATGCGCGGTACCGACCACGCCCGCCCGCGCTGTGCCGCCCTGTACGGGCGCATTGGCGAGAAGGCGCAATGCGGCATTTATGAATGGCGACCCAACCCCTGCCGCGAATTTGAAGAAGGCAGCGAGGCCTGCGGCACCGCGCGTCGCCGCCACGGGTTGACCGCGCTGCCCAATGCCTGAGCCGATTTCAGCCGCCGCCCGACCATGACCACATCCCCGGCACCGTCGGCCTGCCTGACCTGTGGCGCCTGCTGCCAGAGCTACCGCGTGGAGTTTGCAGTCTATGAACTGGACGACATGGGTGGTCAGGTCCCCGCCGGGCTGACCGAGGTGGTCAAAGGCAACACCTGCCGGATGCGCGGCACAGGCGAAGTGCCCATTCGCTGCGTGGCACTGCAGGGCGAAGTGGGAAAGGCGGTGGCCTGCGGCATCTACCTGCAACGACCCGCCCCTTGCGCAGAATTGCAGGAGGGCAGCTACGGTTGCAACAAGGCGCGGGTGCGCCATGGTCTGCCCCCGCTGGGCACGTGGCTGGAGAGCTGACTCCATGCAGGCACTGCTGGAGACGATCGCGACGATGCCGATGCCCGAGGATGCAGAGCGCATCTTTCATGGGCGGGGCGGGCTTTACCCCGGCAGCGCGGACTGGACGCTGGACTGGTTCGCGCCGGTATGGGTGACCACGAAATTCGGGTCCGCCCATGCCGATGAAATCCACCACCTGGACCAGGCGCTCAGAGCCCGGTGGACCGTGCTGGCGCCCGGCCAGCCCCTGAACTGGGTGCTGCAGCAACGCCAACCCGACGGGCCAGGCAGCGCACCCGTCACGCAGTGCATGGCTGGCGAGGTGCCGCAGCCCCATGTGGTGAACGAAGGCGGTGCGCGCATCGGCGTGCAATTGCTCAAAGGTCAGAACCACGGCCTGTTCCTGGACATGGCCGAGGGCCGGCGCTGGGTGCGTGAGAACGCACGCGGTGCCCGCGTGCTGAACCTGTTCGCCTACACCTGCGCGTTTTCGGTGGCCGCGCTGCAGGGCGGCGCGGCCCTGGTGGTGAACCTGGACATGGCCGCTGGCGCGATGGCCACCGGCCAGCACAACCACCGCCTGAACTTCGCGGGATCGCCCGCCGAAGGCCGGGCCCGCTTCCTGGTGCACGACCTGTTCAAGTCGTGGGGCAAGGTGGCGCGCATGGGTCCGTACGACCTGGTGATCATGGACCCGCCGAGCCACCAGAAGGGCAGCTTCGTGGCCACCAAGGACTACCCGCGCCTGCTGCGCCGGTTGCCGGAACTGCTGCTGCCTGGCGGCCAGGCGCTGCTGTGCCTGAACGCGCCTGAGATTCCCGAGCACTTTCTGCACGAACAGCTGGCCATCGAAGCCCCATCGCTGGTGGTGGAGCAGCGTCTGCCCAACCCGCCGGCGTTTGCCGATACATCCAGCGACCGTGCACTCAAGGTGCTGGTCGTGCGCAAGCCCTGAAACACGCGCGGGGGTCGGAGGAAATACTTCAGACCTGAAGTATTTTTTCGGGATGTTGGATAGAACCGACACCACGGTTTTTTTCGCGGTGCTACCGTTCACCCACCATGAAAAAGCTCTGGGACATTTCGCCCGCCGTACACCCTGGCACGCCGGTTTTTCCAGGTGATACGTTGTATGCCCAGCAATGGGCGGCCACCATCGGGCCCGGTTGCCCGGTCAATGTGAGCGCCATCACGCTCTCACCCCACGTGGGCGCGCACGCTGACGCCCCGCTGCACTACGACGCACAGGGTGCGGCCATCGGTGCAGTGGACTTGCACGCCTTTCTGGGTCCCTGCCGGGTTGTCCATGCCATCGGCTGCGGTCCGCTGGTGAAACCCGAACACATCGCCCACGCCCTCACCAACCTGCCGGCCCGCGTGCTGGTCCGGGTGTACGAGCGCCAGCCGCAGGATGCCTTCGACAACGCCCTGCCCGCCTTCGCTCCCGCAACGGTGGAACTGCTGGCCGACCGCGGCGTGCTGCTGATCGGCATCGACAGCGCCAGCATCGACCCCGCTGACAGCAAGACGCTGGACAGCCACCAGGTGATCCGCCAGCGCGGTCTGCGGGTACTGGAGAACCTGCTGCTCGACGAGGTGCCCGAGGGCGACTACGAGCTGATTGCCCTTCCCCTGAAACTCACCACCGCCGACGCGAGCCCGATTCGCGCCATCCTCCGTGAACTCTGAATCCGTTCGGGCTGAGCCTGTCGAAGCCCTCTTGAGAACTCCCATGGCAAAGACCCTTGAAGACTGCCGCGCGCTCGACGCGCAAGACCCGCTGCGCCCTCTGCGCGACCTGTTCCACATTCCCGCCGGCACCCTCTACCTCGACGGCAACTCGCTGGGCGTGATGCCGCGCAGCGCCCCGGCCCGCGTGGCCGACGTGGTGAGCCGCGAATGGGGCACCGACCTCATCCAGAGCTGGAACAAGAACGGCTGGTTTGCCATGCCGCAGAAGGTGGGCGACAAGATCGCGCGCCTGATCGGTGCCGCGCCCGGCACCGTGGTGGCCACCGACAGCACCTCCATCAACCTGTTCAAGGTGCTGAGTGCCGCACTGCACCTGGCGCAGGCCGACAGCCCGGGGCGAAAGCGCATCGTGAGCGAACGCAGCAACTTCCCCACCGACCTCTACATTGCGGAGGCACTGTGCAGGGAACGCGGCTTCGAGCTGGTGCTGGTGGAGCCTGAAGAGCTCGGCGAAGCGCTCACGGCCGATGTGGCCGTGCTCATGCTCACCCACGTGAACTACCGCACCGGCGCCATGCACGACATGCCCGGCATGACCGCCGCCGCCCATGCGGCCGGTGCGCTCATGCTGTGGGACCTCGCGCACAGCGCGGGCGCGGTACCGGTGGACCTGACGGGCGCGAACGCCGACTACGCCGTGGGCTGCGGCTACAAGTACCTCAACGGCGGACCCGGTGCGCCGGCGTTCGTGTGGGTGAATCCACGCCACGCCAACCGCTTCTGGCAACCGCTGGCCGGCTGGTGGGGCCATGCCACACCCTTTGCCTTCACGCCCGACTACCAGCCTGCGCCCGGCATCGCGCGCTACCAGTGCGGCACGCAACCCATGATCAGTCTGGCCGCGCTGGAATGTGGCGTGGACACGGTGCTCGCGGCCGAAGCGCACGGCGGCATGGCCGCGTTGCGCAGCAAGTCGCTGGCGTTGACAGACCTCTTCATCCAGCTGGTCAAAGAACGCTGCGCGGGCCACGGCCTCGGCCTTGCCACGCCGGAGCACCATGCACAACGTGGCTCGCAGGTCTGCCTCACCAGGGGCGAAGGCGCCTACGCCATCGTGCAGGCGCTGATTGCACGCGGCGTGATTGGTGACTTCCGCGCCGGCGACGGCGGTCGTCACCAGGACATCCTGCGCTTCGGCTTCACGCCGCTCTACATCGGCTTCGAGGACGTGTGGAACGCGGTGGAACACCTGCGCCAGGTGCTGGAAAGCGGCGAATGGCAGCGGCCCGAGTTCAACCGCAAGCACGCAGTGACCTGACCGCAGGACACTGCGGGTCAACTCCAGACCGTTCGGGCTGAGCCTGTCGAAGCCCTCACCCCAAAAGTTCTCCCTTCGACAGGCTCAGGGCGAACGGGATCGAAACATGCCCAGATCCGAAGACATTGTCCGCCAGGAAGGCGCGCAGCTGGACTTCAGCCGCGACATGAGCTACGGCGACTACCTGCAGCTCGACGCCATCCTGGGCGCGCAAAAGCCGCTCTCGCCCGCGCACGACGAGATGCTGTTCATCATCCAGCACCAGACCAGCGAACTGTGGATGAAGCTCATGCTGCACGAGCTGAAAGCGGCCATCGCCCACATCGCATCGGATGCGTTGCAGCCTGCCTTCAAAATGCTGGCCCGGGTGAGCAAGATCATGGAGCAGCTGGTGCATGCCTGGGACGTGCTCGCCACCATGACGCCGCCCGAATACAGCGCGCTGCGGCCCTACCTGGCCCAGTCCAGCGGTTTCCAGAGCCACCAGTACCGCTGCATCGAATTCGCCATGGGCAACAAGAACGCCTCAAGCCGCACGCCCACAGCCCGCAGCGCATGGCCGTGGTGCAGGCCGCGTATGAAGCCCCTTCGCTCTACGACGAAGCCCTGCGCCTGCTGGCCCGTCGTGGCTTGGCCGTGCCGGAGAGCCACACGCAGCGCGACTGGACCCAACCGTATGAGGCCAGCGACGCGGTGGAACAGGCCTGGCTGCAGGTGTACCGCCACCCCAAGGACCACTGGGACCTGTACCAGTTGGGTGAAGAGCTCACCGACCTGGAAGACGCCTTCCGCCTCTGGCGCTTCCGCCACGTGACCACGGTGG
>JALORL010000154.1 GCA_025458915.1 Hydrogenophaga sp.
CCAACGGACTTCAGCCCATGCAACTCGAAGCCCTTCTGAAACATCCCGACGCACTGCCCTCCATGCCGCGCAGCATTGCGGACCTGCTGGGGGAGATGAATGCCGAGGAGCCCAATCCGAAGCGGGTGAGCGAGCTGATTGCCCAGGACCCGGCGCTCACCACCCGGGTGCTGCGCCTGTCCAACTCGGCCTTTTTCCGGGCCAGCCGCAAGATCGGCGACGTGAACGAAGCGGTGGCCATGCTGGGCATGACGCATGTGCGCTCTCTGATCATGGCGGCTGCGCTGGCGTCGAGCTTCAAGGACATTCCAGGCGTGGACATGAAGCAGTTCTGGCGCTACAGCATCCGGGTGGGCGAAATCTCGCGCTCGCTTGCCGGGCTGCTGCGGCAGAACCAGGGCAGCGCCTTCACCGCCGGCCTGATCCATGCCATCGGCATTCTGGTGATGCACATTGCCATGCCCGACGACATGATGCGCGTGGACATGGCCACTGCACCGCTGGACCTGCAGCGCGCCTCGGCCGAACGCAACTTTCTGGGCTACACCTATGCGGAAGTGGGGGCCGGCATGGCCGAGAAGTGGCACTTTCCGCCCGACATGGTGTCGGCGCTGAAAAACCAGATCGAGCCCTTCGAAGGCAGCACCTACGACTGCATGGGTGCCCTGCTGCATCTGGCGTCCTGGCGCGCCCGCGCCGAAGAGATCCAGCTCGACGCCAACGGCCTGGCCGCCACCTTCCCCGACATGGTGGGCCTCACGCTCGGCCTGGACCTGGATGCGGTGCTGGAGAAGGACCCCACCGAGTGGTCGTTCAGCGATGTGCTGGCGGCTTTTATTGACTAACACCCCGGGGGTTCGGATCACCCCTAGGGTTCGGAACACCCCCCTGCGCTGCTTCGCAGCTTCCCCCCTCCCTGGCGCGCCTTCGGCGCTTTGAGGGGGGACGGCATCTGGGGCCGGCGGAGCCGTCCCTTGCTGCCCCTGGTCATGGGGCACTTCGCGCCGAATAAGTGGTGTTGTGCTCCTTGCGCCGCCCGACACAAGGCACCGCCGTTGATGCGGACGGCTGAAAAACCGCCTCAAGTCCGGCAAACATGGGTCGAAATCAATACCAACAGCGTATTGGCGTCTGTCAAAACCGTCCTTTCACAGGTGCAGCATGCAACTTGAAAAACTCCTGAAGCAGCCCCAGGCCTTGCCATCAGCGCCGAAGGTGGTGCGCAAGCTGATCGAGACCTTCGAGCAGGAGGAGGTGGACGTTCTCAAGGCGGCGGGCTACATCGAGTCGGACCCGGTGCTGACCGCCAAGCTGCTCAAGCTGGCCAATTCTTCGTTCTTCGGACTGCACCGTGCGGTCACCACCGCACGCGACGCCATCAATGTCATGGGGCTGATCAAGGTGCGCGCGCTGGTGATCGGCGCCGCACTCGGCGACTCCTTCCACATGCTGGGCACGGTCAACCTCAACCAGTTCTGGCGCTACAGCCTGAACACGGCCAATCTCTCGCGCTATCTGGCGCTGCCCATCCGCATCGACGAGAACACCGCGTTCACCGCCGGCCTCATCCACGGCATTGGCGAACTGGTGATGCACGTGGGCATGCCCGAAGCCATGATCGATCTGGACCGCAGCGTGCCCATGCTCGATCTCAAGCGCGCCACCGCCGAGCGCGGCGTGTTCGGCTACAGCTACGCCGACGTGGGCGCGGCGCTGGCCCGCGAGTGGAACTTCCCGAAGAAGATGATCGACGCGGTGCAGCACCAGAACGCGCCCTTCGACAACGACGTCTACGAGCCGATTGCCGGCGTGATCCACATTGCCTCCTGGCGGGCCCGCGCGCAGGAGCTGGAGTTGCGGCCCGAGAACATCATCAGCACCTACCCCGACCCGATCGGCCTGGTGCTGGGCATCGACCCCGACATCGTCGTGGGCGAGGAAATCCCCGCGCTGAACCGCCATGACCGCAGCGAAAGCGACAGCGAAAGTGCGCAGGAAGTGACCTGAAGCCAACCGGGCCGGTGGGCCAGCGGCTGCGTGACAATCGCAGCCCATGCAAGCCCTTCGTCTTTACGCCGGACCCCTCGCGCGCCAACACATCGAACGCAACGGCCTGCAGGCGGCCAATGTCGGCATCGTGCCGGCGGCAGCCGGTGGGCCGAAGGGGCTGGTGCTGGGCCCGCTGGACCGCTTCATCTTCGGCCACTGGCTGGCCAACTCCACCCACACCGTGCATCTGGTGGGCGCTTCCATTGGTGCCTGGCGCATGGCCACGGCCTGTCTGAACGACCCACGGGCAGCGTTCGAACGCCTGGAGCGCGACTACATTGCCCAGCGGCACGACCCGCCACCCGGCCGCAAGCGGCCCACGGCGCAGCAGCTGGTGGCCTCGCGCGGGCGCCATGTGCTGGCGCGCGACGGCAAGCTGCGCACCCCTCTGGGCTATCTGGCGGCCTACGCCAGCAATGCCGTGCACCGCAAGGCGCTGGGTGCGTGGATCGACCGCGTGGTGTTTTCCAGCGGCGCCGAGCCCCAGCCACCGTTCGGCACGCAGGACTTCCGCACCCACCTGGCGCCGCTGCGGCCCGACAACTTCATGGCCGCGCTGCAGGCCAGCTGCTCCATTCCCTTCATGCTGCAGCCGGTGCACGGCATCGCGCACGCGCCACCCGGCACCTACTGGGACGGTGGCATCACCGACTACCACCTGCACCTGCAGTACCGGCCGCCGGCGCAGTCGCCCATCGTGCTGTACCCGCATTTCCAGAAGGCGGTGGTGCCCGGCTGGGGCGCTGGACAGCATGCTGGTGCTGGCGCCCGACCCGGCCTGGGTGGCGCGCCTGCCCGGCGGGCGCCTGCCCGACCGCAACGACTTCGTGCGCTATCTGCACGACGTGCCCGCCCGCATGCAGGCCTGGCGCACCGCCACCGCTGCAGCGCAACGCTTGGCCGACGAGTTTGCGCAGTGGATTGAGCAGCCCGACCCGCGCCGGCTCGAAGCGCTGTAGCGCCCCCGCTGGCAGGCAGGGGAGGATAATTTCACCCATGTCTTCCACGCTTCCCGACCCCACCGCCCGCGCCGGCAAACCCGCGGTACAGAGTGCGCGCTTCCTGACCGCCGCCCTCTACAAATTCGTCGACCTGCCCGACTTTGCGGACCTGCGCGATCCGCTGCAGGCCTGCTGCGACGCCCACGGCGTGAAGGGCACGCTGTTGCTGGCGCGCGAAGGCATCAATGGCACCATCGCCGGCCCCGAGGCGGGTGTGCGCGCCGTGCTGGCCCACCTGCACGCCGACCCGCGCCTGGCCTCGCTGGCGCACAAGGAATCCTGGAGCGACAAGCCGCCCTTCCTGCGCATGAAGGTGCGGCTGAAGAAGGAAATCGTCACGCTGCGCGTGCCCGAGCTGGACCCGAACAAGACCGTGGGCCAGTATGTGAAGCCACAGGACTGGAACCGGCTGCTGGCCGACCCCGACGTGGTGGTGATCGACACCCGCAACGACTACGAGGTGGCCATTGGCACCTTCGAAGGCGCCATCAACCCCAACATCAAAACCTTCACCGACCTGCCGGCCTGGCTGGACGCACAGCCCGCGCTGCAAGGCGACAAGAAGCCCAAGGTGGCCATGTTCTGCACCGGCGGCATCCGCTGCGAGAAGTCCACCGCGCTGATGAAGATGAAGGGTTTCGAGGAGGTGTACCACCTCGAAGGCGGCATCCTCAAGTACCTGGAAGAAGTGCCCCCCGAGCAAAGCACCTGGCAGGGCGAATGTTTTGTGTTCGACGAGCGCGTGAGCGTGGGCCACGGCCTGCAGCCCGGCCCGCACGAACTCTGCCGCTCCTGCCGCTGGCCGCTGAGCCTGGAAGACAAGCAGTCCCCGCACTATGTGAAGGGCGTGAGCTGTGCGCATTGCCATGACCAGCGCACGCCGGAAGAAAAGGCGCGGCTGGCCGAGCGTCAGAGGCAGGTGGAGTTGGCGGAGGCGCGGGGGGAGGCTCACGTGGGAGCACGGATGCCAGGCAGCGAGCCGATGTGAACAGGTGCTCACCCATCCCGTTTCACAGTGTTCCGCTTCGCGAGGGGGCTTACCCCTTCCCCCAGCGGGGGAAGGAGCAAGACCTTTCCCTCCGGCATTTCCCGAGAAACCAAATGACCAAACCCATCACCCCCTCCATCCTCGCCTTCGACATCTTCGGCACGGTCGTCGACTGGCACGGCAGCATCGCGCGCGAAATGCAGGCGCTGTACCCCCAGGTGGATGCGGATGCGTTTGCCCTGGCCTGGCGCGCCGGTTACCAGCCGGCCATGCAGCGCGTTCGCTCGGGCGAGCTGGGCTGGACGCGCATCGATGAATTGCACCGCATGATCCTGGACGAACTGCTGCCGCGCTTCGGGCTGGCCCACCTGGGCGAGGCGGAGCGCACCGCGCTCAACCGGGTGTGGCACCGCCTCAACCCCTGGCCGGACACGGTGCAGGGGCTCACGCGGCTGCGCACACGCTTCACCCTCTGCACGCTGTCCAACGGCAACATCGGCCTGCTCACCAACATGGCCAAGCGCGCCGGCCTGCCGTGGGACTGCATCCTGTCGGCCGAGGTATTTCGCGCCTACAAGCCCGACCCGGCGACCTACCTGGGCGTGGCCCGCACTTTCGATGTGCCGCCTGAGGGTGTGATGCTGGTCGCCGCCCACCAGGACGACCTGGCTGCTGCGCGTGCCTGCGGCCTGGCCACGGCCTACATCGAGCGGCCGCTGGAGTTCGGCGCAGCGCACATCAAGGACGTGTCGCCCGACCCGGCCAATACCTGGCACGCACGCGATCTGGTGCACCTGGCCGAACGGCTTGGCTGCTGAGGCTCAGGCCAGCGCCCAGCCCGCCACCGCACAACCCGCCACCACTGCCCAGGGCGGCAGCTTCCAGCGCATCAGCGCCACCAGCGCCAGCAGGGCCAGGCCCAGGTCGGTCGGACTGTGGATCGCGCTGGTCCACACCGGGTTGTACAGCGCCGCCAGCAGAATGCCCACCACCGCGGCGTTCACGCCCATGAGCGCAGCCTGGGCCTGCGGCAACCGGCGCAGCCGCTCCCAGAACGGCAGGGCGCCGGCCATCAGCAGGAACGACGGTGCAAATACCGCAAGCAGCGCCACGAGGCCACCGGTCCAGCCCGTGGGCGCCGTGTTCATGGAAGCGCCCAGGAAGGCTGCAAACGTGAACAGGGGTCCGGGCATGGCCTGTGTGGCGCCATAGCCGGCAAGGAAGGTGTCGGTGTCCACCCAGCCATTGGGCACCACCTCGGCCTGCAGCAGGGGCAGCACCACATGGCCGCCGCCGAACACCAGCGAGCCGGCGCGGTAGAAGGCGTCGATGCGGGCCAGGGTGGCATCGGGAACGGCCTGGGCCAGCAGCGGCAGGACCAGCAGCAGAACGACAAACAGGGTCAGCCACAACATCCCGGTGCGGCGGCGCACGGTGATGGGCAACACGTCGGTGCTGGACGCAGCCGCGGGCTGGCACAGCAGCAGACCGGCCACACCGGCCGCGGCAATGACGCCTACCTGGGCCCACACCGACGACAGCCACAGCACGGCAGCAGCGGCCAGCACCATCAGCACCCGCCGCATGGCGTCCGGGCACAGCTGGCGTGCCATGCCCCACACCGCCTGGGCCACCACCGCCACCGCCACCACCTTCAGGCCGTGCAGTGCGCCCGGTGGCATCAGGTCGCCGTGGCGCGCCAAGCCCAGCGCAAACAGGATCAACGCCAGGGCCGAGGGCAGGGTGAAGCCCGCCCAGGCCGCGAAGGCCCCCGCATGGCCGCTTCGGACCAACCCCAGCGCCATGCCCACCTGGCTGCTGGCCGGGCCTGGCAGGAACTGCGCCAGCGCGACCGTGTCGGCGTAGGCGCGTTCGCTCAGCCATTGCCGGCGTTCCACGAACTCGGTGCGGAAGTAGCCCAGGTGGGCCACCGGCCCGCCAAACGAGGTCAGGCCCAGCCGCAGGAACACCAGAAACACGCCCCAGGGGCTGCGGTCTGCGGGGGTGTTCCGGGGGGCCGTCATGCGGGGCGGGTGTAGCGCCGGATGAACCCGCGGTCGATGCGGTCCTTCCAGACCCAGGCCCAGCTGCCCTCCAGGTACCAGGGCCCATAGCTCGCAATGGCGTGCCGGGTGCCGCAGGACAGCAGGTTGAGCGTGCGGGACGGTGGTTCGTGGGCCTGCAGGGCCTTGCCCTCGTGGGCGGCCAGCAGGTTGACCGCCAGCGCTGGCCCGGCGCGCACCGCGTACACACCGCTCTTGGGGTGCGGGGCGTCGGCACGGGTGGCCACGTCGCCCGCGGCGAACACCTGCGGGTGGCTGGTGCTCTGCTGGAAGGCGTTGACCAGCATGTGGCCTTGTTCGGAGAGCGCCAGCCCGCTGCCCTGCAGCCACGCGGGGGCGTGGGTGCCGATGGCGAGGATCGGTACGTCGCAGGCCAGCGTGGCGCCGCTGGCGAGCTTCACCTGACCGGCGTCGAAGCCGGTGCAGGCCTCGCGCAGGACCGTGATGCCGCGGCGCTTGAGCTGGCGCAGCACCCGTTCGCGCACGCCTTCGGGGTAGTTGGGCACCACCTCCGGGCCGCCAGTGATGAGCGTGAAGCGCGAGCCTGGCCGTCCCTGCTCGCGAATGGCCTGTTCGGCGGCGAAAAGCAGTTCCACGCCCGCCGCGCCCGCGCCCACCATGGCCAGCGACACCGCGCGGTCCCGGGCCATTTCCAGCACGTGGGGCCACAGGTGCACGAAGCCTTCGATGGGCCGCACGTTCAGGGCATGGGTGGTGGCGCCCGGCATCTCCGCCTCCAGCCGGGCGCGGTCCATGGTGGCGCCGGTGTCGACCGACAGCACGTCGTAGTGCAGCAGCGGCGCCGTGTCCGGGCCGCCACCGGCCACGCTCACGGTGCGGTGCTCGGCGTCCAGTCCCACGCAGCGGCCCTGCACCCAGCGCGCACCGGCGGCCTTGACCAGCGGCTCCAGCGCGATGCGCGATTCCTCGGCGGTGTAGCGCCCGGCCACGAAGCCGGGCGTCATGCCGCTGTAGGTCTGGTGGGGGTAGGGGCTGAGCACCGTGACATCGAGGTCGGCCGGCCGGTGCTGGGCGAGACTGGCCAGCACATGCACATGGGCATGGCCGGCGCCTAGCAGCAGAAGTTTTTTGATGCCGTGGTGCATGGGGGCCGATGTTACGGGGTGTTTCCCCTTCGCCCCCAACCGGCCCGCAACAGCCCCGGACCCGGTGGTTTTGCTGCCATGTTCAAGGGGCGCCGCCCACCCATTGCAGGTCGGCGATCCAGCCGGTGCTGCGGCTGGCGGTGTTGTCGCTGTCGGCGCCGATCACGACAGACGTCACCTCGGGCACGGCGCTGGCAGGGGTGTCGCGGCCCTGGGGCAGTTCGTCGGCAAACAGGGTCACGAAGTCCTGGGCCACATTGCGCGACTGCGCCATCCACTGGCCCAGCGGTGCCTCGCTGCCTTTCAGGCTGAAAAAGCGCACGCGGCGGGTGTAGGGGTTGGTGCCCTGCAGCGTGGCCGGGCGGCCGCTGTCCCACACGTAGCACAGGGTGGCGGCCGGCAGGTTTTCGCCACTGACACCGCGCGCAAGGCGCAGGGCGGTACGCTCCATGAACGGAACGCGGTCCAGGGGATGGTCGAACATCACGCAGACCTTGAGCGCCGCGTCGTCGCCGGCCTTGCTCATGAGGTCGGGCGGGGCGGTGCCACCGGTCAGTGGCTGGTCGAGCCGCCAGCGCCAGCGCAAGGTGTGTGCCGGGCCGCGCCAGTCGTGGACGAGCGTGCCGTACGAGGCATCGGTGTCCACGCGGATGGCCGCCTGCCCTTCCAGCGTTCCGGCACGGAAGGTGGTTGCCGGAATGTCGGCATGCTGTTTCGGAAAACCCACCACGCGCCAGGCCGGGTTCAGCGCATCGCCCGCGGCCGACACCAGGGGTGGCAGCGGCTGCTGCGGGGCCGGTGGATGGGCCGGCTGGGCCAGCGCCGATCCGGCGCACAGCCAGGGCAGGGAAACGCGCAAGGCCTGTCGCAGCAGCATGGAATGCTCCATGCTCAGCGCCCCGCGCCGTTGAGCGCCCAGTCGTAGTCGAGATGGGTCACGGGCAAGGTGCGCTCACGCAGTTGCGCCTGAACGGCCGCATCGTCGCTGAGTTGGAGTGCGTAGCGGGCGAACAGGTCTTCCACGCGCTTCAGGCCCAGGTGGCCCTGCTCGAAGTCCTCCCGGAACCATTTGAAGATGGCGCTCACCTCCAGCCGCCCGTTGGCCACGCGGTTGCGCGTGCGGTCGGCCAGGAAGCGGCGCATGCCGCTGGCGCAGTTCACCGCCGCATGAATGCGTGGCTCCGCGTAACGCGGGCGCAGCTGTTCGTGCTCGATCCAGTCCAGGTGCCGCGGTTCGCCGAGCAGGGTGAAGAATTTTTTCTTCCACGGCGACTGCAGCAACGAACCGAGCTCCTTGATGGATTTCAGATCGGGGTACTTCGTGAGGATCAGCTCGACCGTGAAGGCGTTGTAGGCGTTGATCAGGAAGGCCATCTGCTGTTCGCGGCTCCAGGCGTCGAACCGGCTGCGTGGCACGGCGCTCATGGCATCCAGCACCGTTTTGAGCGCTCCGCGGTCGGCCTGGAAGCCGCGGTAGTCCACCTGGCTGGCATGGCCCCCTGGCAGCCAGCGCACATGCTTTTTCAGCAGGGCGGTCCAGGCCGCGTAGTCGTGGTCGAAGCCGTCCTGCGCATGGGCGAATGGCCACCACAAGGGGCAGCCGGACAGGGCCACTGCAGCCAGCAGCTGGCGGCGTTGAAGCGTGGATCGGATCATGGTGTGGGTGTGGATTCGGTGGCGGGGGCTTCGGTTCAACCGCGTTTCCAGTCGTGGTACTTCCTGACCCATGCCAACAATTGCTGCGGCGCATGGGCGCGCTTCCAGTCACCGGCGGCGTACTTGTTGGCCTCGGCCAGGGTGGGGTAGGTGTGGATGGTGCCGAGGATCTTGTTCAGACCCAGGCCATGCTTCATGGCCAGCACATATTCGGCCAGCAGGTCGCCCGCGTGCGT
>JALORL010000023.1 GCA_025458915.1 Hydrogenophaga sp.
GAGCACACCCAGGTGCTGTACGACGCGGCGGGCAACATCCGCTACAAGAGCGACGTGGGGTACTACCACTACGACGCGCAGCGCCCCAACCGCCTCACCGCCATCACCCTCGGCTCCGACAACTGGGCTGGCGCCATGGGCTCGGTGGTGCATGCCAACCGGGGCTCCAAGGCACTGGCCTACGCCTTTGACGATTACCTGGGCGGTGTTCGCTCCATCGATCAAGCAGGTGGCGGAACCTTGCCCGTGGGCAACGGCAACCTCATGTACACGGTGAGCCAGGACCAAGCTGGGGGTGCACACACCGTGCGCTGGGAGGAATACACCAGCTTCAACAAGATCCGGGAAATGCGCTTCGGTCAACTGACCGACCCGCAGAACCCCACCAACGCGGTGGCTGACCGTACGGTGTCGTTTGTGTACGGCCCGGAACATCAACGCCTGCGCCAGACCATCACGCTCACCAGCAACGCGCCGAGCAACATGGCCGCAGGCACCACCTGGTACATGAACGGGCACTATGTGGGCGCAGGCAAGATGCAGTTTGCCCTGCATGTGCAGCGTGAAGGCGCGCTCAATGGGCGCGCGCCCAGGGCGGTGAGCTACTTCCACCACGACCATTTGGGCAGCCTGGCCACCATCACCAACGAAGGGGGTGCAGTGACTGAGCGCCTTGCCTTTGATCCTTGGGGCAAGCGCCGCAACCTCGATGGTCAGCGCGACGCGAACGACACTCTGACCTCCAGCGTGACCAAGCGTGGCTACACCATGCACGAGCACATGGATGAGATGGGGGTGATCAACATGAACGGGCGCGTGTACGACCCGCTCATTGGGCGCTTCCTGAGTGCAGACCCGCACTACGTTCTGAACAACCCGCTGGCGTATACCGACCCTAGTGGCTACTTCTTCAAGAAATTGTTCAGAGCTATCGTCGCGATTGTGGTGGTTGCTGTGATCATTTATTTCGCGCCCGCAGTAGTAAGTGCATTGACACAAACTACAGTGACTTCGGTTGCCGCAATGAGCACAGGTGCAAAAATTGCAGTCGGAGCTATTGCTGGTGGTGTAGGGTCGGCTATCAATGCAGGAACTGGGAAGGCATTCTGGCGAGGTGCAATAAGTGGCGCACTATTTGCTGCGGCTGGTGCGGTCACGGCTGGCGAAAATGTAAGTCAACTAGCGAAACTCTCGGCGCACGCTGGAGCTGGCTGCGTAAGTGCTGCTGCATCTGGCGGAAACTGTGGACGAGGAGCTGCCAGTGCGATTGTTGGAAAGTTCGTCACGATCAATACTGAAGGACTTGGCGGCGATGGCCTTATGGGCGACATTGCGCAAGGTGCCTCGGCTACCGTGTCTGGCGGTTTAGCATCTATGGCGGGAGGGGGGAAGTTCAGCGATGGAGCCCTAACGGCAGCATTTGGATATTTATTCAATCAAAGATTCAACAAGATTCCTAAACCTGGCCAACTTTGTGGCCCAGAAATGTCTTGTGGCGGCGGAGTTGGGGGCGGTGGAGGAGTGTCAGGTGGCGGAGGAAGAAGTGGAGCACTAAATGACGCTAAAAGAGACTTGGGAATTCCTCGTTCAAAACATCCTGACGAAATTACTCGCCAACCAATGACCGATATCAATGGAAAAAACGTACTTGGTACTGACCATAAGCCGATCATGACCCGTGAATATACTTATACACGCCCCGATGGTAGCCGGGTTATTATCCAAGATCACTCAGCGGGTCATCGATGGGGGCAAGGCGGTAGGGGTGATCAGGGTCCGCATTTCAATGTTCGTCCCCCTGAGAACCCAAGGACTGGTCATGTACCCGGTGCAAAAGAGCATTATTCCTACTAATATGCCTAGTTGGACAGATTTTTTGAATGACGAGATGCCTATAAAGGCAATCTATGGCTCAGACACGCCATCGCTCAAGCGTGTGAATATGCACGAGATTGTGCTTAACCGCGATGGTCCCGCGGTTTTGTTAAGGTTTGATTTCCAAGACTTTCCTTCAAAACCACCACAAAAATGGGTTAAAGCTGGATTTGATCGCGTTCAAGCAAGGCTTCTCGCTACTGGAGTTTCTGGATTAACCATTGCTGGCTTAAAGTCTTGCATGGATATGGATCTATCTATTTCAAAAGAAGCGGGATTAATTCGTATAGTTGGTGCTGGGGATGATATTGAATTTCATCTTACGGCTGAATTCTTGTTGGTGCAAAGCATTAATGCCTATGTCGAGGGTGGCTGACCAGTATGTCAATACAGACTGATGGCTATTCAGCACACAAAGGTTGGTTTATAGCAGTTATGGCGGCAGCCATTGCAACTGCATGCGGCGGGAGCGGCACCCCCCCAACAACATCTACCGACCTTTATGGCGTCTACGACGTAATCGAGGGCGGTATGTCTTTCACTCAGGCTCGGGTACTTGTGGGCTTGGATCCAGCGAGCAGCACTGGAGACGGTCCCGGAACCACGCTGTACTCCTGGGAAACCGACCGAGGCACCTACAAGTTCACCACCCTATTCGTGACGTTTACCGATGGTAAAGGCGTAGTCCGAAAAGTAATTACCGGACCAAACGTGTGCTCGCCTGGCCAATGGCGACGCAAATCGGTGTAGCTGCTGCAGTGGGACTGGTGGCAACCGGTGGAGTGAGCGCGCGATGGTGGCATTTGAAGGCCCAGACGAACGCGGCAGCCTCCGAGGTTCAGCAGCTGCAGGGAGCGCTGGAGGGCCTTACCAACTCGCAATCTGTGCAACCCATCCCCTCAACACCACCCATCGACCCGGGCCAGTGGCCACCACGTCAAGGGATCGACGAACTGGTCAAGGCAGCGGCCGACGCTGCCAGTATGGGAAACGCAGTCGCTTTGAAGCGACTTTCCATTTCTCATTTGCCCGCCAATGAACAGCAGGCCGGACATGCTCAAGTTGAAGTGGAGGCCTCAGGGGATTACGCCTCACTCAAGGCCTGGCAGGCCGAGCTTCAAATCCGCTTGCCTTCTGCCACCGTTCAGCAAATGCGGTTGCTGAGTGCTCAGGCTGGGGGCATGCAGCCCTTGTCTGCCCAGTGGACATGGAAGCTATGGGTGCAGGAGGAAGGCACAGAGGGAATGCCGTCGCCCGCTGGCACAGGACCTTCGCTTCGCCCGGAAATGGCAATGGCAGTACGTGACCCCTTTGGGGCAACACCGCCAGGCAATGGGTGACCGAGGGCCGCATGCGGGGCCCGGATGGCCGCTACTGGCTGGTGGGCCATTGGGGTGACCAGGTTTCAGTGACCTTGACCGAGGGCGGGCGCAGCCCAAGAGGTCATCGGGTTGAGCGCATCACGCTTGAGGCCATGGATCTGTTGAACCCCGACACCCAAGAGCGCCTGCGGATCGCTCTTCCGCCATCTCCCCGTTTTGAGACCAGGTGATTCACAGCATGATTTGGACAGTAGGTGGTGTAGCGATGCGTGGTTCCGCAAAGCGGTTGAGGTTGTTCATTCTGATTGGGGTGGCTTGGGCACTGGTGGGCTGCGCGCAACAGCGCATTCGCGATGAAGCTGACCAGCAATTGCGCGAGGGACGCTACGAAGCGGCCATTCAAACCCTCAAGCAGGGGGTGGATCAGTACCCGGACAGCGCTCTGCTTCGCGTGGGGTTGGCTTCCGCAGAGTCTGACGGCGTGGGGCTTCTGCTCTCAGAGGCCATGGCGCAACGATCTGCAGGTAACCTCGAAGGCGCCCAGGAGCGGCTTAATCGAGCGGCAGCGCTGTCCCCTCAAAACCCGAGGGTCCGTGATTTGCAGGCCGAGCTGGCCAGAGACACAGAGGCGTTGAAGGCCTTGGGCCAAGCGAAGGAACTGCACAAGGGCGGCAAACTGGCGGCTGCGCTGCAGGCCGTGGACGCCGGGCTCGCCCGTGCGCCCCGCCACGTTGAATTGAATGAGTTCAAGCGGCAACTGGAGTCCGACCTGCGCCTGAACAGCGCTTTGGCCCGGCAGCACCAGCTGGCAGAAACGCGCACTGTGTCCCTGGGATTCAACAACGCACCGCTGTCCTCATTGATGGAGGCTTTGCGCGACGGCACCGGCATCAACTTTGTGCTGGACCGCGATGTTCAAACGGATCAGCGGGCGAGCGTGTTCATCAAGGACGCGCGCGCTGAAGATGCGATTGACCTGATGCTCAGTGCGTTTCAGCTCTCTCGCCGCATAGTGGACAGCAAGACCGTGCTGGTGTACCCCAACACGCCGGAAAAGCACAAGCTGCACCGGGAACAGGTGATCCGGGTGTTCCATTTGGCGCATGTACAGGCCAAGACCGCTGCGGACATGCTGCAGAACCTGTTGCGTATTGAGGCGCCCTACGTGGACGAGCGCGCCAACATGCTGGCATTGCGCGAGCCACCCGAAATCGTTGCCTTGGCCGAGCGGCTGGTGGCGCTGCACGACATTGGCGATGCCGAGGTGATGCTGGAGGTGGAGGTGCTGGAGGTGAAGACTTCACGTTTGACCGAACTGGGCATCAATTTCCCGAACAACTTTTCGTTTTCGCTGCTGCCCTCGGCGGGCCAGAACGGCATCACGGTGGACACGTTCAACAACCTGAACCTGCGCGGTGGTTTGAACGGCATCAACTACAACCAGGTGGGCCTGTCAGTGGGTAGCCTGTTGGTGAACCTGAAGCGCGAGGTGGGGGACTTCAACACTCTGGCCAACCCGCGCATTCGTGCTCGCAACCGAGAGAAGGCCACCATTCTGGTGGGTGACAAGGTGCCGGTCATCACCACCACCGCTGCTTCCAGCGGGGGTTTCATTTCCGAGAGCGTCAACTACCTGGATGTGGGGTTGAAGCTGGAGGTGGAATCGGTGGTGTCCCCTTCGGATGAAGTGGCCATCAAGCTGGGCTTGGAAGTGAGCTCGTTGGCTCGTGAAGTGCGCAGCCCCACTGGAACCGTGGCTTACCAGATTGGCACCCGCAATGCGAACACAACGCTTCGGCTGCGCGATGGGGAAACCCAGTTGCTGGGGGGCCTGATCAGCAACGAAGACAGAACCACTTCCAATCGGGTGCCGGGGTTGGGAGATCTGCCCATTGCAGGTCGCTTGTTCTCAAGCCAGAAAGACGATGTGCAGCGCACGGAGCTGATTCTGGCCATCACCCCGCGCATTCTTCGGGGTGCAGCGCGCCCCGATATTGCACAAGCAGAAATGTGGGTGGGCACGGAGAGCTTCACACGTTTGCGTCCGCCTCCGCGCAGCGACACCGTGGCACGAGCAGATACATCCGGTGCGCTTGCATCCCAACCATCAACAGCGACCTCCGCTACTTCACCGAAGGAAAGTTCGAATACGACAGCCGCTGCGCCCAAAGGGTTGGTTCTCAGCCTCCAGGGCCCTGCCCAAATGAAGGTGGGCGAAGAGGCTGAAGTGGTGCTGAAGGTGCAGTCGGATGTACCGCTGACTGCTTTGCCCCTGGTGATGGGCTTTACGGCCGACAAGCTTCAGGTGCTGGCAGTCAACGAGGGCAACTACTTCCGGCAGTCCAATGCGGTGAGCACCTTTGGCCATGCGGTGCAGGCTCAGAAAGGAAGGCTGAACGCTGGACTGATGAGCAGTACCGACAGAGGCGTTCAAGGAGAGGGCACGGTGTTCACCGCGCGCGTCAAGGCCATTGCGGCAGGCCAAGCATCTCTCAAGCATGAAGGGGGCGACATCCTCGGTGTCGGCACTGTCGTACCTCTCAGCACCAAGCCCGCTTGGACTGTAGAGGTGCAGTAAATGTCCGCCGGCGCAACCCCTGCCTGGACCGGTTCACGGGGACTACTGGCCAAGGGATTCACCCTGATCGAGTTGTTGGTGGTGATGGCCGTGCTGGGGATACTGGCGGCGGCCATCATGCCATTGGGTGAGGCCTTGCTGGTGGCGCAGAAAGAGCGGGACCTGAGAGCCGGCTTGTGGGAGATCCGGTCGGCACTGGACGAGCACAAGCGTTATGCCAACGAAGGCTGGATTTCACCAGGGCCCACGGGCTCTGGTTACCCCGCCAGCCTGCAACAACTGGTGCAGGGGGTAGACGATGGCCGCCCGAACAGCCAAGGGCAGAAGGTGTACTTCCTGCGCCGGATTCCTCGTGACCCATTCGCTGACCCGGCACTGCCGGCGGAGGCTACCTGGCGGCTTCGCAGCTACGCCTCGCCACCCGATAACCCCCAGCCCGGTGCAGACGTGTTTGATGTGCGTTCGGCCTCGGACGCGAAGGCTCTGGACGGAACGGTGTATGCGACCTGGTAAGCCACCCCGCAATCAAGGCGCGAAGAGGGGATTCACGCTCATTGAGCTGCTGGTGGTGCTGGCCGTACTGGCCATTCTAGCGAGCATGGTCGCCCCCATGTATATGGACAGGGTGGAAGACGCTCGGGAGGCGGTGCTCAAACAAAACCTGGCGGGTCTGCGCCAGGCCATTGACCAGTACTACCGGGACAAAGGACGTTACCCTGGCAACTTGAATGCGCTGGTTGAGGACCGCTACATCCGGTCCATTCCTGTGGATCCAGTGACCCAGAGCGACACTACTTGGGTAGCGGTTCCGCCATCCCCAGGGGTCGCCAACGCCGTGTTCGACGTGAAGAGCGGTGCAACGGGTAAAGCCCGCGACGGGACGGAGTTCGCTCAATGGTGAACATGTATCGACGAGATATGGGTGGATTGCCGCACCAGCGTGGATTCACTTTCCTGGCTGTGCTCGCTGCCATGCTGTTGCTGGCGCTAGGCTCCCAAAAGGTGGTGACGGTACTGGCCCAGGAAGACCAACGTGAGCGTGAACTGCTCTTGCTTCGCACTGGCGCGGCAGTGCGCACCGCCATTGGCGACTACTACGAGTCATCACCAGGATCAGCCAAGCAATGGCCACAAAGCCTGGAAGTGTTGTTGGACGATCAACGCTCCGTGGTTTTGCGCCGCCATTTGCGGCGATTGGACCGCGACCCGATCACGCGTAGTGCCGACTGGGGAATCGTTCGAGCCCCCGATGGAGGGATTGCGGGCATTTATTCACTCAGCGAGGCCAGGCCCATTCGCACCGGAGGCCCCGAGCTTGAGCTGCATGGGGTTCGGCCAGCGCAGAGCTACCGAGAATGGCGATTTGTGTATGAGCCTAAACCCGACGATGAGAGGGGGCGGAATTCATGAGCTCGTCGTTCCAGGTGCGTTGGGTTCGCGCAGGTGAAGGTGCAATCACGCAGGAGCGGATGCAAGCACCATCCGAACAAGCGCTGATTGCCGACCTTGAGGCGGCCGGTGCGACTGTGCTGAGCGTGCGACCGCTTGGCAGTCAACTTCACCTTCGTTGGGCAGCAGGCATGAAAAAGGGACAGTCTTTTGCATTGTTCTGCCGGGAGCTGCGTACCCTGGTGCGTGCAGGCATGACCGTGGTGGAGGCCGTGGATACCCTCTCGGCCAGGGAGCGGTTGCAGGGCGATGAGGCCTCCTTGGCCAGAGAATTGCTGACGCACCTGGAGCAGGGAAAGTCTTTATCCAATGCCCTCTCCGACCTTCCTTCAGCACCTCCGGTGCTTGTGGCAGCCGTCCGTGCTGGTGAGAGGACCAGCGATCTTCCGCAGGCGCTTGAAGACTACCTGCGGTTTGACCAACTGGTGCAGCAGTTACGCCGAAAGATTGTGAGTGCCTCCATCTACCCTGCGATCGTTACGGCGCTGGGGGTGGGTATCTCAGTCTTCCTTTTGCTGGTGGTGATGCCCAACTTTGCGCGTATGTACGACCAGTTGCGAGGCGAGGCAGAGGGCATGACGGGCGCCATGATCCGCTTCAGCCAGTGGGTCAGCGCACACCAGGGGGTGGCGCTTACCGCGACGGGCGCAATTGCCGTAGTTCTTGCCCTGTGGGTGGCGAGTGGTGCTGCCAAGCGGCACGCACTGGCGCTGCTGGACCGCATGCCTTGGTTCAGAGCGCGAATGAAGGATTTCCAGCTCGCCATGATGTACCAGGCCCTGGCGCTGATGCTCAAAGGTGGCTATCCCATGACAGAGGCGCTGAAGGTGGCCAGCCGCTCTGCCATGGATCCAAGAACCATGAGCGGATTGACTGCTGCGTTGGGGAGCATTGAACAGGGTGCGCCGGTGGCCCGCTCGCTCAGCAATGAGGGCCTGTGTGATGAAGTGGGGCGCCGCCTGATGGCAGCAGCAGAGCGCAATGGAGATTTTTACCTGGCTGCGGACGTGGTGTCGCAACTTCACAGTGAACGTTTCGAGCTCTTCGTTGAGCGCGTAACCCGAGTGGTGGAACCGGTGCTTCTGATGGCTGTTGCGCTGCTGGTAGGCACCATTGTGGTGATGATGTACCTCCCGGTGTTCGACATGGCGACCCGTTTGCGCTGAGCCACAAGAACTCCTGACGTTGTCAATTGGTCCCTTTCTGATGGCTAGCAACTTTTCATCCGCACAGCTGCAAACCTTGATCGACAAGGTGCGTGGAGATCCCAACCCAGGGCAACGGCTCTGGGTGCGCTTGTTGCAGGCGTCTGAGGTGAATGAATCAACGCTTGTCCAAGCACTTCATGAGCACCAGGGCATCGAGGTCCCGGACGCCCTTGAGATCGAGAGCGCGCAGGCGCAGAAACTGACAGGCATTGGCGCTGACAGCGGCTTGAAGCTCAGTCTAGGAGCCAGAGTGCTCCTGGTTTTTGAGGACCCATGGTCGGAGAACGCTTTAAGAGCGCTCTCCCGTCATGCCGGGGCAGACGTGCGCCTGGCCATGACCCGAGCAGACTTGGCTTCTTTGGCGCATGAGATCAATGCTGGGCGAGGCGCTGAGGAAAAACCGGAACCGAAGGCCGCCAACAAAGCAGTCAGCGGATCTGTCGTCTCATTTGTAGATCAAGCCATCGCTTGGGCATACCACGAAGGCGCAAGCGACATTCACTTTGAGTCGACCAGGAAGGGCATCGGTGTGAAGTACCGCCTCGACGGGGTGATGTCGATTGGCCCTTCGTTGCCAGACCCCTCCAAGGCAGAGGAAGTGATCTCGCGGATCAAGGTCATGGGCCAACTCGACATCACCGAGCGGAGAAGGCCACAAGACGGTCGGATTCGGTGGCAGTCCCCTCAAGGTGACGGTATCGACCTTCGGGTCTCTATCATGCCAAGCATCTTTGGTGAAGATGCAGTGCTGCGCCTGCTTGACAAGGCACAACTGCGACATCAGTCCGCTGCCATGTCATTGGACTTGTTGGGCTTCTCGGCTGAGCTTGCTCAGCGCGTGCGCAATCTTGCGGCCAAACCGCATGGCATGCTGTTGGTCACTGGGCCCACCGGCAGCGGAAAGACCACCACCGTCTACGCGGCCATGTCAGAGGTCAATGATGGCCTGGAAAAGATCATCACCATTGAAGACCCCGTGGAATATGAGTTGCCTGGCGTACTTCAGATTCCGGTGAACGAGCAGAAGGGTCTGACTTTCGCGACGGGACTGAGGTCCATATTGCGACACGACCCGGACAAGATTCTGGTGGGTGAAATACGCGATGCTGAGACTGCGCAAATCGCCGTGCAGTCGGCGTTAACAGGTCACTTGGTCTTCACCACGGTGCACGCCAACAGCCTCTTCGACGTGCTGGGCCGGTTTCGACACTTCAACATAGAGGCGTTTGCACTAGCCTCAGCGCTCAATGGCATCGTGGTGCAACGCTTGTTGCGTCAACTCTGCCAACACTGCCACACCTGGCGAACCTTGGACGAAGAAGAGGTCCGTTCCCTCGAACATGAGCGAGTGCCTGTTCCAGACAAAGTGCCGCAGGCAGTGGGTTGTTCAGAATGCCGCTCAACCGGCTACAAAGGACGGTTCGTGCTGGCTGAGGTGCATGTTTTGAACGACTCGATGAGAGACATGATGGTCTCCCAGGAGTCCATGTCGGGGTTGAGGGCCGTGATTCACGGTGACGGCTCACAGCGGCTGGTCCAGCAAGCCATGACTTTGGTAGCCCAGGGTAAAACAACCATTGAGGAGGTCAAACGTGTGGTCGGTTTGGGGTGATACCTGCCATCTCTATGTCTCCCGCGGCAAGGCCTGGGTGGGTCGCCGGGGTGAGAACGTTCTCGAGGTGAGCGTTCCTGCCTCCATGCCTTTGGAACGATTGCTGCATAAAGTGGGCGAGAGCGCTTTCAAAAAGAAGCAGCGCGAGCGAATTCGCATTGCGCTTAGTTCGGCATACTGCGCCCCAGTGTGGTTTGATGTTCCGAAGGGTGCAACTCAGAACGACCTTGCCGCTTTGGCCTTGCGCTCTGCTGCCCGCTACTGGGAAGTGGAGCCCAAAGCAGTGGCGTGTGCAGCAGATCCGTCTGTCAAGGGTCTTGCTGCCGCTATGCCGCTCAATGTGAAGCAACTGCTTTTTTCTTGGGCGCAGACCATCGGTGTGCAATGCAAGAGCATTCAACCGATGTGGGCTTTGGCGCCCGCGTTTCCGCAGTTTGGTTCAAGGCAAGTATGCACACTGGTAGAAGCAGACGGTGCCACAACAATTGGTCTGCAAGGCAACTTGGACTCTGCATTGGCAGGCAGTGGCGCTGGAAAATCGTCAGAAGTGACGTCAGGCATGCAGGATGAGGAAAAGAGTCCCATCGCTTTGACTTGGACTGCGCCTACTCCCACTGCTGTTTTTGGTGCCGATGGTTGGGCGCCCTTCTTTCCACTGGTGGAGCGCAGGTCATGAGGGCGCTCAAGATCGATTTTGTTGAGTCAGCCCTGCCACGCTTGCTATGGCGTGGCGTGGCTGTTTTGTTTGTGTTGTCATTGTTCTTGGCAGCCTTTTTGGAGTTGCATGCTCGCAAAGAATTTAAGGAAATTAGGGCGACACAACACACTTTGAAGTCGCAGATCGCCGCTGCTGAGGGTGCTCGGCAACCCGCTGCGGCGGGGCAACCTGCGAGATTGCTTTTGGCAGAGCAGCTCTTGGTTCACGACTGGAATCAGCTGTTCTCTTTTCTGGAGTCGATAGAGCTGCCGGGCTCCAGATTGGTTTCTTTGCAGTCTGGAGTGGCGCCAAACAAGACACGGGTTGAGTATCGTGTTGACTCATGGGCGGAGGTGGTTAGCCTCAACGAGCAATTGAACATGGATCCTCAAAGGCGATGGGAGTTGGTTTCGGTGACTTCGGCTGATCGAAGCGGTTCCGAGGCACTGACGGGTATCTGGGAACATTAAAAATGGGGAGAAGACAAGAACGCGGTGGTTTCACATTCACCGCCAGCGTCCGCCTCAAGTCGCTGCAGTGCTGTCGCTTCAATGGCGCCAGCCGGGTCTGACTTTTTTGCGGAACTTCGATCACAAAGATTGGGCTTTCCGAAGAACGCAACTGATCGTTTACGAGGTCGGATCCCGTAACATCACTGGGTAACCTGGACAAGTAGGAAAAGTGTTGCAGATGCACCAGGCTGTCAGGTGGAACGGACCGTTGGGGGCAACACCGCTGCTGTATTCGCTGAAAGAGGCCGCTGGAACTTCACCTGCATCGCTACCAATTCGCCAGTCGTTATGCCACGCCTTCATTCAAAACCACAAGCCGCCAAATGACGTGAGCCGGAAGGTGAGTCCCAACGAAGGAAACGCAGCAAAGGAGCGATGCCTCGCGTTCCAGCGGGACAATGGTCAGCATCTCCCGATTGCATCGTGTAGAAAAATCCCATTGTTTCTTGAGATAGATGTGTGACAAGCGACGTCATGCGGGCAAACGCATGTCACGACACCATTCCAAAAAGAACGTTGCAGATCAACGACTTGATGCATATTGGTGTCTATTGGCATCCGCTCTGTGAGTTTGGCACATCAACATGTCGATCAATTTTTCCACTCTCCGAAGCCAAGGGTCGTGGGTTCGATCCCCGCCAGCCGCACCATGTTTTCTTGCCCCAGTGGATTTACCGTAGCACCGTGAGCAGGTGACTCCCGAACGGTTGAGCCATTCCATACGTTGCTGCACCTGTCATTCCTGATGATGACGCCGCGCCCTAGCGCGGCGTAAAGTTTCGTGAATGAACCGCAGCTGTCACCGGTCAATCCAACAAACCCAGCCGAAAAGCCACCGCCACTGCCTGGGGTCGGTTCTTGACGTCAAGCTTTTCCATCACGTGCTTGATGTGGAACACCACAGTGGGTTCGGCAATCGACATGATTTCGCCGATCTCGGCCGAGGTCTTGCCCATGGCCACCCAGCGCAGGCACTGCGATTCCTGTGGCGACAGGTTGGCCGGGTGGGTGGCGGTCATTTCGATAGCCAGCAGGCTTCGGTAGGCAAAGTGCGCGCAGCTGGCCAGCACTTTGCCGGCGGCGATCAGGTGCTCTGCTTCGGCGGGGCTGCTGGTCAAGGGATGGTCGCGGGCCAGGCTGATCATGCTCTTGACGCTGCCCCGGGCCTCGTGCACCGGAACGCTCAGCCCAAACCCCACGCCGTGCGACTTCGCTTCCTCCAGCAGGGCGATGCTGCCAGTGCTCTCAAACAGGGCATCGCTCCAGACCAGGGTCTGGGTGCTTCTCTGGCAGTGACCCACCGTGGGGTCCAGCGCAATGTACTGCCGCTGGGCATAGATTCTTTGCCATTCGGCGGGGTAGCCACTGACCACCCGGTGGACGGGCGCACCGTTGTCGTCGTGCCACTGGGTGCCGATCAGGAAGCGCTCGAACCCTATCTGGCGGCAGGCCAGCGCCATGTTCGACAGAAACTCGCATTCGGATTTCGCCTCGAGCACCAACGCCATGAGATCGATGGTGCCGGACAGCGACCAGCCTGTGGACATTTTTTCGCTCCCTGTACCTATTCACCCTATTCACCCCAGCACGATGTCAAGCATACAAAGAACTAGCGGCTCTGTGTCCACAGACTTCTATGTCCGCATAAGTCCAGATTTCATCGAAGAGTTGCATTTTGAGCACCATTCCAGTGAATGCCTGCTGCGCTCGGTCCGGGAGGGGTTCACGCAGTGGACCGCAGCGCTGCAGCACGGGGTGGTGGCAGTGAGCTGGGACTGGAGGTGCCTGGACGACGGCGCCATCGTCCAGAGGCTGCCGCGCACCGTACTGTCCAACGCGATGCTGGTGGACGTCCACGGTTGCGACAGGGGCGCGGAACTCACTGAATTGGAACTGCAGCGGCTGGTGGAGCGTATCGACTGGCAGCCCACCGTGGCCAAGCTGTGCCGGGGGGCTGGCGCCCACCGTCACTGAATTGGACGCATGCCGATGGCGGCCAGGGTGATGTCGTCGACCTCGATGACCACTGCCACCGCAGAGGCCACCCCAATGCGCAGGGACGGCCCGACCCGGTGGATGTGCAGGCCCTGCTGGCGCAGCATGCGCTCCATGACCGGGGTGGTCACGGTGACGTAGCGCACGATGTCGTGGGCCAGTGCGAATTCGGCCGACTGCCGCATCAGGGCCATGGACATGGGCCCGAAGGTGGCGTTGGAGGTGCCCACGCGGTCGGTGGCGACGGCGAAGCGGCTGAGTTCCCAGCAGTCGGGGCGCGCCGGTGCGACCTGGCCGTGCAGCAATTCGGGGAAGATGTCCTTGAGCATGTAGGGGCCGGTGGTGGGTAGCAGGCGCCAGCAGGCGTCGATGGCGCCATCGGGGTCTTTGGCCAACACGTAGGACACCTGGGGCAGGTCGTCGAACGCGTCACGCTCCAGCCCGTCGACGGTTTGTACGTCCCAGCCCAGGCGTTCATGAAACACCGAATAGCGCAGCTTGAACATGGCGCGCAGGTCGCGGTGGTTCATGCGCGCGGGGCTGTAGATATCAACGTGGTGGTTCATGGCAGGGGCGCGGAGGAAGTTCAAAAGTGCATTGAACCCAGCCCAGGGCGCCACGGGAACTGTAAAAAAAGGTAGCTTGCGGTGACTGCATCAGCGGTCAGCGGTCAGCGGGGCGGCCCGGGGTCGCCTGCGGGGTACCGAGGGCCAGCAAATCGGCGCTCAGGCCATTGAAGAGGTCCATGTCGACCGGCACGCTCTGGCCGCTGGGCAGGGTGTACCGGTTGGCCCGTTGCCAGAAGCGGTACCCGGTGCCTTGCCACGCTTGGGGCAGGGTGGGCTGGGTGTGAGACGTCCAGTCCGCCACCCACAGCGGGTACTGCGCAAAGCGCGGGTGGTTGAGGAAGGCGTTGCCGATATTGGCATTGGTGTAGATCATGGGCACGCTGCCGGTGGCCTGCTGCAGGAGGTCCAGCAGGGCCAGCAGCTGTTGCTGCAGCGCTGGCAAGGCGGGATTGGGTGGCAGCCCGTCGAAGCTCAGTTCTTCCACGTCGACGATGGGGGGCAACCGCAGCGGCTGGGGTGAACCGTAGGCGCGCAGGAAGGCCTGGGCTTGCGCTTCGGCGGGCTCGTTGGCGCGGTAGAAGTGGTAAGCCCCGTGCACCAGCTTTTCCTGTTGCAGCCGCACCCACAGGTCGCTGAAGCGGGGGTCGGTCTGGGTGCCGTCGGTGGCGCGCAGGATTACGAACGACAAGCCGCCGGAGGCGAGGGCGGCGTCCAGGTACTGGGCGTTCCATTTAGAAAGGTCGATGCCTTGCGGGTGCGAAGTGTCGGCCGTGGATGGGGCGTCGCCTGAGGCGTTGGGTGGGGCAGTGGCCTGCAGGTTTGGCGCGATGGGAGGTGCTGGTGCACGCGGGGCATTGGTGGCGGGAGCAGGGGTTGGGGTAAGGGCGGGGGCTGTGCCGATGGCCCGATCGGCAGCGGGTTGGCCCTGGGGGGCGTGCTGCTGATCCAGGCCCCAGACAAGCAGCCCCAGCAGGGCCAGGCCCGCCACCCCGCCGGCGAGGCGCCTGCGCGAGCGCCGGGGTTGCCTAGCGTTGCTGGAGCGCGTGGCATTGGTTGATTTAGGGAGGCTTGCAGAGCTTGTGTGGGTGTTCGCAACTGGGCGCTGGACGGTAGTCGGACGTGAGGCGATTCTCCAGGCCACGGCCATGTCCACCAGGGTGCAGCTGGGGAACACTTTGCCGCCTACCTGGGCTTGCACCAGGCGGTACAGATCGCCGCTCAGGCGGATGCCTTTGTAGATGACGTTGTTGTCGGCGTCCTGGATGGCTTCGGGCTGAAAGCTGAAGTCGCCGCGCGGATTGAGGGAAAGGTGCGCCGGGTGGGCCTGGGGATGGTCGAACAGCTCGCCCACGAAATGCAGGCGATTGAGGGTGGCTGGGTCGTCGGGCGCGACCAGGATCAGGCCGCGTTCGCGCAGCGTGGCCCAGAAGGTGAACAGGTCGATGAGGGTACGCAGTTCAGCCTGGCGGCGACCTGGGTCGTCAAAGACGGCCACGGGCAGGTAGAAATAGCCGAACGCGCCCTGGGGCTGCAGGATGAGGGCGCGTCCGGCCTGGGTGGTGAAGAACTCGGCGGCGAAAAATTCGTCCACGCCGACGCTCAGACCGGCACAGCGCGTCAGCAGGCGGTCGATGCACGCGCGCTCGGAGGCCAGGAACGCCCGCATGCCGGCGCGGCCACTGGAGTGTTCGATCAGATGGGCAGTGACTGGGTGCTGCTGGCACCGCCGGGGGGCACGGCGTCGAGGTCGTACGGCGTTGCGGCGAAGGCCACGTAGTGGCGGCTGTTGAAGGTCCAGTGGGCACCGGTCCATTGCAGGAAGTTGGTCACCACACGCACACCCATGCCCTGCGGCGTCATGACGCCGAAGGGGTAGTTGTGCGGGTTGTAGTCGGCCACCACGGCGGCCACGGCCCAGGCCGGCGGCGCTGCGCCAGCACCCACGGCGCCGTCCACATAGGCGGCGAAGCGCACCGTGTAGCCGGCGGCCTGCCAGGCAGCGAGGGTGCGGTGGTCGTGGTCGTGCAGCACCCGCAGGTGGCCCGGGGCCAGCGGGGCGGGGGCGCCCGCAGGCACGGCGCTGGCCACCACGAGGGAGCAACCGTTCATGCCCGTGGTGAAGAGGGTGTGGGCGTCTGCACCACCGGGGGCGATGGCGATGTCGCAATACGGCAAGGCGTTGAAGGCATCGCCGCCGTTGCCAGCGCGGCAGTACAGCGCATCGATGGTGGTGAGCGCGCCGCCGCCGGGTGGCGCCACCACCGCCGGGCCGCCGACGGGCTGCATGCGCAGCATGGGCAGTGCGCCCGGCGCGGGCAGACCGCCAGCGGCCGTGGCGGTGGACAGGGTGAAGCGGGTGCGCAGGTTGTTGACCGCTGGAATGCCGCCCGGGGCGATGTCGTTTAGAACGATGGGGTGGGCGGCAATGAAGGCGGCCGGGCCGGCAAGGAAGGCGATGGTGTTGTCTTGCATGGGGGCTCCTGGTCAGGGGGTGCTGCGGCGGGCGGGTTCAGGACGCCGGGGCGGGGGCCGGGGCAGGCGATGGGGTGCCGCCAGAGGTTCCGCTGTCGTCGCCGCCGATGCTCAGGAACTTGCCCGGGTAATACTTGGCCATCCACATCTGCGCCAGCTGCGAGCGGGTGATGGGCTTGAGGTAGTAGTTGATCGGCACGCCGATGTTGCCGGCCAGGCATTTCTGCACGTAGTCGTCGAGCGCGTCCATCACGGAGTTGGTGTCCAGCATCTTGTTTTGCTGGTTGTCGATGTCGGCCAGGCCGCTCAAGGTGGCAGAGATCTTGGAGTTCTGCAGCGCGATCATCTGAGCGCCGGTGCGCGCGGCTGCGGCTGAGGCGTCGACCGAGTCTTGTGCGGAGGCGGTGGCGTTCTGCAGCTTCATGAGCGCAGCCATGGACTTGGCGCCGTCGTCGTCGCTGAAGCCCTTGACGCCCATGCGCACTTCGTTGGACTTGATGGACGGGATGGAGCCCATGGTGACCAGCGAGCAGTGCGAGGTGATGTTCTGCGCGCTCAGCAGGTTCTTGGCGTCGTTGGAGAAGCTTTGCTCCACACCGAAACCGCCGCTGGCATCGGCAAACCATTCGGAGACCTTGAACTGGCCTTGCAGCTTGCTGGCCACCGAATACATCTCTTCGCTGCTGGTGGTCTTGGTGGTGTTGAGAACATGCACCATGCCGACGAAGCTGGAGCCGTAGGTCGCCCCCGAGAGCAGGGTGAGGGATTTCTCGTCCGCGGTGTCGGCCTGCTGGGCGATCTGCGAAATGCTGGCCAGGCTGTCGGGCTTGATCATGGCGTCGGGGTACAGGCTGTTCCAGACACGCACTGCCTTGTCCACGTCGAGGATGAAGGGCGCCAGCAGCACCGCGTCCTTGTGCGTGCAGGTGACCGAGATGACCAGCGTCCCGGCGATGCTGTGGTTGCTCAACTGGCTGTTGACCTGCGATGAGGCGGAGGTGCTGGCCTGGGAAGAGAAGTCATCGCCGAAAAAGCTCACTTCGTCGCTGACGAAAGCGCTGACGGTGGCGGCGTGGGTGTTGGAGTTCTGCGCGTTCTGGTCTACCGCGAAGTACTGCACGTTCAGCCGCATGGAGTCGGCCGAGAGCGGCATGCTCTTGATCTGGGTGCGGTTGTAGTCGATGGGGCTTTCGATGGAGTCGTTGATGCCGCGCAGCGTGGCCTTGAGGGGCTGTATGGCCTTGAGCGAGGCGATCTTGGCCTTGCTGAAGCCGCTGGCGGCTGCAGCGATGTCCTTGCCGGTGTCGGCACTGGCCTTGATCACCTCGGATGGGTCCACGCCCATGTTGATGAGTTCCTGGCCGGTCATGTCAAGCGAGCGCTTGAGCGCGATCAGCGAGTTCAGGGTATCTTCAGCCGCGTCAGCAGGGGCCTGGGCAGAGGCGATCTGCTCCAGTACTGTCAGGCGCTGAAGCGACACGACGTTGCCCAGCGCTAGCGCGGGGTCGTAGGGAATGGTGGAGGGCATGGGATCTCCTGGGGGCAGTCAGGGGGACAGGGATGGGGCGAGACGTGAAGCCATCAGGTGAAGTCGAACTCCACCTGGGGCGGGTTGGAGCCGTCGGCGATACCGATTCGCGAGCAGGTCTTGATCACGCCCGGGTTGTTGGCCGAATACGGTCCCTCGGTGATGCGGCAGGCCTGGTGCATGGAGATCTGCTGTCCCTGTTTCAGGTTTCCGCCACTCACCTTCATGTAGGAAAACGCAAGGGTTCGCATGGCCTGGGCGGCGGCGTACATCAGCACGGGTTGGGACAGGGCAGGTTCGTCGCGGTAGACGCAAACATTGATCACCGTGGGCATGGATCAGACTCCGGTTGGGTTGAAGGTGGAATCGGGGTCAGTCCGTCAGGGGGATGTGAAAATTAAGCATGACCCCCTGGGGCGAAACCGGCAAAAGCACCGCGTTGATCTTGTAGAGCCCAGAGCCCGGCTCCATTTGCGGCGGCAGCATCTTCGTGCCGGAATGTTGGGCCGTCCACCAGGCGGTCAGTGCAGCGACGTCGCTGTTGCGCAGCGGATATAGGTTGGGGAAGCCGAAGTCCAGGCGGTTGCCGTTGCGGCTGTAGATGATGTTGACGGCCTGTCCATTGACGTTGACCTGGAACCCTTGCGGGTTTTGGTCCAGCCACATGTTGAGCGCGGTGGTGAGAGCGGATTGGGCCTCGGTGAGGGTGATGGGCATGGGGTGTCTCCTAGGGGGTGAGTGCCTGGCAGCGGGGAACCTGTATCAGCTTTCGATGTAGCCGGAGAGCCGGGCGATGAGATCAGTGAAGGCATCGGGCGTTTCGCTGAACTGGCCGGCGAACTTGGCGATCGTTTCCGGCGACACGAACAGGAAGGTGTTGGCCTGTTGCGATTGCTCGATCTTGGAGGTGGCCGTTTTGTGGCAGGGCGACGCGGTGATCGCCGCATGGCTCAACTTGGTGGCGAAGAACAGGCGCACGGTGATGCTGGGTGAGCCGAACAGCTCTTCGCAGATGAACAATAGGTGACCGAGCTTGGTGCTGTCGGTCATCTTCTCGCTCTTGTATTCGCCGTTGATTGCGTTCAGAACGCTGGTGGCTATCAGCAATGAGTTTCCGCTGACCAGGCCAGGAATGAGCTGCTGAACGATCTGGGTGTCGATGGTCAGCGAGTTCTTCTCGATCACGAGGTTGCGCTCGAATTTCTGCACCTCGACGAAGTAACCCGATTTGCCAATCATGGAACTCCAGGCGTCGTAGTCGAAGAGGCTCTTGCCCTTGTCGGCGAGCGCCTTGGTCATGGCGGCGAACAAAACGGTCACGCTGTCGAACAGCTTTTTGGTGTCGTCCTGCAGGATGTCGCTGGTGGTGGAGTAGAAGATGTTGCCGGTCTGGTTTAGCCGGAACTTCACACCGGTCTCTTCGTCTGTGGGTTTGTCATCTGCGTCCACGCCGCTGGCCATGAGCGATGCGTTGCGGGTGGCGTATTTCATGCGCCGCTCATTGAGTGTCGGGGAGACGAAGGCGTGACCGGCCAGGTGCGTGCTGCCGGCGTCCACCAGGGTGCGGATGCGGTCGTCGATAGGGATTGAGAGCGTCATGTCGAAGCACCTTTGCGAAGGGGTCTGTTGCTGGCGGCAACCCGCAGGAGTTCCCGACCAACCCGGGCACGGCGTGCTTTAGAGGCAGCGGTGGCGCCTGTGTGGTGCCCCTTCCGCTTGATCCCGCGGTTGGGAATTCCTGTCTGTAGGCTAGCGGGGGAGGGGCCATTGCAGGCCCTCTCAAAATTGAGGGTGTTGCTCGCCTTGAAGAGCGGTTGCGCGCAGTAATCGCGTGTGTTTAGGTTGGCACAACCCGTGTCATAGAGCGGGCGTGCGGGCAGGCAGCGTCAGCGTGCCAGCGACCGGTACGGGCTGTCCGCCGGTGGTCTTGAAGTTCGACAACAGGCCCACGATGCGGGGCTGGGTGTCGATTCGCAGTGAGGCAAAGCCGATGCCGGCCACGGCGCGGTCGCAGAGCATGACGGACTGATGGAAGAAGTTGAGTGTGCGCGTGGCGCGTTCCAGCGACGCAGTTTCGCGCGGCACCAGCAAATAGGTGGCGGTTGGCGGCCCTGAGGGCGGGCTGCGTGGGCTGCACCCATTCGCCGCGCGGGGTGCGCTGCGTCACACTGCTGAACTGATCGCGCAGGAAGTAGTGGGAGGAGGCGTAGCCGATGGCGCCGGGCGTGGCCTTCACCGCCGCGACCAGCTTGCTGGAGCCGTCGGCGCCCTCGGGGGGTGCGGCGCTGCGCAGGTGGTTCACGAACACGTTGGTGGTACCCGAGCCGTCGCTGCGCACCACGCGCTGGATCGGCAGTGCTGGCAGCGTCAGGCCAGGGTTCAGAGTGGCAATGGGGTTGGTTCCAGCGTGTGATTCGGCGGCCCAGATGCGTGCGAGCGTGGCGGCGTCTAGCCGCAATTCGCCGTTGGACACGCCAGGCAAGTTCACGATGGTGACGATGCCGCCCACCAGGGTCGGAAACTGGAACAGGTTGCGGCGCTCCAGCTCGACTGGCGGTAGCGGCACGTCGGCGGCGCCAAAATCAACGGTAGCTTCGGTGATGGCTCTCACCCAGGCGGACGAGCCAGCCGGCTTGCACTCGAGTGGCAGGCCGGTCTGCCGGCTGTAGTCAGCGACCCACTGGCTTTAGACCCTGGCGGGGAAGATGGTGCCGGTTTCCACCACGGGCACAGGGGCGGGCGCGGTGGGTGTGGTGGTCTGCGCTGCAACAGGAAGTGCGGGCCGGTCGGAAGGCAGCAGCGCCCAGGGGGCGAGGCGGAAGATGGCAAGGGCTATGGGTTTTTCGATAAGGCAGATCGGAGGTAGGGATTGGGACAGGCGGGGTGGGCATGAGCGGCAGAAGGCCGAACTGCACACACGCCACGCACCGGTCCCTTGTTGCCTGGCGAAAGGGCGCATGGTGGAGGCGGCGTACCGAACGGCAGCGGGCCTCAGGAATGCCAGAGGCGGTTTGTGACAGAACGTCCGCCTCTGCACCTGCACCTGCAGTGCCGTGCCGTGCCGTGCCGTGCCGTGCTGTGCTGTGCTGTGCAGGCCAGCATGGAAAGGCTCACACCCTTTCCGCGACGCGCCGCTGCCTACAGGCGTCTGCCCAGCAGCGCCTGCACACCCCGGCTGGCTGCGTCTACCGCCCCAGCCAGGTAGCCCGGAAACTGCGGTGACCATTCGCTGCCGATGCCCAGTATCCGGCTGCGCCAAGCGCCCTCGGGCGCGCCGGCCGGTGGCGCGGGGCGGTGTTCGGGTGGTTCTTCGAGGTCTGCGGCCGTGGCGGTGAACGGGTCCTGCGCCCAGTCTTTGAGGTGCTCCGCCTGCAGCGCGGCGGCCTGCGGGCCGAACAGCCGCACCAGCTGGGCGCGGCAGAGGGCGAGCAGCGTGGCATCCGACACCCGCGTGCGGGACTGGGCCGATACACCGATGAAGCCGAACAGGGCCGCGCCACCGTCGGGCAGGGAGGCGTCGTGGACTTCCACCATCGGGCCCCTGCCGCTGCGGGCGGCACCGCTGAGGCCCTGTGCGCGCCAGAACGGCCGCTCGTACACAGCCAGGTACTTGGCGTGTGGCGCCATCCAGGTGCCGGTGGCCTGCCAGGCCCGCTGCAGGGTGGGCGGCAGAGGCGGATCGAACCGCAGGTGGTGTGCAACCAACCGGGGCGGCAGGGCCAGCAGCACCTGGTCGGCCATGCACAGCGGGCGGGGAGGGACTTCCGGGGCGGGTGAGTTTTCGATGCTGGAGATGTCGTTGCCCATCACCACCACGCCGCCCTCCATCACCTCAAGCGCCTGCACCCGGTGGCCCAGGCGCAGTTGCGCGGGCGGCAGGTCGGCGGCGAGCCGGTCCACCAGCGCCGCCATGCTGCCGGCCAGGCGCATGGAGGGTTCTGCCTGGCTGTAGCCGCGCAGGTGCTGAGGCGGTTGGCCAGGACGCTCCAGCACGGTGAGGCCGTCTTCGTGCTGCGCGAAGCGGGGCAGGTCCAGGTCGTGCAGGAACTGGCCGAAGGCCGGTTGCATCGATGGCCAGAACCAGGTAGGACCGAGGTCGAACTGTTGGGGCTGGGTATCGTTGACCGGGGTGGTCAGAATGCGCCCGCCCCAGCGCGGCCGGGCCTCCAGCACGAGGTGGTCGTGAACGCCATGTTGGCGTAGCAGGTGGCTGGCGGTCAGGCCGGCCAGGCCCGCACCGACGATGGCGATGCGGTAGCGCTCTACGGTCATCGGGCTGGGTTCGCTTGGGCGTTCATGCAAGCTCGCGCTCCAGCCGCGAGGGCTCGCCGGTCTTGAGGTAGACCGTGGCGCCCTCGTCGCCAGCCTGCAGCACAGGTTGGTCGTGCGCGGGCAGGCGCAACCAGCTACCTGGTGTCAGACGCTCGGCGTCGACCCGCAGCGTGCCACTGATTACCAGCAGCTCGGCCTGCACCGGTGGGCGCGGGAGGGCGGTGGAAAACAGGGCTTCCCCGGGGCGCAGGCGGTGCAGGGCGACCTGTTCGGCGTCGTCGGCGTACAGCGGGCAGACGGCGCGTTCGCCATCGGTCAGCCATGCAGCAGGATCGCGCGTGTCCACGCGCACATGGGCGGTGTTGTGGGCGGGCATCTGCCACAGCTTCACGAACAGCAGGGCGCCGTGGGCGCTGGCGGGCTGGTGCGACGAGCCGGGCGGGTTGCGCATGTACCAGCCGGCCGGGAAGCGCTGATCGCCTTCGGCGAACTCGCCCTCCAGCACGAGGATTTCTTCGCCGCCCGGATGGTTGTGGGACGGAAACGTGGAGGCCGGCGCGTACCGCACCAGGCTGGTGGCGCGGGCTTTTTCGTCGGCGACGCAACCCACTGGTGCTGGTGCGGCGCCAGGCTGGCGCGCTGGGAAAAGTTGGCGTTGAGGCGCATGGCGGTTGTGGGGGAGCAGTCGGGCTCCTGCGGGGAACTTCGGGACCGGATCGGGATTGTCGGCCGGCTCGGCGGGCGGCGCGTGGGCCTGTTGCATAGACCTTTCGGACAGGGGTGCCCCCACGCCCTGCCTGCACAATGCGCCCACGCTCCTCCAACCCTTTCGCAGGCGCCAACGCATGAAGATTCTGCTGGTTGATGACCACCCGCTGTTCTGCCTGGGGTTCGCCCAGGCGCTGTCCCTGCCGCAGGCGGGACACGAGGTGGTGACGGCGTCGGCACTGCCGCAGGCCATGGAGATGGCGCAGGTGCACGGCGACCTGGATCTGGTGCTGGTCGACTACCGGCTGGAGGAGGGCGACGGGCTGCTGGGACTGCGGGCGTTCGGCGCCCGCTACCCCTGGCTGGCGCGGGTGCTGATTTCGGGCGAACGCAGCCCGGCGCTGGCGGAGCGTGCGCGGCTGGCGGGCGCCAGCGGCTTCATCGGCAAGGCGATGCCGATCGATGCGATTGCCGACGCGCTGCGGCGCATTGCCGCCGGCCACACGGTGTTCGACACCGGCGAAGAACCGCTGGCAGCCCGCGGAAACTGGACCATGCCCACGGTGCGCCAGCTGGAGGTGCTCGAACTGCTGGCGCGCGGCAATCCGAACAAGCGCATTGCCAGCGAGCTGGGCATTGCCGAGCGCACGGTGAAGCTGCATGTGAGTGCTTTGCTGCAACACCTGGGCGCGCGCAGCCGTACCCACCTGCTGGTGGTGGCGCGGGAGCGGGGTCTGGTCTGAATCGGGAGGCGTGTGACGGACCGCGATCGCCCCACCCCGCGTGCAGGTCTGCCCGACCCGGCCCGCGACCCGGTGGCCGCCAAAGCGCTGCTGGACGAGCTCATGCGCGCCACGCCGCTGGTGGCCATCGGATCGTTCATCGGCAGCCTGTTCGTGGGCTTGCAGTTCCTGGACGACAGCGGCTCCCCGGGGACCCTGGCGTGGCTGCTGGCCTCGGCGGCCATTGCGCTGGCCCGGGTGGGGTACGCGCTGGCGTACAACCGGTGGTTCCGGGTGTGGCCCGGCCTGCGGCTGCGCCGCTGGGTGCGTGTTGCCCACGCGTTGATGATCACCAATGCCGCGCTGTGGGGTCTGGCCAGCGTGGTGCATCTGCAGCAGGGCGACCAGACGGCCGAGGTCCTGCTGCACGTGGTGCTGTGCGCGATCGCCATGGGCGCCACGCAGCATCTGGCCGGCTACTACGGGCTGTTGCGCGCCTTCGTGCTGATGACCCTGGTGCCGCTGGTCCTGCGCGATCTCTGGATCGGCGACCCCGGGCACCTGGTGCTGGCGGTGCTGTGCAGCATCGTGCTCATGTATTCGCTGGCCATCAGTGCCAACCACGCCAAGGCGATTGCCGAGCTGTTCATGCAGCGGCGCCGCAATGCCGAACTGATCGAGGCGCTGCGCCGGGAAAACCAGGCCACGGACGCTGCACGCCGGCTGGCCGAGGAGGCGAATGCTGCCCGCACGCGGCTGTTTGCCGCCGCCAACCACGATCTGCGGCAGCCGCTGCAGGCGATCGGGCTGCTGGCGCAGAGCCTGAAGCAAACCAGCACAGAAGTGCCGGTGCGGCAGAACGCCGAGCGCATCCAGGTCTGTGTGGACAGCCTGGGTGATCTGGTGGATGGCATGCTGGAACTGGCGCAGTTCGACGCCTCGGTGCTGCAGCCGCGGCTGCAGGCGTTTGCGCTGGACAGTCTGCTGGACGAAGCCCTGGGGGCGCACCGCCCGCTGGCCGAGAACAAGGGGTTGGACCTGCAGTGCGGACCCGCCAATGCCTGGGTGGTCAGCGACCGGCGCATGGTGCTGCGGCTGCTGAACAACCTGCTGTCCAACGCCATTCGTTACACGCCGGCCGGCTCGGTGACGGTGCGTGTGCTGCCGGCCGGTGCGCGGCTTCAGGTGTTGGTGGAAGACACCGGCATCGGCATTGCCGATGACCAGCACGCCCGCATTTTTGAAGACTTCTACCAGGTGGCGAATCCGGCGCGCGACCGGCGCCAGGGCCTTGGCCTGGGTCTGGCGACTGCGCGCCGCATCAGCGATCTGCTGGGCCTGGAGCTGAGCGTCGCTTCCCGTCTCGGTGAAAGCAGCGCGTTCTCGTTCTGGCTGCCACTGGCACCTGCGGGGACCGCCGTGCCCACCGCCTGCAGCGAACCCGCGGGCACACTGCCGGCACCAGCCGGGCGCCGCCTGCTGGTGGTGGAGGACGATGCGGCCTCGCTCCAGGCCCTGGCCGAGCTGCTGACTGCCTGGGGTTGCGACGTACGCACGGCAGAGGATGCCGAGGCTGCCTGGCGCATCGTCGAGCAGGGCTTTGCGCCCGACCTGCTTCTGAGCGATCTGCGCCTGGGCGACGGGGCCGACGGTCTGGCGCTGATCGCGCGCCTGCAGACGGGCTCCGCGCACCCTTTGCCCGCCGTGCTGATCACCGGTGATGGCCTGCTCAACGAAGTGCGCAGCACGCCGCACGGGCAGGTGACGGTGTTGCGCAAGCCGGTGAAGCCCGCGCAGTTGCGCGCCCTGCTCAATCAGGCGTTTCTTGACAACGGCCTGGCGACCGAGCAGCCCCCCTGAGGGGCGCGGACACCCGGTCGCTCAGGACGGAACGGCGCCGTGGGAGGCCAGTGGCTCGCCGAGGCGCGGTGCAGCGTCCACCTGCATGAGGGCGAAGTACGCACCGCAGGCGGGCGCGGACATGGCTTTCTCCATGGCCGCGTGGGCAGCCTCCGCTGAGTGCCAGGTCACCAGGTCGGCATAACGACCGCCGTGCAGCTTCAGCGTCTGGCGGGCGATGAATCCGGGCTGGTGATCCAGGAATTCACGTTGCATGGCGGCAGAGGCTTCCAGCAGCGTGTGCTCGGTGGCATGGGGTTGCAGGGCGAACTCGGCCCATTCGGTGGTGGATGGCATGGTGGTGCGACTCCGTAGGTTGGAACAAGCCCT
>JALORL010000155.1 GCA_025458915.1 Hydrogenophaga sp.
TCCCCCATGGCCACCGCCAGCACCTGCGCCGCCTGCGCCACGGTGGTGGCGAAAATGGACACGCAGTCCACCGACTGCGCCGCTGGCACCACGCCATGGGCACTGACGAGCCCGCGCGAGGGCTTCAGCCCCACGATGTTGTTCAGCCCGGCCGGCACCCGCCCGGAGCCGGCTGTGTCGGTGCCGAGCGCAAAGTCCACCTGGCCGGTGGCCACCACATAGGCCGATCCGGAGCTGGAGCCACCGCTCACATACAAGGGGTTGAAGGCGTTGGGCACGGCGCCAAAGGGTGAACGCGTGCCGTTGAGCCCGCAGGCGAACTGGTCGAGGTTGGTCTTGCCTACCAGGCTTGCACCGGCATCGAGCAGGCGCTGCACCACGGTGGCGTGCACCGTCGGCGTGTAGGCAAACGCCGGGCAGCCAGCCGTGGTGGGCCAGCCGGCGGCGTCGGTGTTGTCCTTGATCGCAAAGCGCAAGCCGGCCAGCGGTCCCCCGGGTGCGCCGGGCAGGGCTTGCGGCGGACGGTGGATCCAGGCCTGTGGGGCCAGGGAAGCGGTTGTTTCGGTGTGCACCATGTTTGAGCATTCCATCTTGAATACAAGAAGCAATGCAAGTTGGATGCCAACCGCAGGGCAGCCGCGCGCATGCGCCCTGCGGTTCCCGCGCCGGCCTGCTGGCCGGGGTGTACCGGCCGTGAATGTCCCGGGCTGCGTGGTAACGTCGCGCGATCATGCGGCGCACCGATTTCCTGAAGACGCTGGCCCTGGGTGGTCTGCTGGCTCCCTGGTCCCTGCGGGCGGCCGGCCCGAACTCCAGCCGGACCTTCAATTTGCTCATTCCGGCCAACCCCGGCGGCGGCTGGGACCTGACCGGTCGCGCGCTGGGGGAGGCGCTGCTGCAGGCCGGGCAGGCCCGCACCGTCACCTATGAAAACCGGGGTGGGGCGGCCGGTGCCATCGGCCTGGCGCAGTTCGCCAATGCCCACGCCGGCGACCCGAGCGCCCTGCTGGTGATGGGCTCGGTGATGCTGGGCGGCATCATCACCGGCAAGCCCCCGGTGGGGCTGGAAAAGATCCGGCCGATTGCGCGCCTCACCAACGAATACAACGTGTTCGTGCTGCCGCCGAATTCGCCACTGGGTTCCATGCAGGCCGTGCTGCAGCAGTTCCGACAGAACCCGCGTACCGTGAAGTGGGGCGGCGGTTCGCGCGGCTCCACCGAGCATGTGGCGGTGCACCTGCTGGCGCGTTCGCTCGGCGTGGCACCGCGTGACATCAACTACATCCCGTTCCGGGGCGGCGGCGAAGCAGCGGCCGCGCTCATGGCCGGTTATCTCAGCGTGGGCGGCAGCGGGCTGAGCGAGTTTCTGCCGCACATCGAATCCGGGCGCATGCGGCCGGTGGCCGTGACGTCGGCCGAGCGCCTGCCCGGGGTGGACGCGCCCACGCTGCGCGAACTCGGACACGACGTGGCCATTGGCAACTGGCGGGGGGTGTGCGCGCCCATCGGCCTCACGGCCGAGCAACGCGGTGCCACCACCGAAGCGGTGCGCCTGGCGCTGGCGTCCGAGAGCTGGACGGCGTCGCTCCGGCGCCACCGCTGGTTGTCGGAACCCCTGCTCGGGGAAGCGTTCGAAGTGTTCGTGGCCAGCGAGTTCGAGCGCTTGCGCACCATCCTTGCGAAAGCCGGGCTGGGCTGAATTCGGAGCACGCCTTTGCGCTGCATTCTGAGCGCCCCCCCCTGCGCGGTATTCGGAGCCCCCCCTGCGCCGCTGGCGCGGCTTCCCCCCGCCCTGGCGCGGCTTCGCCGCTGGGCGGGGGGACGCACCCCTTGGACCGTCCTGAGCTTGTCGAAGGGCGGATCCTCGGCTGCCCTGGAAGGGCTTCTGTTCTGTGAATGGGTGGTACCTTCCTTGAAGAGTCCTTGAAGACCGCGCACCCAGCGGCTCAGGGATTCATCCGCTGGACGCCGGTGTGCTGTTGCCCAGCGGAAACCACACCAGCACATCCACCCCGCCTTGTGCGCCGACTTCGGTGTCGCGGTTGAGCACGTCGATCCGGCCGTCGAGGGCGTCGACGATGCTGCGGCAGATCGCCAGACCCAGGCCGGCGCCCATCTGGCCGCCCATGGCCGCGAAGGGCTCGAACAGGCGCTCGCGTTGCAGGTCGGACAGCATGGGGCCGTCGTTGCTCACGCGCAGCAGGCCTTGCGCACCGGCGTCCACCTGCACCTTCACCTGCAGCCGTCCGCCGCGCGGTGTGTGCTTGATGGCGTTGTGCAGCAGGTTGCGGGTGAGCTCGCTGAGCATCCACTCGTGGGCCTGCACCCAGGTGGGTTCGGTGTCGATGTCGAACTCGATGCCCTGCTCGGCGAGCAGGGGTGCCAGGTCCAGCGCCACTTCGCGCACCACCACGTTGAGCCGGGTGGCGCTGGCGCGGGCCTGTTCGCGCAACTGCTCCACTTTGGCCAGGGCGAGCATCTGGTTGGCCATGCGGGTGGCCCGGTCCACGGTGTGCAGGATTTCGCGCAGCGCCACATCGGGCGCCTGGTCGCCGCGCAGGGCGGACTGCACTTGCGTCTTGAGCACCGCCAGCGGCGTGCGCAGCTGGTGCGAGGTATCGCGCACGAAGCGGCGCTGGTGTTCCAGCAGGTGTTCCAGCCGGGCCATGACGTGGTTGGTGGCGTTGATGAGCGGCCACAACTCGCGCGGCGCGCCCTCGGCTGCAATGGGAGTGAGGTCGTTTTCCGGGCGCTCGCGAAGCCGCTCGGAGAGCGTGCGCACCGGCCGGGTGGCGCTCTGCACCACCCACACCACCACCAGCGCGATCACGGCCACCAGCAGGCCCTGGCGCCACAGGGTGTCGATCAGCATCTGGCGCGCCAGCGTTTCGCGCAGCTCCAGCGTTTCGGCCACCTGGATGAGCGCAATGCCCTGTCCGCCAATGCTGGCCACCGGCTGCAGCAGTGCGGCCACGCGCACTGGCTCGCCGCGGTACTGGTCGTCGTAGAAGTCCACCAGGGCGGCGTAGGGCGTGTCCTGGGGCACCTTGCCTTGCCACTCGGGCAGGTCTTCGAAGCCCGACACCAGCACGCCACCGGGGGTGGACACCTTGTAGTACATGCGGCTCTGGTTGTCGGCCTCGAAAGCCTCCAGCGCTGCGTACGGCACGCGGGCGAACAACTGGGCGTCGCCACCGCTGCCTTTCACGTCGATCTGTTCGCTGATGGTCTTGGCCGAGGCCAGCAGGGTGCGGTCGTAGGCGGTGTTGGCGGCCTGCAGGGCGTCGCGGTAGTGGCTGACCGCATTGAGCGCTACCAGGCCAATCACCGGCAACAGGATGCCCAGCAGCAGGCGCCGCCGCAGCGAGCTGCTGCGGGGCGCGCGTGCCCGGGTGGGCGCTGGTGGGCTCATGCCGTTTCCCCACCCTGGGCGCGCAGCAGGTAGCCCAGCCCGCGCAGCGTCACCAGCTCCACGCCGGTGCCCACCAGCCGCTTGCGCAGCCGGTAGGCCACCACCTCGATGGCTTCGTACTGCACGTCCTGCTCGCCCGGGAACACCAGTTCGAACAGGCGTTCCTTGGCCAGCGCGCGGCCCGGTCGGGCCATGAGCGCCTGCATCAGCGCGAGTTCGCGCGGCGGCAGTTCCAGCACCTGCGCGCCGAAGTGCACGGCGCCGCTGTCGCGGTCCAGCCGCAACGGACCGATGGCGGGGGCCTGGGCATGCACCACACCGTCAACGCCCACCGGCGTGGCCCGGCGCACCAGGGCGCGCAAACGGGCTTCCATCTCGTCCAGGTCGAAGGGTTTGGCCAGATAGTCGTCGGCACCGGTGTTCAGCCCGATCACCCGGTCACCCACCGTGCCGCGCGCGGTGAGGATCAGCACCGGCGTGCGCCAGCCGCGCTGGCGGGCCTGCGTGAGCACCAGCAGACCGTCCAGGTGGGGCAGGGTCAGGTCCAGCGCCACCACATCGGGCTGGCAGGCCGCCCAGCACGCGATGGCCTGGCCACCGTCGCCGCAGGTGGTGGTGTCGAACCCGCGCCGGCCCAGGCTGCGCACCAGCGTGGCCTGCAGGGTGGGGTCGTCTTCGATCAGGAGCAGTTTCATGGGAGGAAAGGTCGGCGCGGGGCGCTGCGTCAGTGCCTGGCCGGCGCATTCATTGAAGGGAGCCAAACTGGCATTCTGCTGTCAGTCCGGTGGCTTCGGCCCCGGGCTGAGTTCTTTGGTACCCCAAATCTTCGATAGCGATGCATGGAATGGCGTGAAAAAGCACCGCATTTCGGATTCAAGACGCTCCGGAAGAAACCGATAAAGAGCCAGGTTCGGCGGAAAGCTGCCGCGCCGAGGCAACTTGATCACACATCCATTCTCAGGAGATTTCTGCCATGTACGGTTTCTTCCCCACCGCTTTCAAGACCCCCAACTTCATGCGCTGGCTGCTGGGCGCGGTGCTGGCTGTTGGACTGCAGGCCCAGGCCGTGGCCCAGGAAAACGGCACCCGCGACGAGGCCAAGGTGATGGTCGACGCTGCCGTGGCGCACATCAAGAAGGTTGGTCATGAAAAGGCCTTTGCCGATTTCACCGACAAGAGCAACAAGGACTGGCAGAAGAAGGATCTGTACGTCTTTGCATACGACATGAAGGGCGTGAATGTCGCCCATGGTGCCAACGACAAACTGATCGGCAAGAACCTGATCGACCTGAAAGACCCGAACGGCAAGCTGCTGATCCAGGAGCTGCGCGCTACGGCCCAGAAGGGAGAAGGCTGGGTCGAATACGACTGGCCACATCCGCAGTCCAAGAAGATCGAAAGCAAGGTGTCCTACGTGCGCAAGACCGAAGGTTTTGACGGGTTTGTTGGCGTGGGCGTGTACCGCTGAGCCCGGCACCCTGACGCATTCCGGCAGCTTCGGCTGCCCATCCGAACGTTAGCTGGAGACATTCCATGGTCCGCTGGATAAACAACGCCCAGGTCGGCGTCAAGGTGGCGCTTGCTCCCGCGCTGGCCATCTTCTGCCTCTTGATGGTGGGCGGCATCGCGCTGTTCGCTAACGACCGGCTGGCCCAGTCGCTGTCGACGCTCGGGGAGGTCAATGTGCCGCGCATTGTGGCGGCGGGCCAGCTCACGCAGGAAATTTCTGGGTTGAACGCCACCGTCAACCAGAGCCTGGCCTGGGAAGGCGCGGGCTTCAAGGCGGAAAGGATTGCGGCTCTGGACAAGGCCATCCTGGACCGGCTGGGCCAGTACGCAACATCCCTGGAGCGGGCAGCGGCCGACCCCAGCCTGTCGGAGTTCGAACAATCCCTGATGGGGAAGGCGCGCGATGGCTTTGCCAAGTACGCCGACAACACCCGCCAGGCGCTGGACATCAAGAGCGGCATGCTGGGCAACGCAGCGTCGTACATGACCACCATGGACGACAGCTATGCCTCCGTGAAGAAGGCGCTCGATGACCTTGTGGCGCACCAGACGGGCCTGGCCCAGTCCGCATCCGACGGCGGGCGCAGTCTTGCCACGGCAAACCAGTGGGCGATCGGTGCGGGCATTCTGGTGGCCGTCCTGGCCACCTTGGTGATCTCGGCACTGATGTCCCGGCTGATCGTTCGCCCGCTCACCGAAGCTTCCCGGGTGGCTGCAGCCGTTGCGCAGGGCGA
>JALORL010000156.1 GCA_025458915.1 Hydrogenophaga sp.
GGTCAGCGCGACCTGCTGCCGCTGCTGCAGGCCTCTGCGCCCGCCCCCGCACATGCCGAGCCCAAAAAAATGCCCCGCAGCGCTTGACGCGCCAGGGGCGTGAAGGAAGAGTCTCTCAACGCTTGTTCGGCACTGACCGATGCCGACCGTCCCTTGCCGCTCAGTACAGGTTGCTGTTGGGGTTGCCTTGCAGGCTGGAACGTGTGACCGTGCTGTTCGCAGCGGTTGGCGCTGCACGGTTGTCGGCTTCACCAAAGGCCTGCGGGTTCAGCTCAAAGGCAGTGAGACCCAGTTCGCCTTGGACCAGCAGGTGGCCTTCGCTGCGGGCGCGCACCAGTTCGGCCTGCACTTCGGCGCGGGACTTGCCGCTGGCCGCCGGGCCGGTGGTGGTGGCAGGTGCGGCGTAGTTGCCGGGCGCAAGCTGCCGCGCGGTGAGGCCAATCTCGGTGGCGGGCGGGGTTCAGGTCGCGAAAGGTGGCACCGGTTTCGCCGTTGGCGATCAGGGTGCCGTTGCGCTGCGCTTCCATCCGTTCGGCGCGCACCTGTTCGCGGGTGGGCGCGCTGGCCTCGGTGGCCCAGGCCGAGGTGGTGCCAGCGGCAATGGCAACGGCGGCGATGAGGTGAAGGCGATTCGATTTCATGAGGAGGTCCTTTGCAGTACGGGGTTTGAAGCGGCCGAAAGAATGTTCGGGTCACGCCTTGAATACGCGGCCTTCACCGGGCTGGATTCAATTCCTTCGCAATGGCATGTCTCCGGGGATGCCGTGTGCCGAAGCGGTGTCGCGCGGGCAGCGCGGCACCAGCGCGCGCTGCCACACAATCCGGCGATGGCCCTGACGATCAATTCCGACATCGTGTACACCCCGCCCGTGCCGGCAGCCACCGTGATGGTGGTGCGCGATGGCGAGCCTGGCCTGGAGGTGCTGCTGGTCCGCCGGCATGCCAACTCGGGCGTGCTGGGGGGTGTACACGTGTTCCCCGGCGGCAAGCTCGATGCCGCCGACGGGCAGGTGCCCGAGGCGGCGCTGGACCGCCCCGCGGCCGACTGCCTGCAAGCCCTGGCCGAAGCCGGGCTTGCCACGGAAATCGCCATTGGCCTGCACGTGGCCGCATTGCGGGAAACGTTTGAAGAGTGTGGCCTGCTGGTGGGGAATGCCCACGGTCCGGATGCCGTGCAGCGCTTGCGCGACCACACCGCTGCCGGCATGGCATTTGGTGATGCGGTGCAGGCGCTCGGGTTGCGCTTGCCGGTGTCGTGCCTGCTGCCGTGGTCGCGCTGGGTCACCCCCCGGGTGCCGTCGGTGACCAACAAGCGGTTCGATACGCGTTTTTTTGTGGCGCTGGCACCGCCGGGGCAGGAAGTCGAACACTGCAGCTTTGAAGCCACCGAAGCCGTGTGGATGCCGCCGCGCCTTGGTCTGGAGCGTTTCTGGGCCGGCGAGATCGACCTGGCGCCGCCCCAGATCATGAGCCTGTGCCAGCTCGCTGCGCTGGCAAGCGTGGCCGACGTGCAGGCCGCTGCACGCAGCCGACCCCCCGTGCTGATCGCGCCCGAACCGTTTGATGTGGAAGGGCAGCGCGTGATCTGCTACCCCGGTGATCCCGCGCACTCCTGCATGGACCGCGCCTGGGCCGGGCCGACCCGGCTCGTGTACCGCAATCAGCGGTTCGAGCCCGAAGGCGGGCTGGAGGCATTCTTTGGCTGATGGTGGCCCGGCACAAGCCCGGCGGCCCGTTTCTGCCGCCTGTCACAGGGGCGCGGCACAATCGCGCCAAACAAGGAGCAACACATGTTGATGCTGATCGCGGGTCTGGTCCTCTTCCTCGGGGTGCATTCGGTGTCCATCGTTTCGCGCAGCGGCCGCGACGCGTTGGTGCAGCGGCTGGGTGAAGGCGCCTGGAAGGGCCTGTATTCGCTGATCGCGCTCGCGGGCTTCGTGCTCATCGTTTATGGCTATGCACAGGCGCGCGAAGCGCCGGTGCTGCTCTACACCCTGCCCACCGGTTTTCGCCACCTGGCCGCCTTGCTGATGCTGCCGGTGTTCGTGTTGCTGGCCGCCGCCTATCTGCCGGGGCGCATCCAGCGGGCGGCCAGGCATCCCATGTTGCTGGCGGTGAAGTTCTGGGCGCTGGCCCATCTGCTGGCGCAATCGGCCACGGGGGGCACCCTGGCCGACGTGCTGCTGTTCGGCGGCTTTCTGGCGTGGGCGATGGCGGACCGCATTTCGGTCAAGCGCCGCGGCGTGGCCGTGCCGTCGGCCCCGGGCAGCGTGGTGAACGATGCCATCGCGCTGGTGTTGGGCCTGGGCATCTACGTCCTGTTCGTGGTGTGGGCCCACGCGTGGCTGTTTGGCGTGCGGCCATTCGGATGACCGGTTGAGGGCCTCACCGGGAACCTGGGCGCGGCGTTTGCCTCCATCGGGCAGCATTCATGATCCGGAGACCGACCTTGACCTCTTTGCCTTCCCTGTTTCGATCTGCATTGCCCGTTGTCGGGCCAGCCCGCTGGAGTGCCCTGTTCGTGGGCGGGGCGCTGTTTTCGCACCTGGCATTGGCGCAACCCGCCTCGGCCAGCGTGACCCCGGAGGTGGTGGCCAAAGGCCTGCAAAACGCCTGGGCCGTGGCCTTCATCGACGATGGCCGCATGCTGGTCACCGAGCGGCCCGGCCGCATGCGCGTGGTGCATCCCGACGGCCGCCTGAGTGAGCCACTCGCCGGTGTGCCCGCGGTGGAAGCGGGCGGGCAGGGCGGCCTGCTGGACGTGATCACCGACCGCGAATTCGCCAGCAACCGCCGTGTGCATTTCTGCTACGCCGAGCCTGGCGCCAGCGGCAATTCCACCGCGCTGGCCACAGGTCGCCTGGCCAACGACCTGAGCGGACTCGAAGACGTGAAAGTCATCTTCAGCCAGAAGCCCAAGGTCAGCAGCCGGCTGCATTTCGGCTGCCGCATCGTGCAGGCGCCCGACAACAGCCTGTTCCTCACCCTGGGCGACCGCTACCAGCGCATGCAGGATGCCCAGACGCTGGACAACCACCACGGGAAGGTGGTGCGCGTGATGCCCGATGGCTCGCCCCACCCGGCCAATCCGTTCCTGAACCGCGCCGGGGCGCTGCCGGAGATCTGGAGCATCGGGCACCGCAATCTGCAGGGCGCGGCGCTGGGCCCGGACGGACAGCTCTGGACGCACGAGCACGGCCCGCAGGGTGGCGACGAGGTGAACCGGCCCGAAGCCGGCAAGAACTATGGCTGGCCGGTGATCACCTATGGCGAGAACTACGGCGGTGGCGCCATTGGCGACGGCATCACCGAAAAGGCAGGTCTGGAGCAGCCGCTGTACCAGTGGACGCCGTCGATGGCGCCGTCGGGCATGGCGCTGGTGACCACCGACCGCTATGGGCCCGACTGGAAAGGGCGCCTGCTGGTGGGTTCCCTGAAGTTCCGCTACCTGGCGCGCCTGCAGGTCGATGGCGCGAAGGTGGTGAAGGAAGACAAGCTGCTGACCAACCTGGGCCAGCGTGTGCGCGACGTGCGCGAAGGGCCGGACGGGTTCATTTACCTGCTCACCGATGCGCGCGATGGTGAGTTGCTGCGGCTGCGGCCGGCGGGAGCGGGGTCGTGAGGCCCCCGGCGCCAGCGGGCCGGCAGCGTCCAGCCACGGCCCTGGCGCCCGATCGCGCCCGCCTGGCGCAGCGCTTCGAGGCGGTGCGTGCCCGCAGCCTGGCTCTGGCCGAACCGTTGTCGCCCGAGGACTGCCAGGCGCAGTCCATGCCCGACGCCAGTCCGGTGAAGTGGCACCTCGCGCATGTGACCTGGTTCTTCGAGACCTTCGTGTTGGAGCCACACGAACCGGATTTCGAACCGTTTCATCCCGCCTTCCGCGCGCTCTACAACAGCTACTACAACGGCGTGGGCGAGCAATTCTCCCGGCACCGGCGGGGGCTGGTGACCCGGCCCACGCTCTCGGAGGTGCGCCAGTGGCGCCAGCAGGTCGACACCCGTGTGCAGCGGTTGATGGCCGGCACCGATCAGGATGCGGTGCTGCGCCTGATCGAACTGGGCCTGCAGCACGAGCAGCAGCACCAGGAACTGCTGCTCACCGACGTGAAGCACCTGCTGTCCATCAATCCCTTGCAACCGGCCTACCTGCCGGCCTGGCCCCTCGCCCCGGTCACTGCCGTTCCTGCCCGCTGGGTCGAGGCCGAAGCGGGGCGGGTGGAGATCGGACACGCGGGCGGTGGCTTCTGCTTCGACAACGAAGGCCCCCGGCATCCGCAATGGCTGCAACCCTATGCGTTGATGAACCGGCTGGTGACGCACGGCGAGTGGCTGGCGTTCGTGCGCGACGGCGGCTACAGCGATCCGCGCTGGTGGCTGTCGGCCGGCTGGGACTGGGTGCGCAGCCAGCGCATCGATGCGCCGCTGTACTGGCAGCTGCCTGCCGACCCGCTTGAGCCCGTGCAGGTGTTCACCCTGCACGGGGCGGTGCCCCTGGACCCGCACACGCCAGTGACCCACATCAGCTACTTCGAGGCCGATGCGTTTGCGCGCTGGGCCGGGACCACGCATGCCGAATGGCGCGGTGCCCGCCTGCCCACCGAAGCCGAGTGGGAGGCCTGCGCGTCGGCACTGCCTTTGCAGGGCAATTTTCAGGAATCCGGTGCCTTGCACCCCATGCCGTGCAAGGCCAGCGGCGAGGGGCTGCTGCAAATGTTCGGGGACACCTGGGAGTGGACCGCCAGCGCGTACAGCGCCTATCCCGGCTATGCGCCAGCCGAAGGCGCGGTGGGTGAATACAACGGCAAGTTCATGGTGAACCAGTACGTGCTGCGCGGGGGGTCGTGCGCCACACCGGCCTCGCACATCCGGGCCAGCTACCGCAACTTCTTCCCCACCGAGGCGCGCTGGCAGTTCACCGGCCTGCGGCTGGCGCGCAGCCTGTAGCCTGCTGCGGCCGCCCGTTCAATCCGGGTAGCCCAAGGCCGGCTGCCCCACGCCTTCGGCCGCGCGCCAGCCCGGCAGCTTGATCCCGTCGCGCCAGGTGGGCGCGTCGTCGGGCCAGGCCTGCCCGGGATGCTGCCGCTCCCAGTCGGCGCGGGCCTCCAGAAGGGCTTGCCCATACCGTTCATGCAGCAGCGTGGCCTTGAAGGTGGCGGTGCGCCATCCCCGGTCCTGGAGGCCGACCCACAGCGCATCGGCGCGGTTGATGTACCGCTGCGGCTCCAGCGACCATGCAGCCTGTGCGGCCCGGCTGCCGAACAGGTACAGGCGGCCGTCGCGCACGGCCCACAGGGTGGGATTGCTGCCGAGCTTGCGGCCGAAGGCGGCCCCGTGGGCGCAAAAGCCCCCGTACTGGGGCTCGTACCGTGCCGGGTCGGCGGTGAAATCGAGCCGGTTCTGCGCGCTGGCGAAGCGGTAGCTGCGGTCCAGCACGGTGGAGGTGAATGCAGGCTGGCCCGGGCGTGGCTTGCCCTCGGTGAAGTAGGTGACCGGATCGTGACCCAGCAGCATCAACGGGCGGCCGGCGCCATCCGGCACCGTGGCCCAGCGCGTGCCGCAGCCGGCCAGCAGGGCCGCCAGGGCAAAGCCGAACAGGGTGCGTGCAAGGCGTGTCATGCCCACAGCATGCCCGCGTTTCAGCGCGTGAGCCAGCGCCGCGCGCCGTGGCTGGCGGCGTCGACCACCGCCACCATCAGCAGCATGGCACCCAGGATGGTGGCGGTCTTGCCCATCTGGAACAGGCCCATGTGGAAGGCCAGCAACTGGCCCAGGCCGCCGGCGCCCACCACGCCCAGCACGGCGGCGGCGCGGATGTTGTTCTCCCAGCGGTACAGCGTGTAGCTCATGAGCTGCGGCAGCACCTGCGGCAGCGTGGCATACAGCACGCCGGTGGTGTGCAGGGCCAGCGCCAGCGTGCCGGCGAACGGCCCGAGGCCGGCCGAGATCAGCAGCAGCGCCGCCCACACCAGTTCGGGAATGCTGCGCAGTGCGTTCAGGATG
>JALORL010000157.1 GCA_025458915.1 Hydrogenophaga sp.
CCTTCGACAGGCTCAGGACGGTCCGAAGGTGTGCCCCCTTGAGGGGGCTGAGGTCCGCGGCTCCGAGCCTGCCTGCGCAGGCCTGGACCGCCTGAAGAAGTATCGACTCCGGCGATGCTGCGGCCTGCAAGGCACGCGAAGCGGCGCGGGGGTGTTTCAGTTCAACACGATGGTGACGAGCACGCTGGCGTCGTCCACGCCGAGCAGCGCATGGGGCTCGCCGCCATGCAGGAACAGCAGCTGCCCGGCCTGCAGGCGCTGCTTGCGGCCGGGGGTTTCAAAATCGATGCTGCCTTCCAGGCACTGCACCGTGATTTCGCCCGGCACGGCATGCATGGGCATGGCACGGCCGGCCGGCAGCACCAGCCGAATCACTTCGAGCTGCTCCGACTTGAACAGCGCCACCGACTGGCCGCTGACCGCGTCGCCTCCCATGGCGTGCAGGTTGGCAATGTCGCCGGATGCCAGGTGGGTCAGGGCCATGGAGTGCTCCTTTGCGGGGTGGATGGAGAGGTGGCCTTCGGCTTGCGCCGGGCGGCCCACGGTTCACGGCGGCGTGCAACGCGCGGCAAATACCGCCGCCTGCACCCGGGACGTGAGGTTGAGCTTGCGCAAGATGTGCTGCACGTGGATCTTCACCGTGGTCTCGGCAATGTCGAGCCGGCGCGCTATGCCCTTGTTGCTGTCGCCGTTGGCAATCAGCAGCAGGATCTCGCGCTCGCGGGCCGAAAGCTGTGCCAGCTGCTGCGGCAGCTCGGTGGCAGCCGGCGCGCCGCTGGCATCCGGCGCTGCCAGCGCAGGAGGCACCGGGGTCGCAGGAAGGGCCGCCGACTCGGAACGGGCGGCAGCGACCGGCGGGTGGGCGCGCAGGGCCGAGACCAGCTTGGTCGTCATTTCCGGGCTCACCACGGATTCACCACCCAGCACCTTCTCGATGGCGTCGCACAGGTGCTCGGACTCCACCGTCTTGAGCAGGTAGCCATCCGCACCGGCCTTCAGCGCCGCCACCAGGTCGGCCTCGTTCTCGCTCACCGTCAGCATCAGGATGCGGGCCCTGGGCGCAGCGTGGCGCAGCGCCGGGATGGCCTCCACACCGCGCACGCCGGGCAGGTGGTTGTCGAGCAGGATGAGGTCGGGGGGCTGGCGTTCGATGCAGCGCAGCGCCTCGCCCACGTCGCCCGCCTCGGCGTTGACGACAAAACGGCCGTCCTGGCCCAGGAGCGCGGTCAGGCCGCGGCGAAACAGGGTGTGGTCATCCACCACCAGCAGCTGGATGCGGTTCATGGGTTTTCGGCCTGCAACAAGGCGGCGGCATGCGTGTCGGAACCCGCAACCGTGGCTACCGGTCGCGGTGGGAATGCGGGTGCCTGGGCCGGCTCCGCCCGGTCGGGCAGGTCGGTCAGCGGCATGGGTGCGCTGCTGGCCGCCACCGGATGCACGGGCAACAGCAAGCGCACCGAGGTGCCGCGGTCGGGGGCGGCATTGATCTCCACCCGCGCTCCGATGAGCGCCGCGCGTTCGCGCATGATGTTCAGACCCACATGGCTGCTGGCGCGCGCGGCTTCGGGCGCAAAGCCGGCCCCATCGTCGCGCACCTCGAAGCGCCATGCCGCGCCCTTGACCACCTCGACTTCCACCTGCCGGGCCTGCGCATGCTTGCGCACGTTGGACAGCGCTTCCTGCACCACGTGCAGCACCTGCACCTGCACATCGGCTGCCAGCGGCAGGCCGTGGCCACTCACCAGCAGCCGGGCGGGCAAGCCGGTCTGGTGCTGGAACTTCTGCAGGGTTTCGCCGAGCGCGGCTTCGATGTCGCCGGTATTGGTGCGGGTACGGAAATGCACCAGCAACTCGCGCACATCTCCAATGCTTTCGCGCAGGCCGGCGTCAAGTTCGTCCAGCGTGGCCTGCACCTTCTCGGGCTGTCCTTTCTGCACGGCGCTGCGCAGCAACTGGGCCTGAATCTTCAGGAACGCCAGCGACTGGGCGATGGAGTCGTGCAGTTCGCGTGCCAGCAAGGCACGCTCCTCGCCCACCGCGGCTTCGCGCTCCAGCGCGGCTGCGCGCAGGCCTTCCAGAGCGCTGGCCAGGTGGCTGGCCAGCGCGTCGAGCAGTTCGGTCTCGGCCAGGGTCAAAGCGACCGGGCCGCGGAAGAACAGGTCGATTTCACCCAGCAGCCGCTGCTGCAGCCGCACCGGAACGCTCACCAGGTTCTGGAAGCCGGCGCGCTCGCAGTACCGCATGCTGGCACTTTCCTGGCCTGGGCCGTGGCTGTGGATCGGAATCACGCGGGTGCGCGCGTCGGGCGGCAGATTGCCGCAGGCACAGGCACCGGCCAGGAGGCTGCGCTCTTCGTCCTGCATGTCCAGCGGAAAGCAGTCGCTGGCCAGCATGAGGTAGCGTTGGTTGGCCTCGTCCGACCAGCGGACTGCCACGGCGTCGGCCCCCACCACGGTGCGCACGCGCTTGGCAAACCCGCGCGAGAGGTCCTCCACCGTGTTGGCGCTGGCGAGAAAGGCGCTCACCTCGTACAGCGCTTCCAGGCGCGCACGCTGCGCCTCGATGTGGCGTGTCTTGTTCTCGACCTGGGTTTCCAGGTTGCCATAGAGCGACTGCAGCGTACCGGCCATGCGGTTGAAGCCGGCGGCCACCTGGCCAAACTCGTCGCTGGTGTCCACGTCCACCCGCGCCGCAAAGTCGCCCGACTCCAGGCGCCGCTGGCCCAGCCGCAGATTGGCCAGCGGATTGATCACATACAGATAGCCGGTGTAGAGCATGAACACCGCTCCCGCCACGGCCAGCGCCATCATCAGCAACTGGAACAGGTTGAGGATCGCGGTGTAGCCGGCCAGCTGGTGTTCGATGGCCAGGACCAGCCGGTCAATGGACTGCACGAATGCGTGCGGCGGAGCCTGCGGCCTGGTTCCAGCGTCAGGGAAGGGGGTCACCAGCGGGGCGCGCTGCTCGGCCCACAGCGTTTGCACGGCGGCGAACTCGCGGCGCACGTCGGCGTCCCAGGGCACGAACAACGGGCGGCTGGAGTCGCCGTCGCGCAGCAAGGCCAGACTCTGGTCGAACTCGGCCACCAGCGCGGCCACCTCCGGCGCAGGCCCCTGGGCCAGCACCACGCTGTGCAGCCGCCAGGTCTGCATGCGCATGCGCCCGGCCTCGTTCACCGCTGCCGCGCCGCCTTCAAGCTGCCAGGTGACCCACAGCGTGAGGCCGATGGACGCCAGCGCCACCAGCAGCAGGCCAGCGCCCACGCGCACCAGCTTGGTCGAGAGCGAAGCGGTGGAAGTCATGCTTGGAGGGTAGCGAAGTTCACCGGTGGTGCCTATCGGTCAGTTGGCGCGCTGACGGGTGGTCAGCGGCAGGCCCACGCGGTGCACCTTGCCGCTGCGTCCGTCGGCGGGCGCCACCAGGTCGGCCAGCGTCACGCCGTCCAGCACCGCCAGGTAGCTGGCCAATGCGCTGTGCAGCACGCCCTTGAGGCGGCATTGGCCGTCGATGCGGCAGGTGTTGCGCTCCGGGTCGAAGCATTCGACCATCGTGAAGTCGGTTTCGGTCTGGCGCACCACGTCGCCCAGGCGCACCTCGGCGGCCGGGCGCAACAGGCGCAGGCCACCGCCCCGGCCCCGCGTGGTCTCCAGCCAGCCCTGGCCGGCCAGCGCCACGACGATCTTGGTGAGGTGGCTGCGCGATATGCCGTGCACCTCGGCGATTTCGGTGATGGTCACGGGCTGCTGCCGCCCGGCGTGCACCGCGCAATACATGAGCACGCGCAGGCTGTAGTCGGTCCAGTGGGTCAGGTGCATGGCGCATCCTCCGAAAGAACGATGGTCGTCTGGACCGAATAAATATGCATTTGAAATGAATTTTATGCGCTAATATGATGCATCTCAAATGAATCTTTAAGGACGCCACCATGAATGCCGTTGTCGACACCCCCCTCACCGACACAACCGACTTCGCCCAACAGGCCATCGGCCAGATCGCCGTGGAACTGCCGGGCGCCACCGCCGTGTTCCGCCGCCACAAGCTGGACTTCTGCTGTGGCGGCCAGATCGCCTTGCAGGAAGCCTGCGAGCGCAAACAGCTGCCGCTGGCCACGGTGCTGGCCGAGCTGAATGCGCTGCAGCGGGTGGACGTGGACGTGGCGCAGAGGCCCGCGGCCGAGGTGATCGACCACATCCTGCAGCGCTACCACGCGGTGCACCGCGAGCAGCTGCCCGAACTCATCCGCATGGCGCGCCGCGTGGAAGCCGTGCACCGCGAAAGCCCCGACGTGCCTACCGGCCTGGCCGACCACCTGGAAGCCATGGAAGCCGAGCTGCTGGACCACATGGACAAGGAAGAGAACCTGCTGTTCCCCCTGCTCAAAGCCGGTGGGCAGGGCATGGCACACCACCCCATTGCGGTGATGCGCCACGAACACACCAGCCACGGCGCACAGCTGGAACGCCTGCTGGCGCTGTCGCACGACACCAAGCCGCCGGCCGGCGCCTGCAACACCTGGCGCGCGCTGTACGCCGGGATTGCACAGTTGTCCGACGACCTGATCAGCCACATCCACCTGGAAAACAACCTGCTGTTCCCGCCGTTCGAGCCAGCACCGGCCAGTCGCTGCTGCTGACCCGCCCTTCAAACAGGCCCCGGGTGGGCGGGTGAAGCACAATCGGCGGGCCTCCACCCAACCCTTGCCGCCCTCCCGCCATGCCCAACCTGTACGCCGCCACCCAGCACACCCACGTTGCCCTGGTGGTGCTCAGCGTGGTGCTGTTTGCGCTGCGCTGGGTGGGGGTGCTGGCCAACGCGCGCTGGCCCCTGCAGCGGCGTGCGCGCATGCTCAGCATGGGCATCGACACCGCCCTGCTCGCAGCCGGTGCCACGCTCTGGTGGTGGCTGCAGATCCACCCGCTGCACCAGCACTGGCTGGGCGCCAAGCTGGTGCTGCTGGTGGTCTACATCGTGCTCGGCAGCTTCGCGCTCAAGCGCGCGCGGCGCTGGTGGGGCAAGCTGCTGTTCGGCCTGCTGGCCCTGGCCGTGGTGGCGCAGATGGTGGCCATTGCCCAGACCCGCAACCCGCTGGGGTGGTTGGGCCTGTGAGCGATTCCGACCCGCCCGGCCCGGGGCCTGCCACGCGGTTGCATGCGTCGCGCACCGTGCGCTGGCTGCTGTGGGGCGTTGGCACCTTGTCGCTGGTGCTGGGGCTGATCGGCGTGGTGCTGCCCGGCCTGCCCACCACCCCGTTCATCCTGTTGAGCGCGGCCTGTTACGCCAAAGCCTCGCCGCGCCTGCACCACTGGCTGACCCACCACCGCCTGCTGGGCCCGATGGTGCGCGACTGGGAACAGCACCGCAGCCTGACCCGCCGCACCAAGACCGTGGCCCAGGTGTCGATGGTGCTGATGGTCGGCCTCTCCGCCTGGGGCCTGCGGGAGCGCCCGGTGCTGCTCGCGGTGGTGCTGGTGGCGGCGGCGGTGGGCGTTTGGGTGGTGGCGCGCATTCCCACCCGTGGCAGATAGCCCCCACGCTCCGCCGCTGCGCGGGTCGCTGCCCCCCGAGGGGGCTGGGCCAGCCTTGGGGCGGCCCGGCGTCTGGCCCGTTGCCCCCACGCTGCGCGGATCGCTGCCCCCGAGGGGGCTGGGCCAGCTTTGGGGCGGCCCGGCGTCTGGCCCGTTGCCCCCACACTCCGCCGCTGCGCGGGTCGCTGCCCCCCGAGGGGGCTGGGCCAGCCTTGGGGCGGCCCGGCGTCTGGCCCGTTGCCCCCACGCTCCGCCGCTGCGCGGGTCGGCGCGAGCCTTTTTTCGCCATAAGGTGCGCTTAATCTGCGGTGCCCACACTGGCCTCCATGCGATCTCCCGCCGTGTCCGGGAGCGCCCATGGAGCGTCGTTCATGTCAGCAGTTCCGAGGATCGATTCCTCCGTTTCCAGTCCACCGGTCGGTCGCCACCGAAGCCTTCATCCAGCGGGTGTTCGCACAGCGCTTCGAAGCGCGTGTGGCGCAGTTTGCGCCGGTGCTGGTGAGCCTGCACGACCCGCTGCATGGTGAAATCCTGGCCGCTGCCGGCTACCGCCCAGCGGACAGCGCCCCCCTGTTTCTGGAGCGCTACCTGGGCGAACCGGTGGAGCAGCGGCTCTCCGCCATGAGCGGCGTTCCGGTGCAGCGCAGCGGCGTCTTTGAGGTGGGTCACCTGGCCGCCGAGCAGGCCGGCGAAGGCCGCCGCCTGATTGCACTGCTGGGGCAGCACCTGGCCGCCCACGGTGCGCAATGGGTGGTGAGCACACTCACCGAATCGCTGCGCCACCTGTTCCTGCGCCTGGGCATCACGCCCCTGGTGCTGGGCGCCGCCGACCCCGAACGTCTGGGCGCCGACGCGCAGGCCTGGGGTCGCTACTACGAACACCAACCGATCGTGCTGGCAGGTCAGTTGCCGCAGGCGCTGCAGCGCCTGGCCCGGCGCAGCGCGTCGGCACACCGCAACGGGGGCTCGGCATGAACCCGGTTGCGGCGTTCACCGGCATCGACCCCACCGCCCTCGCGCTGCAGGGCGACGGGATGGCGTTGCGCCACGGCGAGCTCGATGCGCACAGCCGCACGCTCGCCACGCGGCTGCGGGCGCAAGGCATTCGCGTGCTGGCCACGGGGCTCGACAACGGTCCGGCCTGGGTGATCGCCGACCGCGCCACCGAGATCGCCGGTGTGGTGCATGTGCCGCTGCCGGTGTTCTTCACCCCGACACAGACCGCCCACGTCCTGCAGGCCGCCGGCGTGGACGCCGTGCTCACCAGCCCCGAAGCGCCCGCGCCCTGGCCTGGCGCCAACGGGGAAGCGCTGGCGCTGGCAGAAACCCCGCTGCGGCTGTACCGCCGGACTGCCCAGGCGGTGAAACGGCCCGAGGGCACGACCAAGATCACCTTCACCTCCGGCACCACCGGAACACCCAAGGGCGTGTGCCTCTCCAGCGCGGCAATGGAGGCCGTGGCCCAAGGGCTGGCGCAGGCACTGGCCCCGCTGAATATCCAGCGCCACCTGTGCGCTCTGCCACTGCCGGTGCTGCTGGAGAACATTGCCGGGCTCATGGCGCCGCTGTCGCAGGGGGCGGCCTGCACCGTGCTGCCGCTGGCGCAGGTGGGGCTCACCGGGTCTTCCAGCTTCGACCCGGCGCGCCTGCAAGCCGCCGTGCTGGCGCATGAACCGCACAGCCTGATCCTGCTGCCGCAGATGCTGCGCGGCTGGACCGCCTGGCTGCAGCACACCGGCCAGCGCGCCCCGGATTCGCTGCGCATGGTGGCGGTGGGCGGTGCGGCGGTGGGCGCGCCCACGCTGCTGGCGGCGCGCGCGGTTGGTATTCCAGCCTACGAGGGCTACGGCCTTTCCGAAGGCGCTTCGGTGCAGACGCTCAATCTGCCCGGCGCCGACCGCGCCGGCAGCGCCGGGCGGCCGCTGCCGCATGCGCAGGTTCGGGTCAATGCAGAAGGCGAAATCGAAACCGCCGGCAGCCTGTTCAGCGGCTACCTGGGCTCCGCCACACCCGTGCCGGCGTGGTGGCCCACCGGCGACCTGGGCCACATCGACGCCGACGGCTTCGTGCACCTCCACGGCCGACGCTCCAACGTGCTGATCACCGCCTTCGGCCGCAACGTGTCGCCCGAGTGGGTGGAAACCGCGCTGACCACGCAACCGGGCGTGGCGCAGGCGGTGGTGTTCGGCGAGGGCGAGCCCACGCTGAGCGCGGTGCTGTGGCCCTGGTCACCCGCCGTGAGCGATGCCCAGCTGCAGGCTGCGGTGCTCGATGCCAACCAGCAGCTGCCCGACTACGCACGCATCCAGCGCTGGACCCGCGCCCGCGCCGCCTTCACCCCCGACACCGGCCTGGCCACCGCCAACGGCCGACCGCGCCGCCAGGCCATCGAAGCCCTGCACGGCGATGCCCTGCACGCGCCCGATCCCGCTCCCTCTTTTTCCTGAACTTTCAAGGACCTGCCATGCCCTTTCACCAGCAACTCCTGCAAGACACCGAAGCCGCCCGCCGTGATCTGTTCAGCGCGCCCATCATTCCGATGGCACTCGGCGGCACGGTGTCGCTGCCCAGCTACCTCGCCTTCCTCACCGAGGCCTACCACCACGTGCGCCACACCGTGCCGTTGCTGCGCGCCGCCAAGGCCGCGCTGCCGCCGCACCACGCCTGGCTGAACCCGGCCATGGACGAATACATCGAGGAAGAGCAGGGCCACGACGAATGGATCCTGGACGACATCCGTGCCTGCGGTGGCAATAAGGAGGCCGTGCGCCACGGCCGCCCCGGCCACGCCACCGAAGTCATGGTGGCCTACGCCTACGACCTGATTGCGCGCCGCAACCCGCTGGGCTTCTTCGGCATGGTGCATGTGCTTGAAGGCACCAGCGTGTCCCTGGCGCTGATGGCGGCCGACCGCATCCAGCAGGGACTGAAGCTGCCCGATGCGGCCTTCAGCTACCTGCGCTCGCACGGCACGCTGGACCAGGAACACACCGCGCACTTCGCCCTGCTGATGGACGAGATCACCGACCCGCAGGACCAAGCCGACATCGTGCACGCCGCGCGCGCCTTTTACCGCCTGTACGGCGACGTGTTCCGGGGCCTGCCGCTGCCGCAGCCCGTGGTCCAGCCAGCGGCAGCGTCCGCCGGCCGCATGCCGGCAGGAGCCCTGGCATGAAGCCCGCCCAGGCCCGCGTGCTGCTGACCGGCGCCACCGGCGGCATCGGCCAGGCCACGGCACAGGCCCTGCTGCGCGCCGGCGCGGCCGTGCTGCTGGTGGGCCGCACCGAACACACGCTGGCCGACCTGTCGCGCCGGCTGGTGACACAGGGCCATGCCGCCTCGCGCGTGAAGTGGCTGCAGGCCGACATCACCCGCGCCGAAGACCGCCAGCGGCTGGCCGCAGAGTCCGCCCGGCTGGGCTGCAATGTGCTGCTGCATGGCGCCGGTTTGCCCGCGTTCGGCGCCTTGAACACCCTGCCCGCCGGCGATGTACATGCCGTGCTGCAGACCAACCTGGAAGCGCCGATGCTGCTCACCCAGGCGCTGCTGCCGCAGCTGCAGGCGCTGCCCCGCGCCCAGGTGATCTTTCTCGGCTCGGCCCTGGGCCGCATGGGCCTGCCCGGCTTCAGCACCTACAGCGCCAGCAAGTTCGGCCTGCTCGGCTTTGCCGAAGCGCTGCGCCGTGAACTCGCCGGCACCCGCGTGCGGGTGCAGTACCTGGGCCCGCGCAGCACGCGCACCGGCTTCAACGCCCCCGCCGTGAGCGCCTACAACCGCGCCACCGGCACCGCCGAAGACCCACCCGAAGTGGTGGCCCAGGCCGTGGTGGCGATGCTGGCCAGTGAAGCCGCCGAGCGTTTTCTGGGTTTCCCGGAGAAGCTGGCGGTGCGCCTCAACGCGCTGGCCCCCGCCTGGTTCGACCGCGTGTTCCGCAAGCACGCTGCGCACCTGCGCGAGGCCCATGCCGAGCCCGCCATCAGCGCCGGCTCGGGATTGGGTGCGAAGACCCAGTCCACCGCGCCAGCCTCACCACTGGCCCGCCCCTGAGCGAGCCGGTGCAACCCGCCCGGTCTCTCGTTCCGCCCCCTTTCATTCCGACCCCCTTCCACACCGATCACAGGAGTTCCGTCATGCCGACCAAACCATTTCCCCCTTCCCAACCCCGTCGCCAGTGGCTGGCCGCCTTCATGGGCGCCACGCTGCTGCTGCTCGCCCCGCTGTCCCAGGCCGCGCCGGTGGACGACGCCGTGCAGGAGCTGCAACAAGGCTGGGAAACCGTGCGCTACCAGGCGCCCGAAAAAGAACGTGCACAGCGCTTCGAAGCGCTGGCCGCCCAGGCCAGGGCGGCCAGCGCCGCCCACCCGGACCGCGCCGAACCGCTGATCTGGGAAGGCATCATTCTGAGTTCGCTCGCGGGGGAAAAAGGCGGCCTGGGCGCGCTGCCGCTGGTCAAGCAGGCCAAGGGCCTGTATGAGAACGCGCTGCGCATCGACCCCAAGGCGCTCGACGGCTCGGCCTACAACAGCCTGGGGGTGCTGTACTACAAAGTGCCAGGCTGGCCCATCGGTTTCGGCGACAAGAAGAAGGCCAGCGAGCTGCTGCGCCAGGCCCTGGTCATCAACCCCAATGGCATCGACCCGAACTTCTTCTACGCCGAATACCTGGTGGAAACCGAGCGGCCGGAGGAAGCGCTGCCTTACCTCGACCGCGCCCTCAAGGCCCCCGACCGCCCAGGCCGCCCGCTGGCCGACAGCGGCCGGCGCGAGGAAGTGAAACAGCTGATGGCGAAACTGCGGGGCGGCTGAGCCCGGGCTTCGCTCCTTCCCCCGCTGGGGGAAGGCAGGGATGGGGGCCGCCCGCCCGGCCCTCAGCCTGCGCGCCGCGCCAGCACTTCAAACGCCGGCAGCGTCTTGCCTTCCAGCACCTCCAGGAAGGCACCGCCGCCGGTGGAGATGTAGCCCACGTCCTTTTCAATGCCGTACTTGGCAATCGCCGCCAGCGTGTCGCCACCGCCGGCAATGCTGAACGCCGGGCTCTCGGCAATCGCCTGCGCGATCACCCTGGTGCCGTTCTCGAATGCCGCGAACTCGAACACGCCCACCGGCCCGTTCCACACGATGGTGCCGGCGGCCTTGAGCTTCTCGGCCAGCCTGGCGGCGGTCTTGGGGCCGATGTCCAGGATCAGGTCGTCGTCGGCCACGTCGGTGGCGGCCTTCACCGTGGCTTCGGCGTCGGCACTGAAGGCCTTGGCGCACACCACATCTTCCGGAATCGGCACCTCGGCGCCGCGCGCCTTCATGGCCGCGATCACGGCCGTGGCCTCGCCCACCAGGTCGGGCTCGGCCAGGCTCTTGCCGATCTTCAGGCCAGCGGCCAGCATGAAGGTGTTGGCAATGCCGCCGCCCACGATCAGGCCGTCCACGTTCTTCGCCAGCGCCTGCAGGATGGTCAGCTTGGTGCTCACCTTGGGCCGGCGCAGGCGATCGGTGCGGTCTCGGCAATGCCGTAGGTGGTGCCTTCGGCGCGGTGTGCGGTGCCGAAGGCGTCGTGCACGAAGATGTCGCACAGCGCGCCCAGCTTCTTCGCCAGCTCGGGGCTGTTCTTCTTCTCACCCACGTTCACGCGGCAGTTCTCCAGCAGCACCACCTCGCCGGGCGCCACCGCAAAACCGCCGTCGATCCAGTTCGCCACCAGGCGAACCGGGCGCTGCATGAGTTCGCCCATGCGCGCGGCAATCGGCGCCAGCGAGTCTTCCGGCTTGAAGGCGCCTTCAGTGGGGCGGCCCAGGTGGCTGGTGACCATGACCGCAGCGCCCGCGTCCAGCGCCATCTGGATGGCCGGAATGCTGGCGCGGATGCGCGTGTCCTCGGTGATCTCACCAGCGTCGTTCTGCGGCACGTTGAGGTCGGCCCGGATGAAGACGCGCTGGCCGGCAGCGCGACCGGATTGGCAAAGGTCGGAGAAGCGGATGAATTGCATGGGGGGCCTTGAGAGGGGCAGGGACAGG
>JALORL010000158.1 GCA_025458915.1 Hydrogenophaga sp.
CGACACCAGCGCCGGGATATCGCGCGGGTTGGGAATCAGCGTCATGGATGCGCCCCACCGCAAGGCAAGCAGACTGAGGGTGAGTGCGAAGATGTGGTAAAGCGGAAGTGCCGCAATTGCATTCACCTCTCGCACATCACCGACCCGGTCCACCGCTGGTTTGAACCATGCTTCGGCTTGCAGGACCGCCGCAACAATGTTGCGGTGAGTGAGAATTGCACCCTTGGAAAGCCCGGTGGTGCCTCCTGTGTATTGCAGGAACGCCACCGAATCGGGTTGAGCTTGGCTGGGCTTGAGTGAAAGGCCGGCTCCGACTTGTACGGCCTTGCGGAAATCGAGGATCGTGCGGCGACCAGCGGGGCCGGACATCGGCAGCTGGAAAGGCGGGACCATCCGAGCCAGGTGGCGAACCGCAAAAGTCGTCCAGCGCCCGTACCAGAACCCCAGCATGTCCCCAATGCTGGCCACCACCACCGTCTGGACATGGGTTTTGTCGATCACCTGCTCGAGGGTGTGGCAGAAGTTCTCAAGTACGACGATGGCCTTTGCACCGGAGTCGGTGAGTTGATGCTCCAGTTCGCGCGCGGTATAGAGCGGGTTGACGTTCACCACGGTGAACCCGGCACGCACGATGGCCGCCATGGCAACGAGAAACTGCGGGAGGTTGGGCAGCATCACGGCCACCCGGTCACCATGCACCAAGCCCTGTCCCTGAAGCCACGCACCCAGCGCAGCGCTGTGCTCATTCAGTTCGCGATAAGTAATCCAGCGCTCCATGCATACCGCGGCGGGACGCTGCGGGTGGCGCTTGAAGGCGTCCTCCAGCAGGGCTGCCAGGGAGCGAAAAGCATCGGGCTGGATGTCGTGCGGAACGCCGGGGGGATAGTGGTCAAGCCAAGGGCGGTTCATAGGGTGGCATGGGTGAAGGATGAGCCGACTTATTCTGTCGTTGCCCCCGGAACACCGGTACAGGGCGGGCCCTAAGAGCTGTCACCCAAAGCACATGGTTCTTGCATCAGGCCCACTCGGCCTCCAGCGCCTGGGCAGCAACGCCCTCCGGAGCGTGAAACAGCGTCTCGATCCAATGTTGTTCGCGTTCCTCGATGGCCGAAAGAAAACTGGAGGCATCGCGCATGGTGGCAAATGCATCGAAACCCGACTCCAGAAAACCCTGCAGGGCCGACAGGCCGGCCAGCTGGGCCGGGCCCCGCATCATGCGCAGACCCATGCGCAGTGAAGCGTTTCGGGTCAGGCGCTGCAGTTCGTTGCCCATGTGCTGAACGACCATCAACTGGCGCTGCCGGGCGTCGTGTTGCCCAGTGGCACGCCAGCTCCGCACGTACCGCAACGCGTGTGGCGTGTTGTCGGGCAACCGAAGCCAGTGGCTGGACACCTCGTGATCCAGAAGTTCAGTCAGCGCATGGGTTTCGGTCAGATCGACTGCCAGTGCGCTGACGGCGGGAGGAAACAGACGCTCGAGTGCGCCGGCAATGCGTGCAAACTGCCGATCGCGTTCCGAAAAATCGTGTTCACCGTACAGTTCATCCAGAAAGAACCGGGTGGCTGGCGCAAACCTCGGTTGCGAAAGGAAGTCGGTGTACGTCCCTCTGAATCGCAGGCCTTGCAGTTGCTTGACCTGGTGAACCGCTTCTGCCAGGCCGCGCTGGTGCGCTTCGTTGCGCAGAGCGACCACCCGGGCCAGATGCTGGCGAATGGTGTTTGCAGCGTTCGTGGGGTCGTGCATGGCGCTTGCAGTCTAAGGTGAAAGGACTGGTGGCCCGGAAATAGACTGGCGCGGCATGCGATAGTTCGCGCCATGCCGATCCACAGGCCCGTACCGACCGAATACCAGAGCGCTCTCCGACCGGGCCAATGGTCTGCCCTGGCCCGCCTTCAGCAGTGGCTGGTGGGCGTGGCATTGGGTGCAACCCTCGTGTGGCTGGCCGTGTTTCTCCCGGACCGTCCCGGCTGGGCACTCATCGGGCCGCTCCTGCTCGTCTCCGGTCATGCTGTGGTGTTGGGACTGGAGTTTGCCCTCGCGGCGTGGGTCAATCGGGGTGATGCGGCCGCGCCAGCCAGCTTCCGGCAGTGGCTGGGAGCCTGGTGGCAGGAGGTGAAGGCGGCGCCGGTCGTGTTTGCGTGGCGCCAACCGTTCCGTTGGAAGCGCTGCCCCGACGATGCGGAGCCTGTTCCAGGTGACGCGGCCACCGTGGTGCTGGTGCATGGCTTTGTGTGCAACCGGGGCTTGTGGACGCCCTGGATGACGGCCTTGCGGTCGTCAGGCCTGCCTTACGTGTCAGTCAATCTGGAGCCGGTGTTTGGCAGCATCGAGGCTTATGTTCCCGTGATCGAAGCCGCCGTGTGTCGCGCCGAACGGCTGGGCGGCGGGCCGCCGGTGCTCGTGGGACACAGCATGGGGGGGCTGGCGATCCGGGCATGGCTTGCCGGACAGGCGGATCCGGATCGGGTGGCGCAGGTGGTGACGATCGGCACCCCACATCGGGGTACCTGGCTCGCGCGCTTCAGCCATGTAACCAATGGCCGGCAGATGCGACCGGAGGGCGAATGGCTCGCCGACCTGGAACGGCGCGAGCGCGCCCGGTGCGCAGACCGCTATGCCCGATTCGTGTGCTGGTACTCGAACACCGACAACATCGTGTTTCCGGCATCCACAGCCACGCTGCCCGGCGCGGACAACCGCCTGTTGCCAGGTGCCGCCCATGTCGCACTGGCCTTCGAACCAGCGGTCCTGGCGTCGGTAAAAGCGCTTGCCCGTTCAGACAAGGTCTGAATCAGGATTTGTCGGCAACCGGTGCCAGTACGCCCCGGCGCATCTGGTCGAGCTCCATGGTCTCGAACAGCGCCTTGAAGTTGCCTTCACCGAATCCCTGGTTGCCCTTGCGCTGGATGAATTCGAAAAAGATCGGCCCGAGCTGGTTCTCGCTGAAGATCTGCAGCAGCAACTCGCCGGGTTGGCCATCCACCAGAATGTTGCGCTGCTTGAGCGCTTCCACATCTTCCCCGTGGCCCGGAATGCGCTTGTCCAGCAACTCGTAATAGGTGTCGCTGGTGTTGAGCAGCTTCACGCCGCTGAGCTCCAGCGCGTCGACCGTGTCGTACAGGTTGGTGGACCCCATGGCGATGTGCTGGATCCCCTCACCGCGGTAGCGGTCCAGGTACTCCTGGATCTGGCCGGCCTTTTCGTTGCCTTCTTCGTTGATGGGAATGCGGATCTTGCCGCACGGGCTGGTCATGGCCTTGCTCTTGACGCCGGTGGCCTGGCCCTCGATGTCGAAGTAACGCACCTCGCGGAAGTTGAACAGGCGCTCGTAGAAACCGGCCCACTCGTCCATGCGGCCGCGGTGCACGTTGTGCGTGAGGTGATCGATGTAGGTGAGGCCGTGCCCCACCGGACTGAGTTCGGCGCTCGAGTCGGCGGCGAAGGGTTCGAAGTCCACGTCGTAGAAGCCGATGTTCCCGATGTCGCCGGTCTGTGCGCCGTTCTTGCCACGCCACTTGTCGATGAAGTAGATGATGGAGTCGCCAATGCCCTTGATGGCCGGGATGTTGAGTTCGCCCGGGCCGGCGGATTGGGCGTAGCCCCAGGCGCCCAGCGAAATGGCGCGTTCATAGGCGGCCTTGGCGTCCTGTACCCGGAATGCGATGGCGCACACACTGGGACCGTGCAGGCGCGCGAACCGCTGCGCGAAGCTGTCGGGCTCGGCGTTGATGATGAAGTTGATTTCGCCCTGGCGGTACAGCGTCACGGCCTTGTGGCGGTGCCTGGCAATGGGCGGGCGAGCGTCTGGTGCGGCTGGCTGGCATTCATGGCTGTCTCCGTCGAAAGGGGGTAACTGCGCACTGTAACGACGCAGGGTGTCACGATTCCGGCGTTTTTCGCGGGTCATGATGGCGGCATTGCAGCAATCCTGCAAAATACAAGACATGCAAGCACTTGACAAGCTCGATCGCCATATTTTGCGCAGTCTGCAGGCCGATGGCCGGGCGACGTACGACCAGATCGCTGAACAGGTGGGTCTGTCGGCCAGCGCCGTGTTGCGGCGGGTGAAGCGGCTGGAAGAGACCGGCGTGATCGACCGCTACGTGGCGCTGGTAAAGCCCGAAAGTGTGGGGCTGGGTCTGACCGCGTATGTGAATGTCCGGCTGGAAAAGCACACCGAGGCGAGCAAGCGCAATCCCATGGACGTGTTCCGGGCCAGCGTGATGGCCTGGCCGGAGGTGGTGGAGTGCGCTGCGCTGACTGGCGAGATGGACTACCAGCTGCGCCTGGTGGTGTCCGACATGGCGGCGTACGCGCGCTTCATGATGGACACGCTGCTCCAGCACCCCAGCGTGCAGGACTGCAAGACCAGCTTCGTGATGGACCGCATCAAGGCTACGACGGCATTGCCGGTATAGGGGCTTGCTTCCCCGCCTGCACAGTTGCCTCTGGCGATGGAGCTGTGCCCGCTGGTCGGGTGTGGGGGGGGGTTTAGAGGCCTGCATCCTTGTCGAATGCGGGAAAACCCTTAAATTCTCCCGCATGGTCAATTTTTTCCACTGGTTCCGGTCCGCCAGTCCCGGGACTGGCGCGGCTGCAGGCGGCGGCCGCCCGTCGGCCGTTGCGGCCGTGGTGCCCATCCGTTCCCTGGGCACGGCCCACCGGGCACGGATTCTTGAGCACTTGCTGGCACTCGATGACCGCGACCGGTATCTGCGTTTCGGCTATGTCGCCACCGATGAACAGGTGCAGCGCTATGTGGATCGCCTGAACTTCGAGCGCGACGAACTGTTCGGCGTCTTCAACCGCAAGCTGCATCTCATCGCCATGGCGCACCTGGCTTTTTCCGTGGACCCGGAGTTCAACAGCTGTGCCGAGTTCGGCGTGTCGGTGTCCAAGGCGGCGCGGGGACGTGGTTTTGGCGGCCGTCTGTTCGAGCGGGCGGTGCTGCACGCGCGCAACGAGGGCGTGCTGATGCTGTTCATCCATGCGCTCAGCGAAAACACCGCCATGCTGCACATCGCCGCCAAGGCGGGCGCGCTCATCGAGCGCGACGGGTCTGAAAGTGAGGCCCACCTGCGGCTGCTGCCGGCAGATTTCGACTCGCGCGTGGCGGAGCTGGTGGACCACCACGTGGCACTCACCGACTACCACCTCAAGGCACAAGCCCGTCAGTTCTGGGGGCTTCTGTCGCGCCTGCAGGACCGGCGCCAGACCACATCCGGCGAAGTCTGAGCTGGCCAGCGCTGCGCGCGGGGCCTTTGCATGCCTGGCGGGCCTTGCGTTATCCTTGCCAACCGACGCAACCACCCTTCTCCCTCAGTGGCCGATTCCCCCCCCAGTCCCGGGCCGCAGCGCAGCCTGCGGCATGTCGACAAACGTGGTTTCCTGCAAAAGCTCGCGGAGTTCATCCATCCCGGGCCGGACTCCAAGGACGAACTGATCGAGACCCTCGCGGAAGCCGAGGACAACGACATCATCAATGCCGAATCGCGGGTCATGCTCGAGGGGGTGATCCGCATCGCGGACATGACCGCCGGCGATGTGATGGTCGCCGCACCGCGCATGGACGTGCTCGACATCCATGCGCCGTACGACGAGTTGCTGCGCATCGTGATTTCCACCGCGCACTCGCGGTTTCCGGTGTACGACGGCGAGCGGGACAACATCATCGGCATTCTGCTGGCCAAGGACCTGCTCAAGCTGCAGCGCGCGCCTGAGTTGAACCTGCGGGCCCTGTTGCGCCCGGCCACCTTCGTGCCGGAAACCAAGGGGCTCAATGACCTGTTGCGCCAGTTTCGGGGCAACCGCAACCACCTGGCCATCGTGATCGACGAGTTTGGCCGCGTGGCCGGGCTGATCACCATCGAAGATGTGCTGGAGGAAATCGTCGGTGAAATCGAAGACGAGTTCGACGTCGCCGAGGACGAGGGCGACATCTTTGCGCTGGCCGACAACACCTGGCGCGTCAGCGGCGACACGCCGATCGAGCGCATCAACGAATCGTTCGGCCTCCAGTTGGCCGACGACGCGTTCGACACCATTGGCGGACTCATTGCCCATACCCTGGGCCACATGCCCAAGCGCGGTGAAGCGCACGACCTTGAAGGGCTCAACTTCGTGGTGCTGCACACCAAAGGCGGCGCAGTGAAATGGTTCAAGGTCATGCCCCGCGCTGCCGAGGCCTGAACCAGGCTGGCGCCGCCACAGCATGCGCAGCCTGTTCGGGTCGTTGCACCCGCCGTCCAGCTTTTCGCCCCTGAGCGGAAGGCCATCCGGGCCTTCGCCTGGATGGCATAGCCTCCTCTGGGGGCTGTTGTGCGCGCTGGCCGGCCTGGTGCAGGCAGCGGCCCTGGCCTGGCCGGGCCCTGCCTTGATGGCGCTGAACCTGCAGCCTGGACAGCCCAGCGCCTGGCTGCAGGTTGCCTCTCTGGCTGGGCTGGTGCTGTCGGTGGTGTACGGTCGCAACACAGCCCAGGCGGTATGGCGGGGCTGGCTGTTTGCCACCGTGTGGCTGGCGGGCACCTTCTGGTGGCTGTTCGTTTCGATGCACATCTACGGCGGGCTGGCGGCCTGGCTGGCTGTCGTGGCGGTGGTGGCGCTGGCGGCCGCGCTGGCCCTGCCGTATGCGGTGGCCACCGGGCTGCTGCACCGGGGCGCGCCGGCGTCTCGCGTGGCGCAGGGTCTGCTGTTTGCCGCACTGTGGACCCTGGCCGAACTGGTGCGCGGCCACTGGTTCACCGGTTTCCCGTGGGGCGCCGGTGGCTACGCCCAGGTGGACGCGATGCGGGCCTGGGCTCCCTGGGTGGGCGTGTATGGCATGGGGTTCCTGGCAGCCCTGCTGGCTTTTGCGCTGGCAGCGTTGTTCAGCGCCGCCTGGGCCGTGGTGTGCACCGTATTGCTGCCGCCCGTGGCGCGGCCATCGCAGCGGCGCGGCCGGCGTTCCGGTGCTGCCGGCGCTGCAACCACCGCTGCAGGCATCTTGCGTGGCACGGCGGCGGCCGGGGGACTGGCTGCGTTGCTGTGGACCCTGGGCCCGGGCGCGGAGCGCTGGCAGATGCTGGGGCTGCAGGCCACGTCGGATGCGGGGCCGATGCGGGTGTGGCTGTTGCAGGGCAACATTGCCCAGGATGAAAAGTTCGAGCCCGGCACCGGCATGGCGCAGGCGCTGGCCTGGTATCCGGCACAAATTGCCGAGGCCCTGCAGCGCGCCCAACAAGGCGGCGTGGACGCTCCTCAACTGGTGGTGGCGCCCGAGACGGCCGTTCCGCTGCTGCCCCAGCAGCTCAACGCCGATTTCTGGACACCGATGATGCGGGCGCTGTCCGCGCAGGACACCCGTGGCGGTGTGGCGGTGATGCTGGGGCTGCCGCTGGGCAGCTTCAGCGGCGGCTACACCAATTCGGTCTGGGGCATCGATCCCAGCGCGGCGGCGCGGGCCACGCAAGGCCTGCTGCAGGAGCGGTTGCCGGCTGGCTGGGAGACCCGCGGCGGGACCGATGATGGCCTGTACCGGTACGACAAGCACCACCTCGTGCCCTTTGGCGAGTTCATTCCGCCGCTGTTCCGCTGGTTCACCGACCTGATGAACATTCCGCTCGGCGACTTCAACCGGGGCCCGCTGCCGCAGCCACCGTGGTCGTGGGCGGGCCAGCGCATTGCGCCCAACATCTGCTACGAAGACCTGTTCGGTGAGGAGCTGGCGGCGTCCTTCCGCGATGGGGACAACGCGCCCACGGTGCTGGTCAACCTGAGCAACATCGGCTGGTTCGGCGACACCGTGGCGATCGATCAGCATCTGCACATTTCCCGCCTGCGCGCCATGGAGCTCGGGCGGCCGATGCTGCGCGCGACCAACACCGGTGCCACCGCGGCCATCGACCCCGAGGGCCGCGTGCTGGCGCTGCTGCCGCGCCTGACCCGCGACCGGCTGGAAGTGAGCGTGCAGGGGCGCAGCGGATTGACGCCGTATGCCCGCTGGGCGTCGCGCTGGGGCCAGGGACCGGTTTGGGCCCTGTGTCTCGTGCTCGCCAACGCCATGCTGCTGTGGCGTCTGCGTGCCCGGCGCCGGCGTTCAGCCCCGTAAAATCGACCGCTTGCCAATGCGCCCGACACTGGCGGTGCGTTGCCCCCACCTCTGAACCCTTTGGTCCCGGTTGATCCGGGGCCTTGACCGCATGTTGACCTTCCAGCAAATCATCCTGACCCTGCAGTCCTACTGGGACCGGCAGGGCTGTGCCCTGCTCCAGCCCTACGACATGGAGGTCGGCGCCGGCACCAGCCACACCGCCACTTTCCTGCGCGCCATCGGCCCCGAGCCCTGGAAGGCCGCCTATGTGCAGCCCAGCCGCCGCCCCAAGGACGGCCGTTACGGCGAGAACCCCAACCGCCTGCAGCACTACTACCAGTATCAGGTGGTGCTCAAGCCCGCGCCGGCCAACATCCTGGAGCTGTACCTGGGCTCGCTCGAAGCGCTGGGCTTCGACCTGAAGAAGAACGACATCCGCTTCGTCGAAGACGACTGGGAAAACCCGACGCTCGGCGCCTGGGGCCTGGGCTGGGAGGTCTGGCTCAATGGCATGGAAGTGACGCAGTTCACCTACTTCCAGCAGGTCGGCGGCATCGACTGCAAGCCCGCCACCGGCGAGATCACCTACGGCCTGGAGCGCCTGGCCATGTACCTGCAGGGCGTGGACAACGTCTACGACCTGGTGTGGACCGAAGGCGCCGGCGGTGCCAGACTCAGCTACGGCGACGTCTATCTGCAGAACGAGAAAGAGCAGTCCGCCTACAACTTCGAACACAGCGACGCCGATTTCCTGTTCACCGCCTTCAACGCACACGAGAAGCAGGCCAAGCATCTGATGGAGCAGCAGCTGGCGCTGCCGGCGTATGAACAGGTGCTCAAGTGCGCGCACAGCTTCAACCTGCTGGACGCGCGTGGCGCCATCAGCGTCACCGAGCGCGCCGCCTACATCGGCCGCATCCGCAACCTCGCACGCGCCGTGGCCCAGAGCTACTACGAGAGCCGCGAGCGCCTGGGCTTCCCGATGGCGCCGCGCGAGTGGGTGGCGCAGATTGACAAGAAAGCCGCCTGAGCGGGAGCACACAAGAATGACAACGAAGAACCTGCTCGTCGAACTGTTTGTGGAAGAGCTGCCGCCCAAGGCGCTCAGGAAGCT
>JALORL010000159.1 GCA_025458915.1 Hydrogenophaga sp.
CGCGTGATGAAGCAGGCCGTGGCCCACCTGCTGCCCTACATCGAAGCCGAAAAGCTGGCGCTGCAGGCGGCCGGTGGCGACGTGAAACCCAAAGGCAAGATCGTCATTGCCACCGTCAAGGGCGACGTGCACGACATCGGCAAGAACATCGTCACCGTGGTGCTCCAGTGCAACAACTTCGAGGTGGTGAACATGGGCGTGATGGTGCCCTGCCACGAAATCCTGGCCAAGGCCAAGGAGGAGGGCGCGGACATCGTCGGCCTCTCGGGCCTGATCACACCCAGCCTGGAGGAAATGCAGTACGTGGCCAGCGAAATGCAGAAGGACCCGCATTTCCGCGACCAGCAGATTCCGTTGCTGATCGGCGGCGCCACCACCAGCCGCGTGCACACGGCGGTGAAGATTTCGCCGCACTACGAAGGCCCGGTGGTGTACGTGCCCGACGCCTCGCGCAGCGTGAGCGTGGCGCAGAGCCTGATCGGCGACAGCCGCGTGCAGTACCTCGGTGCCTCTGTGGCCGCTGGCCCAGGCCCGCGCCAACAAATGGCGCCCAGACCTGACCAAGACCGTTCGCCCAGAGCCTGTCGAAGGGCTCGCAGGGGCTTCCACAGGCTCAGCCCGAACGGAATTGGCCTGGGCCGGTTTCAAACCCACCAAGCCGAAGTTCATCGGCAAGCGCGTGTTCAGGAACTTCGACCTCGCCGAACTGGCGAAGTACATCGACTGGGGTCCGTTCTTCCAGACCTGGGACCTCGCCGGCCCGTACCCCGCCATCCTCAGCGACGAGGTGGTGGGCGAGCAGGCCACCAAGGTGTTCGCCGACGGGCAGGCCATGCTGAAGAAGATCATCGAAGGGCGCTGGCTCTCCGCCAATGGCGTGATCGGCCTGTACCCGGCCAATGCGGTGAACGACGACGACATCGCGCTCTACACCGACGAGAGCCGCAGCACCGTGGCGCTCACCTGGCACGGCCTGCGCCAGCAGACCGAGAAACAAGAAGTGGATGGGGCGATGCGACCCAGCCGCTGCCTCGCCGACTTCGTGGCACCGAAGGGCGAGGCCGACGACTACGTGGGCCTGTTCGCCGTCACCGCCGGCCTGGGTGTGGAGAAGAAGGAGCAGCAGTTCCTCGACGCGCACGACGACTACTCGGCCATCCTGTTCAAGTCGCTCGCCGACCGGCTGGCCGAGGCCTTTGCCGAATGCCTGCACCAGCGCGTGCGCACCGACCTCTGGGGCTACGCGCCCGACGAGGCGCTCAGCAACGAAGAACTCATCCAGGAAAAGTACCAGGGCATCCGCCCGGCACCGGGCTACCCGGCCTGCCCGGACCACAGCGTCAAGCGCGCCATGTTCGAGCTGCTGCAGGCCGGCGACATCGGCATGACGCTGACCGAAAGCCTGGCCATGGCGCCGGCGGCCAGCGTGAGCGGCTTCTACCTGGCGCACCCGCAGAGCACCTACTTCAACGTCGGCAAGATCGGCGAAGACCAGCTCAGCGACCTCGCCGATCGCAGCGGCGTGGCGGTGGCCGAACTCAAGCGCTGGCTTGGGCCGAACCTGTGAGAACGGCGTCTGTCGTGCCAATCCTTTAGTACTCAGGCCAGGCGCTTCCGCGCTGCCCGTCCCGCCGTCCGTCCCACCGCTGAAGCCGCCCGCTGAATCGGCGTCGCCGCCTCCGGGTGGCCGTGCTAGAACCCGGGCTCGGCTGGTCAGCAAACGGGTGATTCATGGCGGTGTGCATCGCATGCGGTACGGAAAACAGGGACAACGCGATGTTCTGTCGCGGCTGTGCCACGTCCATGGTGGCGCTGGCCGGCACGCAGATGGCAGCCAAGGCTCCTGCTGCTGCTGCTGCCGCGCCTGAAACCAAGGGCCCGACCCAGGAATGCCCGGCCTGCAAAACCCGCAACCCGCTGGTGGCCACGTCGTGCAAGAGCTGCGGCGCATCTCTGGTGCCCGACATGTCGCCCGCGGTCAAGGCGGTCGCCCAGCCGGTAGCCACCAGCAGGACGCGTACGCCGATGTGGCTGGCCGTGGGCGCTGCGCTGGTGGCCACCGCTGCCGCCGCGTGGTGGCTGGGCGCCCACACCACCCGCAGTGCCCCCCAGGTCGCGGCCACGGTCGACAGCGACCGCCCGCTGGCCCTGGGCGTGAACCTGAACACCACACCACCACCGCAGGCCCCGCTGGACGCCGCAGCCCCTGCCGCGCCAGCCCCGTCCGATCCCTTGACCGCTGCCGCTGCCGCAGCCGAACAGGCCGATCGCATCAAGAAGCAGGCGGCCGGCGTGACAGAGGCCGACCGCAAACGCCGGCAGGTGGAGCGCCAGCAGAAGGAGGCGCGGGAGCGCGCCGCCGCCGAGCGTCAGCGCCAGGCCCAGGAGCAGGCCCGACAGGCCGAGCTGGAGCGCCAGCGCGCAGAGGAAGCGGCCCGGCAGCAGCAGGCCCTGGCCGCCGCCCGACCCGTTGCTCCACCAGAGCCTGTGCGCACGGTGGACCTGGTGTGTGCCGACAGCGGCAACTTCATTGCCCGCGAAGTCTGCCGCACCCGCGAATGCCGCAACCCGGGTTTCACGAACGACCCGGTGTGCGTGCGCTTCCGCGAGGTGGAAGCCGCGAACCGCCGCCAGCCCATGTTCTGAGGCGGGTCGGCCCGTAGCGCGGGCTTATTGCAGTTGCGCCTGCCCGCTGTAGGCGGCAGTGCAGCGCACGTTGCCAGCGTCGGCCACCACCGAGAAACCCGCGCCGAACAGCCCTGGCTGGTTGGAAGCGCGGTAGACCATGGTGGTGGTGACCAGCACGCCGTTGTCCACCACCTGCGAGGCGGTCGAAATGCCCAGGTCGTCCGGGTCCACCTGCCCCTGCAGCACCGCATCGCCGGTGGTCAGTGTGACGCTGCGACCCGACTGGCTCACGGTTTGCAGAACCTCCAGCCGGTTGGCCACGCCGGTGCCGCAGTTGTCCACGGTCTTGTTCAGCACCACGAAGTAGGTGCCCGCGTACAGCGGGATCGGGCCTTCGTCACCGTCTGAGCCGCCGCAGGCCACCAGGGTGGCTGCCAGCGCCGGAACGGCCAGCCAGGTCAGCATGCGGCGATGGCCCGGGTTGTGCAGAGGCTTCATTTTTTGCTCCCGGTGGCGTTGGTCACGCGCGCGGTCAGCGCCGCTGGCGCAGTCTGTCCGCTGGTGGTCACCGAGGCCGATTTCGGTTTCTGGCTGGCCGCCTCATCGGCCAGCGACAAGGCCAGTGCCAGCGCCCGCTGGTCGGGCGTCTGTGCCCCGGTGGCGCTGATGACGCTTGTGGCACTGGTTGCCATGGCCAGCACGGCCAGGATGGAAGTCAGCTTCAAGGGTGTCATGGATGTTTCCCTGGGTTGGATGAAAGCGAATACTAACCACGGTGTGGTTCCGCACCACCCCGTCAGCCCGCGCTGCCGATGGTGCCCGAATGGGGCCGGTCGCGGCGCCTGTCTTCCGGAGAACTCGGCAAAGGTTCCGCAAAAGTTGTTTCCGGATGGAAACGCCTGGGCCAGGAGGCGCCGCGCAGCGGCGCAGGGGGAGTCACTTCCCCAACCCGCGCCTGTATTGCACTGCCTCCGCCACGTGGGAGGTCTGGACCGTGTCTTGGCCCGCCAGGTCGGCAATCGTGCGGGCCACGCGCAGGGCGCGGTGGGTGCTGCGTGCGCTCCAGCCCAGTCGGGCGGCGGCGGTGTGCAGGAACTTCAGGGCGGTGGCATCGGCCCGGGCATGTTCGTCCAGCTGCTGCCCGGCCAGGCCCTGGTTGGCATGGCCCTGGCGCTGTTCGGCGCGGTGGCGGGCAGCCTGCACGCGCTCGCGCACGGCGGCGGTGGGTTCGCCGGCGCGGCCTTGCAGCAGGTCTTCGGGCGGCAGGGCAGGCACTTCCACGTGCAGGTCAATGCGGTCGAGCAGCGGGCCGCTCAGCTTGCCCTGGTAACGGGCGATCTGGTCGGGCGTGTCGCGGCAGGTCTTGGTGGGGTGGCCCAGAAACCCGCAGGGGCAGGGGTTCATGGCGGCAATGAGCTGGAAGCGGGCCGGGAACTCGCTCTGCATCGCCGCGCGGGAAATGCGGATGTGCCCGGTTTCCAGCGGCTCGCGCAGGGCTTCCAGGGCGGCGCGGGGGAACTCGGGCAGTTCGTCCAGAAACAGCACGCCGTGGTGGGCCAGGGAGATTTCCCCTGGCCGTGGCGGTGAGCCCCCGCCCACCAGCGCCACCGCGCTCGCGCTGTGGTGCGGCGCACAGGTGGGCCGCTGGGCCCAGCGCTCCAGGGCGAAGCGCCCGGACAACGAGGCGACTGCCGCCGACTCCAGTGCCTCCAGCGTGCTCATGGGCGGCAGCAGGCCCGCAAAACGCTGCGCCAGCATGGACTTGCCCGACCCTGGCGGGCCCAGCATGAGCAGGCTGTGGCCGCCGGCCGCAGCAATCTCCAGCGCCCGCTTGGCTGCGGCCTGGCCTTTCACGTCGGCGAGGTCGGGGTACTGCGGCGTGTGGGCGACACCGGCCGGGGCCAGGCGCTGCCAGCCCCCGGTGTCCAGGTCGGGGTCGGCCGTCGCCCGGCTCCCGGCACCGGTGTCGTCACCGACTGGCTTGGGCTCGGGCAAAAATCGGCCCACCACGTCCAGCAGGTGGCGGGCCCGGTACACGCGGGCGTCCGACACCAGCGCCGCTTCCTCGGCGCTGCCGGGCGGCAGCACCAGCCGGGCCGCATCGGTGGCTCCGGTGCTGCCGCGGTGCAGCGCCAGGCTCATGGCCAGCGCGCCGCGCACCGGCCGCAGTTCACCGCCCAGCGACAGTTCGCCGGCAAATTCCCAGCCGGCCAGGCGCTCCGGCGCGATCTGGCCGCTGGCGGCCAGGATGCCCAGCGCAATCGGCAGATCGTAGCGGCCGGAGTCCTTGGGCAGGTCGGCTGGCGCCAGATTCACCGTGATGCGCTTGTTGCTGGGGAATTCGAGCCCGCTGTTGGCAATGGCCGAGCGCACGCGTTCGCGGGCTTCCCGGACCTCGGTGTCGACCAGCCCCACCAGCGTGAAGCTGGGCAGGCCATTGGCCAGATCGACCTCCACGCACACCGGACGCGCGTCCAGCCCCAGCAGTGCACGGCTGTGCACGCGCGACAAACCCATGGTTTCTCCCTGATTTGGTGCGATATGCGCCGCTTGGGGCGCTTCATGCACCTGAACTTCCAATGCACTGACCTGGGGCGCACGGTTTTGGTGTGACAGACCGCGTGCGCGCCAAGCCCGAAATCATGGCACAGACGGCGCGGGCTTCCGCCCCCAAATGGGGTAGGGCGCACCGGGATTGCCGGGCGGTGCACCCGGCGAGGGTGCATGGGGCGTGCGGGCGGCGCATGGGCGGCTGCAACGTTTTGGCACAGAACCTGCTTGGGGGTTGTACCTCACACCACCCACAAGGAGAGTACGTCGTGAAAATGGTTTCCGCCATCATCAAACCGTTCAAGCTGGACGAAGTGCGCGAAGCGCTCTCCGGCATGGGCGTGCAGGGCATCACCGTGACCGAGGTCAAGGGGTTCGGTCGCCAGAAGGGCCACACCGAGCTGTACCGCGGCGCCGAGTACGTGGTCGACTTCCTGCCCAAGGTCAAGATCGAAGCGGCCGTGGCCGACGACCTCGTGGACCGTGTCATCGAAGCCATCGAGGGCGCTGCCCGCACCGGCAAGATCGGCGACGGCAAGATTTTTGTCACCGACCTCGAACAGGTGGTGCGCATCCGCACCGGCGAAACAGGCAACGAAGCGCTCTGATCGCCTTCCCCGAACAAGAAAGCACACGCAAATGAAAAACTTCATCGCATCCCTGATGCTGGGTTTGGGCCTGGCTTTTGGTGGCGGTCATGCCATCGCACAAACCGCCGCGCCGGCTGAGGCGCCTGCCGTCACCGCCTGCCGCTGCCGAAGCTGCACCCGCCGAAGCGGTCAAGGAAACCATGGACAAGGGCGACGTGGCCTGGATGATGGTGGCCACCATCCTGGTGGTCCTCATGGTGGTGCCGGGTCTGGCACTCTTCTATGGCGGCCTGGTGCGCAGCAAGAACATGCTGTCGGTGCTGATGCAGGTCATGGTCGTGTTCTCGCTGATCGTCGTGCTGTGGGCCGTGTATGGCTACAGCCTGGCCTTCGGCGGGGAGGGCCTGATCATCGCGAACCTCGACAAGGCGTTCCTGATGGGCATCACCTCCGACTCCATGGCCGCGACCTTCACGGCCGGCGTGGTGATTCCCGAGTTCATCTTCGTGGCCTTCCAGGCCACCTTCGCCGGCATCACCTGCGCCCTGATCGTGGGCTCGTTCGCAGAGCGCATGAAGTTCAGTGCCGTGCTGCTGTTCTGTGCCATCTGGTTCACCTTCAGCTACCTGCCGATCGCCCACATGGTGTGGGGCTCGGGCGGCTATCTGTTCGACAAGGGCGCGCTGGACTTCGCCGGCGGCACCGTGGTGCACATCAACGCCGCCATGGCTGGCCTGGTGGGTGCCTACATGCTCGGCAAGCGCATCGGCTACGGCAAGGAATCTATGGCGCCGCACAGCCTGACGTTGACCATGGTCGGTGCCTCCATGCTGTGGGTGGGCTGGTTCGGTTTCAACGCCGGCTCCAACCTGGAAGCCAACGGCGGTGCCGGCCTGGCGTTCATCAACACCCTGCTGGCCACCGGTGCTGCCGTGCTGGCCTGGTGCATCGGCGAAGCGCTGAGCAAGGGCAAGGCCTCCATGCTGGGCGCTGCGTCCGGCGCGGTGGCCGGCCTGGTGGCCATCACCCCGGCCTGCGGTTCGGTGGGCCCCATGGGCGGCATCGTCATCGGCCTGATCTCCGGCTTCATCTGTCTGTGGGGCGTCAACGGCCTGAAGAAGATGCTGGGCGCCGACGACTCGCTCGACGTGTTTGGCATCCACGGCGTGGGCGGCATTGTGGGCGCACTGCTGACCGGCGTGTTCTCCGCCGCTTCGCTGGGTGGCATCAAGGGCGACGACTATTCGATCGCCAGCCAGACCATCGTCCAGGCCGAAGGTGTCGTGATCACCATGGTGTGGTCCGCCGTGGTGGCCTTCATCGCCTACAAGATCGTGGACATGCTGGTCGGCCTGCGCGTCACCGAAGAAGCCGAGCGCGAAGGTCTGGACATCACCTCGCACGGCGAGACCGCCTACAACCGTTGAACGGGGTTTTCGGGAGGCGGCCCCTGAGGCCGGTCTCCCTGGCCTTGGAGCTTCTCCTGTGAGTTTGAGCCCGCGTTGCCTCCGGCACGCGGGCTTTTTTTGTGTCTGGTTCTGGGGATGTTTGCCGGTGGCGGTGGACCTGAAACGTGCAGCAGCGGCCTACCATGGGGCGCGCCATCACAACATTCAGGAGGACACCATGACGCACCCGCACGCCCACCCACACCCCGCCGCTGCACCCCTCGGCGTCGTCGTGCTGCTCGCATTGGCATGCGCGCTGCCACCGCTGACCTGCCATGCCCAGGGCACCACCGCCCAGCAGCGCTCCGGTGGCGCGGTCGAGAAGGCTGCGGTGCCGCGCAGCGTGCGCTTCATCCCCGCGCCGTCCCACGAAACACCGGCCGCCCGGGCCAAACGCCTCAAGCGCGAGTGCAAGGGCCGGCCGAACGCGGGCGCGTGCCTCGGCCATACCCGCTGATGGCCGCCAGCATTCGCCCGCAGCGGTCCGGATTGCACCGCTGCGTGCAAAAAATTCAAGGCAGCCGATCATGCCCGCGACTACCATCGCGGGCATGAGCATCCCGGAAGAAGCATCCCTGTCCGCCCTGATCGACCGCATCCGTGCGGCGGCCGCCGACCGCATCCCGCTGCGCATCACCGGCGGTGACACCAAGGCCTTCTATGGCGAGCCGGTCACCGGCGAGATCCTGTCCACACGCGATTGCCGCGGCATCGTCAGCTTCGAACCGACCGAGCTGGTGATCACCGTGCGCGCGGGTACGCCGCTGTCCGAGGTGGAGGCTGCACTGGCCGAAAAAGGCCAGTGTCTTGCGTTCGAGCCACCCCATTTCGGTGCCGGCGGCACCGTGGGTGGCATGGTGGCGGCCGGGCTGGCCGGGCCGGCGCGGGCCAGCGTGGGCTCGGTGCGCGACTTCGTGCTGGGTTGCCGCTTCGTGAACGGCAAGGGCGAGCTGCTCACCTTCGGCGGCCAGGTCATGAAGAACGTGGCCGGCTATGACGTGAGCCGGGTGCTGGCCGGCTCCATGGGCACGCTGTGCCTGATCGCCGAGCTTAGCCTGAAGGTGTTGCCGGTGGCGCCCGCCGAAGCCACCCTGGTGTTTCCCCTGGGCCAGCACGACGCGCTGGAGCAGTTGCACCGCTGGGGTGGCCAGCCGCTGCCGCTCAGCGCCAGTTGCTGGGTGCGCGACGAGACGACCGCCGGTTCCCCGGAACTGCTGTTCGT
>JALORL010000160.1 GCA_025458915.1 Hydrogenophaga sp.
GCGTGCTTCACCGGGTTTTCGGCCATGTACTTCAGCACGCCGATGTAGGTCACCAGCAGCAGGCCGTACACGATCAGGTAGGCCGTGAGTGTGAGGGCGATGAAGGGCGGCGGCACCGATGTGGCCACGTCCGCCGTGCGCAGTGCACCGTACACCACGAAGGGCTGACGGCCGATCTCGGTCACGTACCAGCCGGCCAGCGTGGCCACCCAGCCGGAGAAGGTCATGCCCGCCAGCGTCCACAACAATGGCTTGGACAGCGTGGTCTGCACGGCACGGCGCTGCGGCCACAGTTTCCAGGCACCCCAGGCGGCCACCAGCATCATCAACGTGCCGACGCCCACCATCACGCGGAAGGCATAGAACACCGGTGCCACAGGCGGTGCGTCTTCGAATTCGTTGATGCCCTTCACCTCGCCGTCCAGATCGTGCGTGAGGATCAGGCTGGCGAGCTTGGGGATCTTGATCGCGAAGTGCGTGGTGCCGGCTTCTTCGTCGGGAATGCCGAACAGCGTGAGCGGCGCACCGCGCTCGGTTTCCCAGATGCCTTCCATGGCCGCCACCTTGGCGGGCTGGTGCTCCAGCGTGTTCAGGCCGTGCAGGTCGCCGGCCAGGAACTGCACCGGCATGACCACCACCGCAGTGAACACCGCCGCGCGCAGGGCCTTGTGCGTGCCGCGCGTGGCACTGCCCTTGATGAGCTGCCAGGCGCACAGACCGGCGATCAGGAACGAGGCTGTGAGGGCCGACGCCAGCAGCTTGTGGGCCAGCCGGTACGGGAACGACGGATTGAAGACCACCGCCATCCAGTCGGTGGGCATGAACTCGCCGTTGACGATTTCAAAGCCCGCAGGCGTCTGCATCCAGGAGTTCAGGCTCAGGATCCAGAACGCCGACATCGTGGTGCCGATGGCCACGAGCGAAGTGGCAATCAGGTGCATGCGTTCGCTGACCCGACCGCGGCCGAACAGCATGATGCCGAGGAAGCTGGCTTCCAGGAAGAACGCGGTGAGCACCTCATAGCCCAGCAGCGGTCCCGAGATGTTGCCGGTCTTCTCCATGAAGCCCGGCCAGTTGGTGCCGAACTGGAAGCTCATGACGATGCCCGACACCACCCCCAGCGCGAAGGTGAGCGCGAACACCTTGGTCCAGAAGTAATAAGCCTCTTCCCAGGCCGGGTCGCGCGTCTGCACGAAGCGCAGCCGGAAGAACAGCAGGAACCAGCACAGCGCAATCGTGATGGTCGGGAACAGGATGTGGAAGCTGATGTTGGCCGCGAACTGGATGCGCGACAGGATGAGGGCGTCCATGACAGGGGTCCGGAAAACGTTGAAGAAAAAACGTCGGGAAATCAGGCTGCTGCGTCTACCGGAGGTTCGGGTGGGTGATCGGTGCGGCGCGGCGACCTTCCGGTGAGGCGGTCCTTGAACTCCAGCACGCGCGTGACCTTGGTGCCCATGCCCATGAGCTGCATGGCGGTCTCGGGCGCCAGTTTCTGCACATCGTCGAACCAGGTCATGAGCCGGTCGATGAGGTCGTGCATTTCCCGCATGCGCTCCTGCGCGTGCCGTTCGGCGTCGCTGTTGGGTTTCTCCAGCAGGGCGGTGCGCAGCATGGACAGCGTGGGCTCCACCTCGCGGCGGCGGCGCTCTTCGGCCAGCACGCGGAAAATCTCCCACACGTCGGCCGGCGACTCGAAGTATTCGCGCCGGTCGCCGGGCTGGTGGCGCAGGCGCACCAGCCGCCAGGCCTGCAGCTCCTTCAGACCCATGCTGACGTTGGAGCGCGAAAACTCCAGCGTTTCCGCGATTTCGTCGGCGTTGAGGGCGCGCGAGGAAATGAACAGCAGCGCGTAGATCTGTCCTACGGTGCGGTTGATGCCCCAGCGGCTGCCCATTTCGCCGAAGTGGGACACGAACTCGCGGTTCAGGGGAGGGAGGTGGTCGTGCAGTGCCATGCGCGGACTGTAATCAAGAAGATCTGAATTTTCAGGAATTACTGAAAATACACGAATCCCTGGCGGGGTCTTTGGTGGCAGTGGTCCTGGAGGACGTTGTTCGCGCGGTCCTTCGCCAGCGCGCCGGCAGAGGCCTTTGGTCCCTACAATCGCGCCCCATGAGCATCAAAAGCGACAAATGGATCCGGCGCATGGCCGAGCAGCACGGCCTGATCGACCCCTTCGAGCCCGGCCAGGTGCGCGAGGTCGATGGCAAGCGCGTCATCAGCTACGGCACGTCCAGCTACGGCTATGACATCCGCTGCGCCCCCGAGTTCAAGGTGTTCACCAACATTCACAGCACCGTGGTGGACCCGAAGAACTTCGACGAAAAGAGCTTCGTGGACTTTCACGGCGACTACTGCATCATTCCGCCGAACAGCTTTGCGCTGGCGCGCACGGTGGAGTACTTCCGCATCCCGCGCAACGTGCTCACCATCTGCCTGGGCAAAAGCACCTACGCGCGCTGCGGCATCATCGTCAACGTGACCCCGTTCGAGCCCGAGTGGGAAGGCTACGTGACGCTGGAATTCAGCAACACCACGCCGCTGCCGGCCAAGATCTACGCCGGTGAGGGCTGCGCCCAGGTGCTGTTCTTCGAGAGCGACGAGGTCTGCGAAACCAGCTACCGCGACCGCGGCGGCAAGTACCAGGGCCAGGTGGGCGTCACGCTGCCCAAGACCTGAGCAGCCTGGGTGGGCCCGGTGTGCCACCCATCCGCATCAGGAAGCCCAGCGTGAACCGGCCCTGGCATCCAACCCGAGGAACCAGACCATGAAGTGGGAAAAGAACCGGCCCTCCGACCAGGTGGAAGACCGCCGCTCGCAACCGGGTCGCGGTGGCATGTTCGGGGGCGGTGGCGGGCGCCGGGGCGGTGGCCGCAACATCGGCCTGGGCACCATCGTGGTGGCGCTGGTGGCGGGCTGGATCTTCGGCATCAATCCCATCACCATTCTGGGTGCACTGAGCGGGGGTGGTGAACTTCTGCCCCCGGCCCAGACGCAGACCCAGAGCGCGCCGGCCGAGGCGCCCAGCGACGAGATGGGCCGCTTCGTCGCAGCGGTCCTGGGTGGCACCGAGGACGCCTGGGGGCAGATCTTTCAGCAGGCGGGGCAGGAATACCGCAAGCCGCGGCTGGTGCTGTTCCGCGGTGCCACGCCCACGGCCTGTGGCACCGGGCAGTCGGCCATGGGGCCGTTCTATTGCCCGGGCGACGAGAAGGTCTACATCGACCTGAGCTTTTACGACACACTGCGCCGCCAGCTCGGCGCTCCCGGCGACTTTGCCCAGGCCTACGTCATCGCCCACGAAGTGGGTCACCATGTGCAGAACCTGCTGGGCATCACCGGCCAGATGGACCAGATGCGCGGCCGGGTCAGCCAGCGCGAATACAACGCCCTGAGCGTGCGGCTGGAGCTGCAGGCCGACTGCTTTGCCGGCATCTGGGCGCACCACAACCACAAGAGCCAGGCCATTCTGGAGCCGGGCGACGTGGAAGAGGCTCTGAACGCAGCCGCCGCCATCGGCGACGACGCTTTGCAGCGCAAGAGCCAGGGCCAGGTGGTGCCCGACAGCTTCACCCACGGCACCAGCGCCCAGCGCCAGCGCTGGTTCAATACCGGGCTGCAGACGGGCAACGTGCAGGCCTGCGACACCTTCAAAACAAGGGATCTTTGACGCCGAAGGGGAGTTTTTGTGGGAAAAGTCGTCAAAGTGAGACAATGCAGGGCTAACTTTGACGCCAATGACCCAATCTTTCTCCGAACTTTCCCTTTCGCCCGCCATTGAGCGGGCCGTGGCCGAAATGGGCTACGAGAGCATGACGCCAATCCAGGCGCAGGCGATTCCGGTGGTGTTGCAGGGCCGCGACGTGATGGGCGCCGCCCAGACGGGCACCGGCAAAACCGCTGCCTTCACGCTGCCGCTGCTGCAGCGCATGATGAAGCACGAAAACGCTTCCACCTCACCCGCACGGCATCCGGTGCGGGCGCTGGTGCTGCTGCCCACGCGCGAACTGGCCGACCAGGTGGCCGAGCAGGTGAAGCTCTACGCCAAGTACACCCACCTGCGCAGCACGGTGGTGTTCGGTGGCATGGACATGAAACCGCAGACCGCCGAGCTGAAGAAGGGCGTGGAAGTGCTGGTGGCCACACCGGGCCGACTGCTGGATCACATCGAGGCCAAGAACTGCGTGCTCAACCAGGTGGAGTACGTGGTGCTGGACGAAGCCGACCGCATGCTCGACATCGGCTTCCTGCCCGACCTGCAGCGCATCCTGTCGTATCTGCCCAAGCAGCGCACCACGCTGCTGTTCTCCGCCACCTTCTCGCCCGAGATCAAGCGGCTGGCCAACAGCTACCTGAAGGACCCGGTCACCATCGAAGTGGCCCGCTCCAACGCCACCGCGTCCACGGTGGAACAGCACTTCTACCGGGTGGACGACGACGACAAACGCCCGGTGCTCAAGCAGATCCTGCGCGAGCGCGGCATCAAGCAGGCCTTCGTGTTCGTCAACAGCAAGCTGGGTTGCGCGCGGCTGGCGCGCTCGCTGGAGCGTGAAGGCCTGAACACCACCGCGCTGCACGGCGACAAGAGCCAGGACGAACGTCTGAAGGCGCTGGACGCTTTCAAGACCGGCGCGGTCGACCTGCTGGTGTGCACCGATGTGGCCGCACGCGGCCTGGACATCAAGGACGTGCCGGCGGTGTTCAACTTCGACATTCCGTTCAACGCAGAAGACTATGTGCACCGCATCGGGCGCACCGGCCGGGCCGGAGCTTCCGGTCTGGCGGTGTCGTTCGTGAGCGGGCGCGACGCGCGCCTCATGGGCGACCTGGAAAAGCTGCTGGGCAAGAAGCTGGAACTCGAAGCGCTCGAACTGGAAGCCGACCGCCGGCCGGCGGGCCGCTTCAACGACGGCCAGCGCGCCTGGCAGCAGGGCGACGGCGACGAGCGCCCGGCGCGGGAGGCCCGTGAAGTCCGTGAGGCCCGGGAATCCCGGCCATTGCGGAGCGAGTCGGCTTCGTTCCGCTCCCCGCGCCCGGCTCGGGCACCGGCCGATCCGCTGTTCGACAAGCCGTACGAACCCAGCCTGGCGCCCGATGTCCAGCCTTCGTGGGAACCGGGGACCCAGCGCCCGACCAGCCGGCTCTCGCCCAACATCAAGAGCCGCAAGAAGGTGGCTGCGCTGTTCAAGCGCACCGAAGCGCCGGCGGTCGAGGCCCAGACCGAAGCAGAGCCTTCGGAACGCTGAAGCCTTACGCTTTTCCTGGCTTGCGGGCCTGCTCGCAGGCCACGGAAATGGTTTCCGCCACCGTGCCCGGTGGCCCGAGCCGCGCTGCACTGAGGCAGCCCCCCCACACACAACCGGTGTCCAGCGGCAGCAGCCTGTCGCGCTGCACCCTGCCCAGGGTCGACCAGTGACCGAAGGCCACGGCAACGGCTGCGGTGCGGCGGCCGGGCACGTCGAACCAGGGCATGAAGCCCGGAGGTGCGCCGCCGGCGCCTTCTTTGGTGTCGAACTCCATGTCGCCATCGGCCGAGCAGAAGGTTGCCGTACATGTGTTGCAGAAAGTCGGTCCATCCGGGTGCGCGCAACGCGGCTTCCAGCTCCTGCGCCAGGGCGAGCGTCTGTTCCAGGCTCCACTGCGGCAGAACGCCGGCGTGCACCATCAGCCAACCGTGGGCGTGCAGCGCCATGGGGCGCGCACGCAGCCAGTCCATCAGGGCGGGGCGGTCGGGGGCTTGCAGGATGCCGTCCAGCGTGTCGTTGCGGTGCGGTTTGCGCACCCCTGCGGCGGTGGCCAGCAGGTGCAGGTCGTGGTTGCCCAGCAGGCAGTGGGCTGCGCCATCCAGCGCCATGAGGCGGCGCAGCACGGCCAGCGATGCAGGCCCGCGGTTCACCAGGTCGCCCAGGAGGTACAGCGTGTCGCGGCTGGGTGAAAAGCCGAGGATGTCCAGGAGCTTGGCCAGGGCGCCATCGCATCCCTGCACATCGCCGATCAGATAGGTTGCCATGGGCTGAATTATGGTCAGCCGCCACGGTGGCGTTGTGTGGGCGGCACGGATGCCCCGCGTGTCTGCCTTTGCGGTGGGTCGGTCGCTGGCCGGTGGTCGTACAGCCACTGCTTGAACGCCAGTGTGGCGGCCGAGAGGCGCTTGCCACGCGGGTACACCACGTACCAGTGGCGCATGAGGGGAAAGCCTTTCACGTCCAGCGTGACGAGTTGGCCCAATGCCAGTTCGGCCACCACGGTGGTGGCCGAGAGCACGGCCAGGCCCAGGCCGCCGGCCACGGTCTGCTTGATGGCTTCGTTGCTGCCCACTTCCAGACGCGGGCGCAGCGGCAAGCCTTGCTCGGAAAAAAAGTTCTCGGTGGTCAGGCGCGTGCCGGAGCCCGGTTCGCGCAGGATGAACGCTTCATGGCGCAGCCGGCTGGGCGGTATGCGCCGCTTGCCCGCCAGCGGATGGTCGGGCGGTGCCACCAGCACCAGCGGGTTGTCGGCAAAGGGCTCGCACACCACGTCCATGGACTCGGGAGGCTGGCCCATGATGGTCAGGTCGTCTTCGTTTGCAGCCAGGCGCTGCAGCAGCTTTTCGCGGTTGCCCACCACCATGGCCACATCGATGCCCGGGTGGGCCGCGCAGAACCCGCCCAGCAGCTTGGGCACGGTGTACTTCACCGTGGTGAGGATGGCAAGCCTGAGGCTGCCGCGCTCCACGCCCTGCAGCGCTGAGAGGTCCTGCGACAGTTGCTCCATGCGGGATTCGATGTCCTCGCACGCCGCAGCCAGGGTGCGCCCGGCGGCGGTGAGGTAGATCTTCTTGCCCAGCTGTTCGAACAGCGGCTGTCCCACGCTTTCCGACAGCTGCTTCACCTGCAGCGACAGCGTGGGCGGCGACAGGTGCAGTGCCTCCGCTGCACGGGCAAAACTGTTGTGGCGCGCCACGGCCAGGAAGATGCGCAGCTGATGCAACGTGGCGTGGCGAAGCTGCATGACATTCTCCGTAACATTTACTTGGATAAATGATTATCGTCAGAACACTTTACTTTCATCAATCACCCATGCGGCAAACAATGGGGTTCCGTTGGGTACAACAACGCGCGCCGTGAAGACGCAGCACCGCGGAGCCCACCCCACCACAGGAGCAGACCGCATGGCCACCAAGACCTACAGCGCAGGCGTGAAGGAGTACCGCAGCAACTACTGGGAGCCGCACTACAAGGTGGGAGACACCGACATCCTGGCGGTGTTCAAGATCACGCCGCAGCCGGGTGTGGAGCGCGAGGAACTGGCTGCTGCCGTGGCGGCTGAATCGTCCACCGGAACCTGGACCACGGTGTGGACCGACCTGCTGACCGACCTCGACCACTACAAGGGCCGCGCCTACCGGATCGAGGATGTACCGGGCGATGACAGCTGCTTCTATGCCTTCGTGGCCTACCCCATCGACCTGTTTGAAGAGGGGTCGGTGGTCAACGTGATGACCTCGCTGGTGGGCAATGTGTTCGGCTTCAAGGCGCTGCGCGCGCTGCGCCTGGAAGACGTGCGCTTCCCCATTGCCTACGTGAAGACCTGCGGCGGTCCGCCGCACGGCATTCAGGTGGAGCGCGACATCATGAACAAGTATGGCCGGCCATTGCTGGGCTGCACCATCAAGCCCAAGCTCGGCCTGTCGGGCAAGAACTATGGCCGCGCGGTGTACGAATGCCTGCGCGGTGGCCTGGACTTCACCAAGGACGACGAGAACGTCAACAGCCAGCCGTTCATGCGCTGGCGCCAGCGCTTCGATTTCGTGATGGAGGCCATCGACAAGGCCCAGCGCGAAACCGGCGAGCGCAAAGGCCACTACCTGAACGTGACCGCGCCCACGCCGGAAGAGATGTACAAGCGCGCCGAATACGCGAAGGAGCTTGGCGCGCCGATCATCATGCACGACTACCTCACGGGCGGCCTGTGTGCCAACACCGGGCTGGCGAACTGGTGCCGCGACAACGGCATGCTGCTGCACATCCACCGCGCCATGCACGCCGTGCTGGACCGCAACCCGCACCACGGCATTCACTTCCGCGTGCTGACCAAGATCCTGCGCCTTTCGGGCGGCGACCACCTGCACTCGGGCACGGTGGTGGGCAAGCTCGAAGGCGACCGCGCGTCCACCCTGGGCTGGATCGACATCATGCGCGACCGCTTCATCAAGGAGGACCGTTCGCGCGGCATCTTTTTCGACCAGGACTTCGGCTCCATGCCCGGCGTGATGCCGGTGGCCTCGGGCGGCATCCACGTGTGGCACATGCCGGCGCTGGTGAACATTTTTGGCGACGACTCGGTGCTGCAGTTCGGGGGCGGAACCCTGGGCCACCCCTGGGGCAATGCCGCCGGCGCCGCAGCCAACCGGGTGGCGCTGGAGGCCTGCGTGAAGGCGCGCAACGAGGGCGTGGCGGTGGAGAAGGAAGGCAAGGCGGTGCTGACCGAAGCCGCCGGGCATTCGCCGGAACTGCGCATCGCCATGGAAACCTGGAAGGAGATCAAGTTCGAGTTCGACACCGTGGACAAGCTCGATGTTGCGCACCGCTGAAGCCCTTCAACCCCCATTCCCGGGACACACGCCATGACCCTGCAGGATTACCACAGCCGCCTCTCGGACCCGGCCAGCCGCAAGTTCGAGACCTTCTCCTATCTGCCCGCCATGACGGCGGACGAGATCCGCCGCCAGGTGGCCTACATCGTGGGCAAGGGGTGGAATCCGGCCGTCGAGCACATCGAGCCCGCCTACCTCATGAACAGCTACTGGTACATGTGGAAGCTGCCCCTGTTCGGCGAGACCGACGTGGACCGCGTGCTCGCCGAATGCGAGGCCTGCCACCAGGCCAATCCGGACAACCATGTGCGGCTCATTGGCTATAACAACTTCACGCAGTCGCAGGGCGCTTCAATGGTCATTTACCGCGGCCGGACGGTGTGACTCCCCCCTGCGCCGCTGGCGCGGCTTCCCCCTCTCTGGCGCGCCTGCGGTGCTGGGAGGGGGGACGGCAGCTCTGGCCGGCGAAGCCGACCGAAGGCCGGCGGAGGACAAGAACGGAGTCAGGCACCCCGTGCCACGCGGTGCAGGACAACGAAGCAAGACAGTGGAGACATGCATGAGCCAAACCCTGGACGCCCACCGCGTCCCGCAGCAGCCCTACTACCGCCCGGTGGCCGACGAGGTGCCGCTGTTCGAGGCCGCGTATTCGGTGCGCATGCCCGTCATGCTCAAGGGCCCCACCGGTTGTGGCAAGACGCGGTTCGTGGAGTACATGGCCTGGAAGCTGGAGCGGCCCTTGGTCACCGTCGCGTGCAACGAGGACATGACCGCTTCCGACCTGGTGGGCCGCTTCCTGCTGGACGCCAGCGGCACCCGCTGGCAGGACGGACCGCTGACCCTGGCCGCGCGGCACGGCGCCATCTGCTACCTCGACGAAGTGGTGGAAGCGCGGCAGGACACGACCGTGGTGATCCATCCGCTCACCGACAGCCGCCGCGTGCTGCCGCTGGAGAAAAAGGGCGAGCTGCTGCGCGCGCACCCGGACTTCCAGATCGTCATTTCCTACAACCCCGGCTACCAGAGCCTGCTCAAGGACCTCAAGCCGTCCACCAAACAGCGCTTTGGCGCGCTGGACTTCCAGTACCCGCAAGCCGCGGTGGAGGCCGAAATCGTGGCGCATGAGACCGGTGTGGGCGCCGAGGTGGCGCACAAGCTGGTGGGCATTGCCGAGCGCGCGCGCAACCTCAAGGGCCACGGGCTCGACGAAGGCATTTCCACCCGGATGCTGATCCACGCCGGC
>JALORL010000161.1 GCA_025458915.1 Hydrogenophaga sp.
CGAGAAGCGCCGGGAACGCTTCGTGAAGATCTGCGAAGACCGCGACGTGCAACAGCTCACGTTCGAGTCCTACATGAACAAGCAGCTCACCCGCAAGAAGCCGATGGCGCATGTGCGCATCTTCTTCAAGGACCTGGGCCACCTGCTGGGCCTGGCACGGGTATGAGCGGATCAAGCGCGCCGGTCAGCCCACCTTGAAAACCGTCCAGACCCTCTGGGACAGCGGACTCTGGCTGGACCTGGCGGTGGCCATTACCGTTCTGGAATTGCTGGTGCTGGGCGGGCTGCATGCCTTCACCCGGCGGGGCCTACCGCTGCACGCCTGGGCCTTGAACCTGGTGGCGGGGCTGGGCCTTGAACCTGGTGGCGGGGCTGCTGCTGATGCTGGCGCTGAAAACCACGCTTGCCCAGACCGCTTGGTACTGGCCAGCGCTGTGCGTGGTGTTGTCCGGTCTGGTGCACAGCGCCGACCTCTGGCGGCGCTGGCGCCACGACCGCGCGGGAATCAGCCCTTCTTGACGTAGGCGCTGCACCAGCCCTTGGCTGCCACCTGCTTGCCCGGGAAGATGCCACACGGGCCAGCAGCGTCGCCCGCCTTGCCGGTGTAGAGCGTGCAGTTCGAGCACAGCTGCGTGGCCGCGTGCTTCGGAAACTTCTTGGCATCGACCTTGCTGCTGTCGGCTGCATAGCCCAGCGCCATGGCCTGGGGATCCTTTTCGTTCACCAGGGGTGCCTGGGCCTGGGCGGCACCGGCAGCGGTCAGTGCGGAGCCGGCGGCAGCAACCTGCATCAGGAAAACGCGGCGGTTCGAATGCTTCATGGGTGTCCTCGTGGGGTTGAAAAATTATTCGCACATGCTACACCCGCAACCTTAAGCGAAGCTTGGGAAAGGCCCATCAACTGAGCATTGCGCTCACCCTTTGCCACTCTTTGTGCACACTGCAACGCCATCGCCCCCACCAGCGCAGGTGCGCGGCGCGGGTGCTTACACTTGCCGCAAACTCTCCGGCACCCATGACCCCACAAGACTACGTCCAGCAGAAGGCGGCCGCATCGGGCAGCAGCTTCTACTACGCCTTCCTGTTCCTGCCACCAGAGCGCCGGGCGGCCATCACGGCGTTTTATGCCTTCTGCCGGGAGGTGGACGATGTAGTGGATGAAGTCCGCGACCCGGGCGTGGCCCAGACCAAGCTCGCCTGGTGGCGGCAGGAAGTGGCCCGGGCCTATGCCGGCGAACGCCAGCACCCGGTCATGCAAGCCCTGATGCCCCACACCACCAGCTTCGGCATCGAGGCATCACATCTCATGGCCGTGATCGACGGTTGCCAGATGGACCTGGAACAGAACCGCTACCTGGATTTCGCCAACCTGCAGCGTTACTGCCATCTGGTCGCTGGCGTGGTGGGCGAAGTGGCAGCGCGCATCTTCGGACAGACCCAGGAAGCCACCACCGCCTATGCCCATCGGCTCGGCCTGGCCTTCCAGCTCACCAACATCGTGCGCGACGTGGGGGAAGACGCAGCCCGGGGCCGCATCTACCTGCCGGTGAACGAACTCCAGCGCTTCGACGTGAAGGCCCACGAACTGCTCAAGCGGGCGCCCGCGCCCGGCAGCGATCCGGCCGACTTCGAGCGCCGCTTCACGGCCCTCATGCAGTTCCAATGCCAGCGCGCGGTGCAGACCTATGCCGAAGCGCTGGCCCTGCTGCCCGAGGCCGACCGCAGGCCCCAGAAGCCCGGTCTGATGATGGCCAGCATCTACCGCACGCTGCTGCACGAAATTGCAGCGGAACCCATGCTGGTACTGACCCGCCGGGTGTCGCTCACGCCGCTGCGCAAATTCTGGCTGGCCTGGAAGGTCCAGGCCTTGGGCCGTCTGTGACCGCCGACCACCCAGACCAAAAACCTGCGGGCTGCGGCAGCGCCCGCCGGCGGAGCCCGGGATGAAGGTCGCCATCGTGGGGGCGGGATGGGCGGGCATGGCAGCCGCAGTGGAATGCGCAGCGGCAGGACTGGACGTCACGGTGTTCGAAGCTGCGCCCGCGCCCGGCGGCAGGGCACGCGCCCTGCCGGTGCTGCTCCCCGACGGCACCACCCTGACACTGGACAATGGTCAGCACATCCTGATTGGCGCCTACCGCGACACGCTCGGCCTGATGGATCGGGTCGGCGTCAAGCTGCAGGACACGCTGCTGGCGTTGCCACTGTCCCTGCCCTACCCCGACGGCACCGGTTTGCAGACTCCTGCATGGGCAGGCCGATGGCCCGCGCCACTGGATGCGGTTGCCGCCATCCTGACCGCACACGGCTGGAACTGGGCCGACCGGCTGGCACTCATTGGCGCCTCGCTGCGCTGGCGCCGCTCGGGTTTCGAGTGCCATCCCGCCCTGACGGTCGCCCAGCTGTGCGCAGATCTTCCCGCACGGGTGCGGGAAGAGCTGATCGAGCCGTTGTGTGTATCGGCACTCAACACCGCTGCCGATCAGGCCAGCGCCCAGGTATTCCTGCATGTGATGCGCGATGCGCTGTTCGGCCAGGGCCACGGCCGCTTCGGTGCCTCGCACCTGCTGCTGCCGCGCGTGGACCTCTCCACCGCGTTTCCGAAGGCAGCGCTGCAATGGCTTGCGGCCCACCATGCCAGCCGGTTCAGGTTGCACACCGGCCACCATGCCGAAGGGCTGGAGCCCCACGACCGGGGCTGGCTGGTGCACACCCGCCATCAGGGCCTGCCCCGGCCATGGGCGTTCGACCAGGTGGTGCTGGCGACCGGGTCGGGTCCTGCCGCCCAGCTGGTCACCGATGCCGCCGGCAGATCGCTGGCCTGCGCGCGCTCAGGCCTGGCCACGCAGCTCAATGGCTGGGCCGGTGCAGCGGCCAAGCTGCGCCACACAGCGATCACCACGGTCTATGCGTGGGGTCTTGGCGCACGCCTGCAACGCCCGATGCTGGCCCTGCGCGCAAACCCCGATGCGCAACAGGCCCCCGCCCAGTTCGTGTTCGACCGCGGACAGTTGCAGCCCCACGAAATCCGTGCGCAAGGCGTTCTGGCCTTCGTGATCAGCGACAGCCAGGGATCGCGCGAAGCGCTGCAAGGGCAGGTGCTCCAGCAGGCGGCACAGCAGCTGAATCTGGGCGGCTTGCAGCCCCTGCAGACCGTGGTGGAAAAGCGGGCCACATTTGCCTGCACGCCCGGCCTGGTGCGGCCCGACCGGCGCATCGCGCCGGGACTCTGGGCGGCGGGCGACCATGTGCAAGGACCCTACCCCGCCACACTGGAAGGCGCCGTTCGCAGCGGATTGGCCGCCGCGCACGCCATCGTTCAGGGCCATTGATCGCGGCGGTCAAAGACCTGCTGCGACAATACAGACGGCCCGGGAACCTGCCGGGCCGGCCTGCTTCTCAGACAGGTCTGTCCCCCCAAACCGAAACAAGGAGTTTTGACGCATGCTTGGAGCGCCCACCGCACGCCATTTCGTGATCGCCGCCGGCCTTTGCCTGGCCACCCTGTCAACGGCCATGGCCCAGAGCATGGTCAGCGTGAAAGGCAACACACTGAACATGCGCTCCGGCCCAAGCACCCAGCACGACGTGTTGTGGGAACTCAAGAAGGGCTACCCGATGCAGGTGGTCAGGCGCCAGGGACAGTGGCTTCAGGTCAAGGACTTCGAGGGCGACGCGGGCTGGGTGTTCCGCTCCCTCACCAGCAGCACGCCGCACCACATCGTGAAGCGCCCCACCGCCAATGTGCGCAGCGGCCCGGGCACCAACTACCGCATCGTCGGCAACGCCAATTACGGCGAGGTGGTTCGCACCCAGGAAAAGCGCGGCCGCTGGGTCAAAGTGGAGCGCACCGGCGCCCCCAGTGGATGGATCGCCAAGGGCCTGTTATGGGGCTGGTGATCGCCCGGTGACGGGCTGAAACCGGCGGCACCACGTGCCGCACACCCCTCAGTCCAGCGCCCTGCAAAGCGCCAGCAGGTCGTGGACCGTGAGGTGGGGCTGCAGCGGCGCGTGGTGCCAGGCCTGCCTCTCGCGGTTCAGCCACGCCAGCTGCATGCCGGCCTGCAGTGCGCCCACGCCGTCCAGGTGGGCGTCATCACCCACGTGAAGCACCTCGCCGGCCTCCACCCCGAGCATCTCGGCAGCGGCGTGGAAGATGCGTGCATCAGGCTTGCCCACTCCGAATTCGCGGGCGCTCAGCGAGCCGCGGAAATGCTCGCCCAGGCCTGCGCGCTTCACGTCGGCGTTACCGTTGGTCAGAGCCACCACGGGATAGCGGCTGCTCAGCCAGGCGAGCGCGGGCAGCGCATCGTCGAAAAGCTCCACCCGCTGGCGGTGTTCGAAGAACACCTCGAACGCGGGTTCGGCCAGCGCAGGGTCATCGCCGGCACATTGCAGCGCCAGGCGGATGGATTCGCGGCGCAGCGCACTCAGGTCGTGGGCAAGATCCGGCCGCACCATCTGCATGTGGTTGCGAATGCCGCGCAGGGCCCCCGGCGTGGCACTCCAGGCCGCTGTGGCTGGCGCATGCACGTTGAGCCATTCCTGCAGGGCCGCTTCGGCACGTTCGATGGTGGGCCAGATGGGCCACAAGGTATCGTCCAGATCGAGGGATATGGCGCGCACGCGGCCTGCATCCAGCCCCGTGTCGCGGGGCAGCGGTCGGGCCGGCTTGCGGTCGGCAGCGGCAGTGGGATCTGAGGTTTTCAGCACTCGGCGAGAATACCGCATGCCCTTTCAGCCCGAACCCCCCTACGCCCATGGCCAGGCCGCCCGCACGGCCATCGTGCTGTGCAACCTGGGCACCCCCGACGAACCCACTGCGCCCGCCCTGCGCCGCTACCTGGCCGAGTTCCTCGGTGACCACCGGGTGGTGGAGATCCCGAAGGCCGTCTGGTGGCTCATCCTGCACGGCATCATTCTGCGGGTCCGGCCCAAGAAATCGGCCGAAAAGTACGCCAGCATCTGGACCGCTGAAGGCTCTCCATTGAAGGTCTGGACCGAACGCCAGGCCACCTTGTTGCGCGGCTACCTGGGCGAACGTGGTCACCAGGTCACGGTGCGCTACGCGATGCGCTACGGCAATCCGTCGATCCCCGCCGTGCTCGACGAACTCAAAGCCGCCGGCATGACCCGCGTACTGATCGTGCCGGCCTACCCCCAGTACAGCGGCACCACCACCGCCAGCGTGTTCGACGCTGCAGCAACCTGGGGCCTGAAAAGCCGGCAGTTGCCGGAGTTCCGCTTCATCAACCGATACCACGACGACCCGGGCTACATTGAAGCCCTGGCCAAGCGCGTGCGGGCGCACTGGATGCAGCATGGCCAGGCCGAACAATTGGTCATGAGCTTTCACGGCGTGCCCGAACGCACGCTGGACCTGGGCGACCCCTACCACTGCGAATGCCACAAGACCGCGCGCCTGCTGGCCGAAAAGCTGGGCCTGGGCAAGGACCGCTACAAGGTCACATTTCAGTCACGATTCGGCAAGGCGAAGTGGCTGGAGCCGTACACAGAGCCCACACTGATTGCACTGGGACAACAAGGCGTCAAGCGGGTCGACCTGATCTGCCCCGGCTTCACCAGCGACTGCCTGGAGACGCTGGAAGAGATCAACATGGAAGCGCGCGAAGCGTTCCTGCACGCTGGCGGCCAGGAATTCCATTACATCGAATGCCTGAACGACAGCCCGGAATGGATCCGCGGCATGGCGGACCTGGTGGAGCGGCACATGCTGGGCTGGCCCACGAAGCAGGCGGACGA
>JALORL010000162.1 GCA_025458915.1 Hydrogenophaga sp.
TGGCAAGACGCATTGGGTACCTTGCTCACTCTCGCACTCACCAGCTCAGTCCAGCGCCCTGTAGGCGCTCGCATTTGAATAAATCAGGGACGACTACTTCCCCCAAGGCCCGCTGCGCGACGCCCTGGCCTACCCCGAACCGGCCAGCCGCTACAGCGACGACGAATTGCAGCAGGCACTGCGCGAGTCGCTGCTGCCCGACCTGGTGGACAAGCTCGACGTTCCAGACACCTGGGGCCAGAAGCTCTCAGGCGGTGAGCAGCAGCGGCTGGCGATTGCGCGCGCCATCCTCAAGAAACCGCGCTGGCTGTTTGCGGACGAGGCCACCAGCGCGCTGGACGAAGCCGCCGAAGCCAAGCTGTACGAACGTCTGCGCCAGTTGGTGAAGGAGAGCGACGGCGCGCTGGTGTCGATTGCGCACCGGCCGGGCGTGGCCGCGTTCCACGACCAGTTCTGGGGCTTGCAACCAGGTGGCGACGGAGGCCCTCGCCACCGGCTGGTGGCCAGCTGAACCTGCGCGGCAGCCCAGGCGTTCAGGCGCCCCGGTAACCCGCCCAGCCTCGCGCGCGCAGTTCGCAGGCCGGGCAGGTGCCGCAGCCATAGCCCCAGGCGTGGCGGTGCTCGCGGTCGCCGAGGTAGCAGGTGTGGGTGTGTTCCACGATCAGGTCCACCAGCGCCTTACCGCCACCGGCACCGGTACCCTCGCCCAGTGTTTCGGCCATGCGCCAGGTCTCGGCCTTGTCGATCCACATCAGCGGCGTGTCGATCAGGAAACGGTGGTCCATGCCGAGCGACAGCGCCACCTGCAAGGCTTTCATGGTGTCGTCGCGGCAGTCCGGGTAGCCGGAAAAGTCGGTTTCGCACACCCCGGTGACGATCACCTGGATGCCACGCCGGTAGGCCAAGGCGGCCGCCAGGGTGAGGAACAGCAGGTTGCGCCCGGGCACGAAGGTGTTGGGCAGGCCGCTGGCCTCCATGCGGAAGGCCATGTCGCGCGTGAGCGAGGTGTCGCTCACCTTGCCCAGCACGGCCAGGTCCAGCAGGTGGTCCTCGCCCAGCCGCTGGGCCCAGGCCGGGAAGCGCTGGCGCAGTTCGGCCAGCACCGTCTGGCGCGCCTGCAGTTCCACGCTGTGGCGCTGGCCGTAGTCAAAACCGATGGTCTCGGCGCGCGGGAAGCGCGCCAGCGCATGGGCCAGACAGGTGGTGGAGTCCTGCCCGCCCGAGAACAGGACCAGGGCGCTGGTGTGGTGGGGGGCCGCGGTGGTGCTCATTGCGGTTTCAGCGTGGCGCGGTGGCGGAAGGCGGGTGGGTCCATGCGCAGCGGGCGGTACTGCACTGCCGCCCATTCGGCGCTCATGTCGCGGTAACGGTCGGAGAACACCAGGCCGCTCTGGCCGGTCTGGTAGATGAAGCGGGAGTTCTCCAGGTTGCCCAGGTCGTACAGCGCGCGCAGCGACGGGCCGTGGCGGTTGGCGAACGGGTCCTTGTCGTGATTGGCGTGGAAGTGGCCCATGTTGACGGTGAAGCGGTCGCCGCCGGTGGGCACACGCACGTCGAACAGCCGGGCCAGCGGGCCCACGTTGCTGAACGGCTTGTGGGCCGAGAGCGCGGGGTGGGCCGTGCCCCACTGCCAGGCGTTCACGTCATTGCCCTGCCACTGCGTTATGCGCTGCAGCGAGCGCTCCAGCGCCTGTCCACTGGCGGCGGCACAACCGGCGGCCCCGCACCAGGCGGTGTCGTTGCGCGCCAGGATGCCTTCAATGGCCGGGCGGAACACGCGCCGGCCGTACATGGCCATGAGGCGTTCTTCGCCCAGGCGGCTGCCGATGACGCCGCGGGTGAACTCGTCGGTCCACACCGAGAAGATCAGCGCGCCGGCGCTGTCGGCGCGCAGCTCGCCGTTGAAGGCCTGCAGCGCGGCGCGCACAGCGTCGGACTGCGGGTGATTGACCGGTGCATTCAGCAGATGGGGCAGCAGCTTGCGCGCGGATTCCGACACCACGTCGCCCTGGATGGTGGCCTGCCCTTCCAGCGTGTGCTTCGGCTGTGCGCCCAGCAGCGCGTCGATGCGGTCCTTGCGGTACGGCACTTCCCAGTCCTGGGTGATGAAGTGCGGGTAGTCGGCGGCGTGCACGCGCTGGTTGGCGGTGGACCACCAGCCGGCGGCGCTGATGGTGTCGTGGCTGGCCTGCGGCGTATCGGCGTAGGGCAGCCAGCCCTGCCAGTCGTAGCGGGCGTCCCAGCCCGGCGACGGGGCCACGCCCAGGATGTCGTTGTCCGGGTGGCGCAGCGGCACGCGGCCGGCGGCCTTGTAAGCGACGCGGCCGTAGGTGTCGGCCATGACGATGTTCTGCATGGGCGCGTGGAAGTCCTCGTAAGCGGCCAGCAGTTCGTCCACCGACTTGGCCCGGTTGCTGCGCACACCGGCCATGACGGCGCGGTTGTCGGTGTCCAGCGCGGTCCAGCGCAGAGCCACGGCGTAGCGGGTGGTGTCGATGAGCGCCTGGTGGGAAGCCTGGGCGTCGCTCACCACCGGGCCGTGGCGGGTGGTGCGCACGGTGTGCACCACGTCGGGCTGGCCCTTGACGCGGATGGTCTCGCTGCGGGTGGTGAATTCGGCCCAGCCATCGGGTGTCTGGTAGCGCGCGGGGTTGGCCGGGTCGATGCGTTCCAGGTACAGGTCCTGCACATCGGGCGCGGTGTTGGTGAAGCCCCAGGCGACATGGCGGGTGCGGCCCAGCAGGATGAAGGGCAGGCCGGGCACGCTGGCACCGGCCACGTCCAGGCCCGGCGCCTTCAGCCGCGCGAAGTACCAGATGGCCGGGGCGCTGAGCGCCAGGTGCGGGTCGTTGGCCAGGATGGGTTTGCCGCTGGCGGTGCGCTCGCCCGCAATCACCCAGTTGTTGCTGCCCTTGCCGTCCACCGTGCCGATGTTGCGGGTGAAGTCGTTGGCCCAGGTGGTGAGGTCTTGCTGCAGGGCGGCGGTGAACACGCCCCCTGGCGCATCAGGCACCGCCGTCGTCGGGGCCTGCGGCTGCGTGGTGGCTGTGCGGTACACGCCGAGCTCGGCGTAGAGCTTCGCCAGGTCCGCAAGCGCCGCCGGGCGTTCGCCGGGGTACGGCGGCAGCAGTTGCCACAGCGCTTCGGTGTCCAGCACCTGCAATGCGCTCAGGCGGGCGAATTCGTTGCCCATGTTGCCGCCCAGATCCAGCGCCATCATGATGGCCCAGCCCACACTGTCCGCAGCTGTCCACGCCACACCGGCCTCACCGCCGGGGCGCGTGCCCAGTACATGAAACTCGGGCGAGAGCGCCTGCTGGCGCGTGGCGTAGAAGGCGTTGATGCCGTCGGCGTAGGCCTGCACCGCCTGTTGTGCATCAGGGGGCAGGGCTGCCAGTTGGCGCTGCGCGGCGTCCACCACGCCCAGGGTGCGCAGCAGTTTGTCGGTTTCCAGCGTGGCCGGGCCCAGAATCTCCGACAACTGCCCGTGCATCACGCGGCGGTTGAATTCGAGCTGCCAGCCGCGCTCCTGGGCATGCACATAGCCCAGTGCAAACCAGGCGTCGCGCTCGGTGCTGGCTTCGATGTGGGTCACGTCGGCATCGTCGCGCGACACCTGCACCGGCTGCGCAAGACCCGGCAGGGCAATCTCGCCAGCCAGCGCTGGCAGGCTGCGGTACACATACGCCCCCAGGGCAGCGGCGAGGGCCAACACGAGGCCTAGGGCGCCCAGGCCAATGCGTCGAATCCATTTCATGTTGTTGTCTCCGATGAGGATGCCGCGCCGCACTCCATGGCGCGCGCGCATCGGCATCGTAGCGGTGAACCAGCGCCAAGGATGCGCGCCCATCAAACCGGCTCGCGTTTATCGCGGCTGCGTTGTCCCTTGCGGACCCCGCGCGTGATGGGCCGACCGCAGCTTCAACCCCAGCCTACGCCAGCCGATGACGATGCCGGTTACGCTCAACAAGGTGCCCCCCACGCTCAACACGATCAGCAGCAAATCCCACAGCGGGCGCCGTTCGAGCAAGGGTAGCCAGTCCCAACTGTGCAGCAGGCCGAAAAGCCAACGGCTGGTACGGCGCCCCACGTCGCTGCGGCCCAGCATGGCACCGGTGTGTAGATCGATGTGCACCCAGCTGGCCTGTGGGTCCTGAAACACGACGCGAAGGATCGGCAATGGCTTTTCAATGCCGCCGGTCATGGTGTGGGCGGCTCGCTCGAAGTAGTGAAAGTCGTACGAGGTCAAGCGTTCGATGCGCTCCACCGGCGCATCCAGCAGGCGGGTAGCAGCGTTTCGCAGGGCGGTTTCGTCCAGGGACACAGGCTGGGCACTGCGGGCATCCAGCAATTGCACACGCCCCACCGGGCGAACGGCCTGCACGGTGAGCGCCCCCAGCACCGGCGCCCAGCGCAGCTCGCGCACGTCACCACCCGCCTGGGCCAGAAGCGCAGCCGGCGCGGCGTGATCAGGTGCCAGGTCCAGCGCCGTGCCCTGCCAGGCCTTCATCTGCAACGGTGCCGCTTCCACGTCGAACACCCGCCAGGGATTCATGGACATCAGGCCACTGAAGATCCAAGTGAAAGTGATGAACGCGAACAGCAGACCGGAGATGTGGTGCCAGCGCATCATGCGACCTGGGTAAGGCGAGCGCGATCCGCTGCGGTAGGGCCGCTGGAAGCGCCAGCGCATCACACCCACCACAGTGCCCACCAGCGTGACCACGATACCGGCAATGGACAGCCAGTTCACGATGTCCGTCCAGTAGGGGTCGAAGCTGTTGCCGCGGAACGGATACAGCCAGTGAATCCACGCGCCGGCGTAGTTCCAGATGCGTTCGGTTCGATTGGCGTCGCGCACCACCTCACCGGTGAGGCTTGAGATGTAGATCCTTGTGCTGTCGGCATCGGGGAGTTGCACCCGGTGCAATGGCCGGTGTGCATCCAGTCCGCGGGAGTGGGTGAAGGCGTCCTCCTGAATCACTCCAAGGTGCTGCATGCCCCCCAGCGGCGCATCACTGCCGGCGAACGCGGCCGCGCTGGCAAGCGCCAGCGCTGCGTCAACCTGCTGCAAGCGATCGCCTGTGACGGCGTCGATCACCACGGTGCCGCTGCCCGGTGGCGATCGCCTTCGCTCTGCCCCGGCGGCTATGGATGCGTCAGGCACCGCCAGATACACGGCGTTGCCGCCGCGCGCCATCGCCAGCCGCAACTCCCTCAAAGACCCATGCAGACCGGCCGCATCCAACGCCTGCCGGGGCGCCAGCAGTGCAGCGCCGTCACCCAGCGGTGGCAGATGTTGCAGGCGCTCGGCCTGCGTGAGCTTGGGGTAGCCCACGTACATCATCACCACGCCCGAGACGAACCACATGGCGAAGAAGGCGCACAGCACGATGCCCAACCACCGATGGGTCAGGTAGAGCCAGCGCTTGGGGTGCAGGCGCATCATGCCGCCG
>JALORL010000163.1 GCA_025458915.1 Hydrogenophaga sp.
GGGCGCGAGCATCACGTTGCGGCCCACGCTCAGGTGCGGGAACAGGTTGAAGTTCTGGAAGATCATGCCCACGCGCTGGCGCAGTTCGCGCATGGCGTTGGCGTCTTTGTGCAGCAGGGGCTTGTCGTCCACCGTGAGCGATCCGGCCTGGAACACCTCCAGGCCGTTGATGCAGCGCAGCAGCGTGCTCTTGCCCGATCCGCTCTTGCCAATGATGGCAATCACCTCGCCGGCCTTGACCTGCAGGTCGATGCCCTTGAGCACTTCGTTGCTGCCATAGGATTTGCGAAGCTGCCGGATGTCGACGATGGTGCGTTCAGTGGTTGGCATGGAACCGTTTCTCCAGATGGCGGGCGGTCAGGCTCACCGGGAAGCACAGCGCGAAATACATCAGCGCCACGCAGCTGTAGACCAGGAAAGGAGCGAAAGTGGCGTTGGTGATCATGGTGCCGGCCTTGGTGAGTTCCACGAAGCCGATCACGGAGGCTAGCGCCGTGCCCTTGATCACCTGCACCAGAAAGCCGACCGTGGGTGCGATGGCGATGCGTGTGGCCTGCGGCAGCACCACGTAGCGCAACTGCTCGCCAAAGCTCAATGCCAGGCTTTCGGCAGCTTCCCACTGGCCTTTGGGCACAGCCGCCACGCAGCCGCGCCAGATCTCCACCAGAAAGGCGCTGGTGTAGAGCGTGAGCGCCACCGCAGCGGCCGTCCAGGCCGAAGTCTCCACGCCGAACAGTGCCAGGCCGAAATACGCCAGGAACAGCTGCATCAGCAGGGGCGTGCCCTGGAACAGTTGCACGTACCCGCCCACCAGGGTTTCGGCACCGGGCCAGCGGGCAGTGCGCGCCACCAGCAGGGCCATGCCCACAATGCCACCACCCACAAAAGCGATCAGCGACAACGCCACCGTCCAGCGCGCCGCGAGCAGCAGGTTGCGAACAATGTCCCAAAGGGAAAAATCAACCACGGCGACCCCCGAACAGGTAGCGAGGACCCAGCCAGTTCAACAGACCGCGCACGCCGATGGACAGCAGCAGGTAGATGCCGGTGGCGACGATGAAGGCTTCGAACGCGCGGAAGTTGCGGCTCTGGATCAGGTTGGCGGCGTAGCTCAGTTCCTGGGTGGAAATCTGCCCGCACACCGCCGAGCCCAGCATGACGATGATGATCTGGCTGGTCAGCGCCGGCCACACCTTCTTCAGCGCCGGTGGCAGCACCACATGCACGAAGATCTGTACGCGCGAGAGCGCCAGGCTGGCCGCGGCTTCGATCTGCCCCCTGGGCGTGGCCTGGATGCCCGCACGGATGATCTCGGCCGCGTAGGCGCCCAGGTTGACCACCATGGCAATCACCGAAGCGGACTCTGGCGTGAGTTTCATGCCTGCAGCTGGGAGGCCAAAAAACACAAAGAAGAGCTGAACGATGAAGGGCGTGTTGCGGATCAGCTCCACATACGCCCCCACCAGCCAGCGCAGCCACACCGGCCCGCTGCTGCGCGCCCAGGCACACAGCGTGCCCACCACCAGGCCAATCCCGGCCGAGATGGCGGTCAGGCCCAGGGTCCAGGCCACGCCCTTGAGCAGCAGGGGCCACTGGCCGAGCACGGTCCAGAAGTCGAGTTCGATGCTCATGAGATGGCCCTGTCAATGGACAGTCGGGTGGTCTGTCCAGGTTCAGGGCAGGTTTCCAGCAGGACGACCCAGCCACTTTTTCGCCATGGCGTCGATGTCGCCCGAGGTCTTGGCAGCGGCAATGATTTCGTTCACCTTCAGGCGCAGCGCGTCTTCACCTTTGGCCACACCGATGAAGTTGGGGCTGTCTTTCAGCAGCACCTTGAACTCGGCGTTCAGTTGGGGGTTGCGCTTGATCATGTTGTCGGCCACCGACACGCCGGTCGCAATCGCCTGGGTCTGCCCGGAAACAAAGGCGGACACCGTGGTGTTGTTGTCTTCGAAGCGCTTGATGTCGGCCGTGGGGGGGGCCACCTTGGTGAGTTCCTGGTCTTCAATGGCGCCGCGCGTGACCGCAACCGTTTTTCCAGCCAGATCCGCGAAGCCGGTGATGGCCATGGACTTGGGCGCGTACACGGCCTGGAAGAAGGGAGAGTAGGCAGCGGTGAAGTCGATCACGGCCTCACGCTCCGCGTTCTTGCCCAGCGTGGAGATGACCAGATCGGCCTTCTTGGTCTGCAGATAAGGAATGCGGTTGGCGCTGGTGACCGGCACCAGCTCCACCTTCACGCCCAGCTTGGTCCCGATGTAGTTGGCCATGTCCACATCCAGGCCCTGGGGCTTGAGGTCGATGCCCACGAATCCGTAGGGCGGGAAGTCGGTCGGCACGGCGATCTTGATCAGCTTGGCCTTCATCACGTTGTCCAGTGCGGACTGTGCATGGACTGCGCCGACGGTGCACAGCGCGCTCAAGGACACGGCGCAGGCCAGCAACAGGCGTTTGGTGGGCTTCATAGCAGGGCTCCTAGGTAGGTTTCAGGGGGTGGTGGGGAAATGTCGGAAGGGGGCGTGGCCGCGGGTTTGCGACGTTGGCGGGCGCGGCTGGGCTCGGCTTCGCGCATGGGAGCCAGGGCTTCGCGCAGGTTGGCCAGCGGGTCCTGTGCCGGTTTGAGCCGCAGCGCGGCCTGCACCTGTCCGATGTGGGCTTCCATGAGCCGCTCGGCCGCGGGCATGTCGCCGCGCTCCAGCGCGTCCACGATGGCCACGTGGTCCTGGCACGACTGCACCGCGTCGTGGGTGGACTGGTAGAGCATGGCGATCAGGGTGGTGCGCGCGGTGAAGTCGCGCAGGGTGTCGGCCAGCAACTGGTTGCCCAGGCATTCGGCCAGGCACACGTGAAAGTCGCCCAGCAGGTAGCTGCGTTGCCCCACATCGTTGCCCTTGAGGGCAGCCTGCTCCTGGCGCAGGTGCTGGCGCAGGCGTTTCAGGCGGTCCTTGTCCACCTGGGGGGTGCGGCGAATCAGTCCGGTTTCGATGACGCGGCGTGCCTCGAAGGCGTCGCGCGCCTCTTCATGGGAAGGCTGCACCACATACCAGCCGCGCCGGGAACTGACGGTGACGATGCCACGCGCTGCCAGCCGCACCAGCGCCTCCCGCACCAGGGTGCGGCTGCAGTCGAACAGGACGGACAGACTGTGCTCGCCCAGGCGCGTGCCGGGGGCCAGGCGCTGGGCCAGAACGGCTTCGATGATGCGTTGGGCGATGTCGATGGAGCTGACCATGGGGAGACCTTTGCCATCCCCGCATGCGAATTCCGTGCCATGTCCATACCAGCCTTGTATGCAAGATTGGTGCACCACGAGCGTGCGCCAACCGGTGCATGCACACCGGGCTGCACCAGCAAGGGTGGCTGCGCCCGCTGTCTGCCCGATCAGCGGCGCCCGGCCAGCCGGATCACGTCGTCGGTGTAGCCCTTCAGGGCGCTGACTGCCTGGGCACGCTGGGCTTCGCTGGTGCTGTTGTGCAGGGCTGCGAACTGCGCGCAACCGTGCTGCACCAGGCTGCGGCTGTAGTCCGCATAGCCGGGCGTGGGTGAGCGGGCTATGCGCTCGATGTGGCCGCGCACCAGGGACTCGGCCTGTTCCGGGCGGGCCTTGATGTCCTGCAGCGTCTGCAGCAGGTCGGCCTGGCGCCGCAGGCGTTCGGCGTGGGTCCGCTGCGGGTCCCACGGCGAGCGCTGCAACTGCGCGCGCAGCAGTTGCCGCTGCTCGGTGGTGAGCGTGCCGTAGAGGCGCTCACTGCGATCCACCGCTTTCTTCAACCGGTCGTCCAGTTCCTTCTCTCGCGTTGGCTGCAGATGGTCCTGGGAGAACTCTTCGTTGCGCTTGGCCTGGCGCTGCTGGATGGCGTCCAGTTGCCCGGGGCCGAGTTGCAGGGCCATGCGCGCAAGATCGGGGACCATGCGCTCGGTGGCGCGGTCGATGCGCTCGCGCACGGCGTCGTATTCGGTGCAGGCCTCTGCGGCGCTGATGTCGCGTGTGGCCAGAGCCTGCCAGGCTTCCAGCCGGCGCGAATAAGCGGGCAGCTCCTCGTTGCGGTGCCAGTCGAAGAAGGCGTTGATCTTGTCGCGCACCACGGGTGTCTGTTCCGAGGTGAAGTCCACGTAGTCGTCGAGCCACCAGTAGGTGAGATTGGGCGCCTGGTTGTAGGCGAGCCGTGCCGCACCGCAGGCGGCCACGCTGCTGACCAGCACAAGTGCGGCGGCCCAGCGCCACCAGCGCAGGGCGATAATTTGCGCCACGAAGGCGCCGGGCCGGATGCGGCGCGCGGTTTCCCCCAGAAAGGTGCTCATGTCGTTCCCTGTGGATGTGGTGGTGATGGCGGCCGGCAAAGGCACGCGCATGAAGAGTCAGCGGCCCAAAGTGTTGCACCGATTGGCGGGGCGCGCACTGGCCCAGCGCGTGATCGACTGTGCCGCGCGGTTATCGGCCCGCTCGGTGGTGGTCATCACCGGCCACGGCGCCGAACAGGTGGAAGCCGGGCTGCAGCCTGCCACCGGCATGGCGCTGCGCTTTGTGCGGCAGGAGCCGCAGCTGGGCACCGGCCACGCGGTGCAGCAGGCCGTTCCGGTGCTGCCCGACGACGGCGTGGTGCTGATCCTCAACGGCGACGTGCCGCTGATCGAACCCGCCACGCTGGAGGCCCTGCTGCAGGCCTGTGACGGCCAGCACCTGGCCCTGCTGAGCGTGGATACCGGCGCGGATGCCACCGGCTATGGCCGCGTGGTGCGCGCAGCCGACGGTGCGGTGTGGGCCATCGTGGAGCACAAGGACGCCAGCGCCGAGCAGCGCCAGATCACCGAGTGGTACAGCGGCGTGATGGCTGCGCCGGCCACCGTGCTCAAGCCGCTGCTGGCCCTGCTGGACAACGACAACAGCCAGCGCGAGTACTACCTGACCGACGTGGTGCGCCATGCCGTGGCAAAGGGTGTGGGCGTGCGCGCCATCACCACCGCCGATGCGGTGCAGGTGGCGGGCGTGAACAGCCCGGCGCAGCTCGCCGAGCTGGAGCGCGCCCACCAGGGCCGCATGGCCCAGGCCCTGATGGAGCAGGGCGTGCGCCTGGCCGACCCGGCCAGGCTGGATGTGCGTGGCGAACTCCAGTGCGCGCCCGACGTGGACATCGATGTGAACTGTGTGTTCGAGGGGCGCGTGTCGCTGGGTGAGGGGGTGCGCATCGGGGCCAACTGCGTGATCGCCAACGCCACCATTGGTGCCGGTGCGGTCATCCACCCGTTCACGCACATCGACGGCGAGAAGCTCGGCGTGTCGGTGGGGCCGGGTTCGCTGGTGGGGCCGTTTGCGCGCTTGCGCCCGGGTGCGCAGCTGGGGGCGGAAGTGCACATCGGCAACTTCGTGGAGGTGAAGAACTCCACCCTGGCCGACGGCGCCAAGGCCAACCACCTGGCCTACCTGGGCGACGCCACCGTGGGCGA
>JALORL010000164.1 GCA_025458915.1 Hydrogenophaga sp.
TGGTGCCCGTCACCGGCAACGCGTTGGTCTTGTTGCCGTTGCGGTAGACGTTGAAATGGTCGGCCCCGGCGACCGCGCTCCAGCCGATGGTCATGCTGGTTTCGGTGGGGCTGGACGCCGTGACGCCGGTGGGTGCCGGCAGGGCCGGCGTGCCGCCCCCGCCGCCCGAACCCGAGCCGGAAGACACGCGGTCCACCATGGCCTTGATGGCGGCCATTTGCGTGCCGGCCTTCTGCGCGAAGTTGCTGCCGTACCAGCCGATCCAGTCCCAGCAGGCGTTCGGGTTGGCCAATGAGCCACTGGCAGCGGTCTGGCGGCTGGTGTTGTCGGTTTTCGTCTGCGGGTACAGCACGATGATGCTGTTGGTGTCGGCCCAGCGGCTATAGCCGGTGTTCTTCACGAAGCGGTCGCCGATCTTGTCGGTGCTCTGCTGGCAGCCGTGCAGGGCCACGTGCACCTTGCACTGGCTGCCGCTGGCACAGTTGGCCGGCACATAGGCCCAGCCGGTCGCGGCCATGCCGGGGTTGCTGGTGAATTCGCTCTGGTTGAACTGGATGTAGTTGCCGGCGGCGGGTGCGTTGTTGCGCGGGTTCAGCGGGCCGTAAAACTTCTGCAGAACGGCCTTGGCGCCGTCGTAGCTGCAGTTGCTGATGTAGGGAGAGGCGGCACTGCCGCAACTGTTGTTGCCGGTGCTGTCGAAGTCGGTGGGAAAGGTGTGCGAGGCACCGCTGCGCACCACGTGTTCGAGGTTGGCGGCCATCACGCCGTTGTTGGTGTACTGCGTCTTGAGCGCGGTGGTGGGGTTCTGCCCCACGGTTGTGTCGCTGGTGCCGATGAACAGGTAGACCTTCTGATTGGCGATGTTGGTCTTGTTGTCGATGGCGCCGCTGGCGCTCCAGGTGTCGATGCGGTTCTGCATGTTCGCCAGCGCCGCGCTGGAGATGCTGGCGTTGTACATGCATGCGGTGTAGTTGCTCAGGCCCGCACACATGTACGGCCCCGCCGCAAACACGCCCACGCCCTTGAACAGCGAGGAATACGCAATGCCGAGCTGGTTGGCCATGAAGCCGCCCGAGGACAGGCCGGAAACCGTGGTCTGGCTCTTGTCGACGTTGTAGGCGGGCAGGTTGATGGCCGCGAAGGCTGTGCTGGTGGACAGGACCGACAGCGCGGCGAATGCGGAAAGCGCAGGGATGGACGGGAAGCTCATGGGTTTGTCTCCTGGGGTGTTTTCGGGCAAAACATCTCCGGCCCCTGTGTACCCAGGGGTTCCTTGACGAGCAGAAAAAAACTGGCCGGAGCTAAAGGTCTCCCACCAGGAACACGGCGGAACCGCCCTTCGACAGGCTCAGGACGGGCCGCACGTGTTGCCCCCCTTCCAGGGGGCTGAGGGCCGCGGCTCTGAGCCTGCCTGCGCAGGGGGTCGAGCGCTACTACCGCTTGTTCCGAATGGGAACGTCCATTTCTTCAGGCTTGATCTCGCGCACCAGCTCGGGCACGCCCCAGGCAAAGGCCGGGTCGACCTTGATCTTGAAGTGGTACATGCTCTGCATGGCCTGGTGGTCTTCCTTGCGGAAGGTCATGGTGCCCTTGGGGGTGTCGAAGCTCATGCCTTCCATGGTCTGGATGAGCTTGTTGGTGTTGGTGTCGCCATTGGTTTTCTTCAGCGCCGTCACCACCGCCATGGCGGCCGAGAAACCGCCAGCGGTGAAGAAGTCGGGCGGTGCCTTGAACTGCTTGTAGTGCTCGGCCACCAGGGCGTCGTTCTTGAACGGATTGCCCGCGCCGGCCCAGATGATGAAGATCACCTTGCGGCCCGGCTGGTCCTTGAGCTTGTCGATCAGGCGCTGGGCACCGGCGGTGAAGTCGGTGGTGTTGGTGGGCAGGTATTCCTCGTGCACCAGCTTGGCGGTCTTGATGGCGTCCTTGAACGCCTTCACGCCGTCGCGGCCGAAGGCGTAGTCCTGCGCCAGGGTGGCGATCACGGTGTTCGGCTTGTCCAGCGCCACCGCGTTGGAGATGGCGTCCTGGCTGCTGTTGCGGCCGGTGCGGAAGATGTACTTGTTCCACTTTTCGCCGGTGATGGAGTCGGCCACGGCGGGCTCCACCAGCAGGATCTTTTTGTACTCCTCGGCCACCGGCAGCATGGCCAGCGCCACCCCGGAGCCGGTCGGGCCGATGGCGATGTCGGCCTTGTCGTCCGCGTAGGCGGCGGCGAGTTGCGCCTTGCCCACATCGGGCTTGAACTGGCTGTCCTTTTCGATCACCACCAGCTTCTTGCCGCCCACCATCATCGTGCCCTGCGTGGCGTAGTTCAGGCCCATCATCAAGCCGGTGTGGGTCTGCTTCGCGTAGGCCTCCAGCGGGCCGGTCTTGTCGTACACGTGGGCAATGCGGATCTCGCCCTTGTTTGCCTGGGCAGCGGCAAAGGAGGTGGCCAGGGAAGCGGCGCAGGCGAGCGCGATGACCGCCAGGCGGCGGGTGGGGTTCGTCATGTCTTGTCTCCTGTTGGGAACTATTTCACATTGGCCCAAAAAAATGTCTACTTTTCAGACATCTTTTCAAGTCAAGGTCGTCTGATATTCAGACACCTGTCTGTTTTTCAGACATTTTCTGCATCGCCCAATCGGTCGTACAGGCTGGCCCGCGAGATGCCGAGCAACCGGGCGGCGGCGGCGCGGTTGCCGCCGGTGCGGGCGAGCGCGTCGCGGATGGCGCGCTGCTCCAGCGCAGCGATCTGCACCGGCAACGGTACAACGGCGGCCTCCAGGTCTGGCACCTGCACAGGTTCAGCAGAAATTTTGGTGGTCAACGGCTGCAGGGTCAAGCCGGCCTCGGTCAGCACGGCCAGCACTTCGTCGGCTTCGATGTGCTGGCTGTCGCTGCGCAGCGCGAGTTGTTCCAGCACATTGCGCAGTTCGCGGATGTTGCCGCGCCACCCCTGCGCTGCCAGCAGGGCCCGGGCCTGCTCGCTCAATTCGAGGTGGGTGCCGCCGCCGCGTGCGGCAATGTCTTCGCACAGGGCTTCGATCAGCAGTGGAATGTCGGCCTGGCGCTCGCGCAGCGGGGGCACGCGGATCGGCAGCACATTGAGCCGGTAGTACAGGTCTTCGCGGAACGTGCCGTCGCGCACCATCTGCTGCAGGTCGCGCGACGTGGCAGCGACCACGCGCACGTCGAAGCGCACCAGCTTGTTGGAGCCCAGCGGCTCGATCTCGCCTTCCTGCAGGGCGCGCAGCAGCTTCACCTGCACCGAAGGTGGCATGTCGCCCAGTTCGTCCAGGAACAGGGTGCCGCCGTCGGCCAGTTTGAACTTGCCGTCGCGGCCTTTCCGGTCGGCTCCGGTGTAGGCGCCAGGTGCCACGCCAAAGAACTCGGCTTCGAGCAGGGTGTCGGGCACGGCGGCCATGTTCACGCTTACGAACGGCCGGCCCGCGCGCGGCGAAGCGGCGTGGATGGCGTGCGCCAGCAGTTCCTTGCCGGTACCGGTTTCGCCCAGCAGCAGCACCGGGCTGGCCGACTGCGCGGCGCGGCGGGCCTGCCGCTTCACCTCCAGCGCCCCCGGGCTGCTGCCCACGAAGCTCGCAAAGGTGTACTTGCTGCGGCGCTGGCTGGCCAGTTCGCGGCGGGCTTCGTTGAGGTCCTGTTCCAGCCGCGCGAACTTGGTGATCAGTGGCTGCAACGTGGTTTCCGGGTGGTCGAACAGCACGATGCCCAGCACTCCGATCACTTCACCGGCGTCGTCCCGCAGCGGAATGCGGCTGACCACGAAGGTACCGGCCTTGTTGTCCAGCAGGTCGATGAGGATGGGCTTGCCGGTGGCCAGCACCTGGTGCATCTGCGTGTTCTGCACCACGCTGGAGACCGGGTGGCCCACGAAGTCTTCTTCGCGCTCGAAGCCCAGGGCGGGCAGGAAGCGGCGGTACTGGTCGTTGATCCACACCACCCGGGCATTGCGGTCCACCAGCATCATGCCTTCGCTGGCGTTGGCAAACAGGTCGAACATGGACCGGGCGGCCAGCTCCAGAATGCTTTGCGCGTCGCGCGGCAGGCGGTCGTCTCGGGTCATGGGCGCGATGGTACGCCCTCCCCCACCGGGGCTTCAGCCGAGTTTCGACCCCCGTGCCAGCACACGCGGTACCAGCAGCACCATCACCACCACGGCCAGCAGCGTGGCCGACATGGGGCGCTCCAGGAACACCATCCAGCTGCCTTCGCCGATGGACAGCGCATTGCGCATCTGCGCCTCCGCCATGGGGCCCAGGATCAGGCCCACGATCACCGGTGCGGTGGGGAAGTCGTAGCGGCGCATCACCACCCCGAGCAGCCCCAGGCCGAACATGAGGAACAGGTCGAACGCGCTCTGGCGCATGCCGTACACCCCCACCGTGGCAAAGATCAGGATGCCGGCGTACAGCGGCGCCTTGGGGATCTTCAGCAGCTTCACCCACAGGCCCACCATGGGCAGGTTCAGCACCAGCAGCATGATGTTGCCGATGTAGAGCGATGCAATCAGCGCCCACACCAGGGCCGATGAGGTCTGGAACAGCTGCGGGCCGGCGTTGATGCCGTAGTTCTGCAGCGCGCTGAGCAAAATGGCGGCCGTGACCGAGGTGGGAATACCCAGGGTGAGCAGTGGCACCAGCGTGGCAGTGACGGCTGCGTTGTTGGCCGCTTCGGGCCCGGCCACGCCCTCGATGGCACCGGTGGTTCCGAACTCGGCCTTGTCTTGCGGGCTGGCCAGCTTGCGCTCGGTGGCGTAGCTCAGGAAGGTGGGAATCTCGGTGCCGCCGGCCGGAATGGTGCCGAACGGAAAGCCGATGGCCGTGCCGCGCAACCAGGCCGGCCAGGAACGGCGCCACTCACGCCGCGTCATGTGGGCTTTGGTCATCTTGTTCATGAAGGCCTGGCTGCGCCCTTCGTACAGGGCGTTGTACAGCGCTTCGGCCACCGCAAACAGGCCCACGGCCACCAGCACCACTTCGACCCCGTCCATGAATTCGAGAATGCCCGCCGTGTACCGCACCTGCGCCGTGATCTGGTCGATACCGACCAGCCCCAGCGCCAATCCGAAGAACAGCGCCGTAAGTCCCCGCAACGTGCTCTGCCCCAGCACGGCGCTGACCGTGGTGAAGGCCAGCAGCATCAGGCAGAAATACTCCGGCGGGCCGAGCTGCACGGCGAACTCCGCGAGGATGGGCGCAAACAGCGTGACCAGCACGGTCGCGATGCTGCCCGCCACGAACGAACCGATGGCCGCACTGGCGAGCGCCGCGCCCGCACGGCCGCTCTTGGCCATCTTGAAGCCTTCCAGCGCGGTCACCATGGTGCCAGTTTCGCCCGGGGTGTTCAGCAGGATGGAGGTGGTGGACCCGCCGTACATGGCGCCGTAGTAGATGCCGGCAAAGAAGATCATCGACGCCGTGGGTTCGACCTGGCCGGTGATGGGCAGCAGCATGGCCACGGTGACGGCCGGGCCCAACCCGGGCAGCACGCCAATGGCCGTACCCAGCGCGCAGCCGGCGAAGGCCCACAACAGGTTGATGGGTGTGCCGGCCGTGGCAAAGCCGCCCAGCAACTGGTTCAGGGTGTCCAACATGGGAAAGATCTTTCAATCAGCGCCGGGGCAGCACGGGCTTCTGGCCTGGCTCATATCCAGCCGGTGGCGGTCATGCCGGGCAGGCTCACCGCCAGCAACTTGGTGAACAGCCAGAACACAGGGGCCGAAATCAGCATCCCGATGACCCCGTCCTGTACCGTCTGCCGCAGGTTGCCGGCGGGTTTGCCTTCGCTGCTGCGCAGGCCGCGCACGGCCAGCGCGTAACACAGCGAACAACTCAGGATGAAGCCGATGGTGGTGATCAGCGAGGCGTTGAGCAGAATCCCGGCAGACACCCAGGCCAGCGCGCGCCAGTCGCCGCGCGCCGCGCCGGAGGGTTCTGGCATGTTGCGGTAGCCACCCGTCAGGGCCTCCCTCAGCAGCATCCCGCCGCAGATGGCCAATGCCACACTGATCACCCAGGGCAGGAAGTTCGGGCCCACGCCGGCGTAGCCCGCATCGGCCGGAATGTCGACCGCACCGTAGGCCAGCACGGCGGCCACGACCAACGCGCCCACCGCCACGGCCAGCTGGCCGGGTCGGTGGTTGGCCGTTGCAGGGGTTGGGTCTTGCTGGCTCATGCGTGGTTCAGACCATGCCGGCGCGGACCATGGTGGCGCGCAGGGAGGAGAAGTCGCGGTCCACGAACTCGTCGAAGGCCTTGCCGGTGAGCAGCGCCGGGGTCCAGTTGTTCTTCTCCACCGCAGCGGCCCAGGCCTTGCTCTTGGTGGCCTTCACCACCATCTCGGTAAGCGCATCGCGCTGCGCCTGGGTGATGCCGGGCGCGCCGTACACACCGCGCCAGTTGCCGATTTCCACGTCGATGCCCTGCTCCTTCAGCGTGGGCACGTCGATGCCCTTGAGACGCTGGCCGGAGGTGACTGCAATCGCGCGCATCTTGCCGCTCTCGATGTATTGCTGGAACTCGCTGTAGCCGCTGCCACCGACCGTGACGTTGCCGCCCAGGATGGCCGCCACAGCTTCACCGCCCCCGCGGAACGGCACGTAGTTGATCTTCGAGGCTTGCACACCTACAGCCTGTGCAATCTGCGCAGCGGCGATGTGCTCGGTGGAGCCGCGCGAACCGCCGCCCCACTTGATGCTGCCAGGGTCCTTCTTGAGCTGATCGACCACGTCCTTCATGGTCTTCAGGGGGGATTCCGCCGGCAGCACGAACACGTTGTATTCGGTGGTGAGGCGCGCAATCGGCGTGAGCTGCGTCACCGACACCGGCGGCTTGCCGGTGATGATGCCGCCCAGCATCACGGCGCCCATGACCATCAGCGCATTCGGGTCGCCCTTGCTGGCGTTGTAGAACTGCGCCATGCCGATGGCACCGGCCGCACCACCCTTGTTCTCAAAGGTGACCGAATTGGCCACACCGGCGTCGCGCAGGGCCTCGCCGAGCGCGCGGCCGGTACCGTCCCAGCCACCGCCCGGATTGGCGGGAATCATCATCTTGATGCTGGCGTTGGCCCAGGCCACACTGGGCAAGGCTCCGGCGGCGGCCAGCGCGGCCAGGGATTTCAGGAAGGTATCGCGGCGCATGGGGGGTCTCCTGGTGGTTGGAATGAACGGCACAAAACCGGAACGCTCGAACGGGCACACACAACGGCCCGACCGGACAGCGGAATGTTGCGGCGTGTCGCTGTCAGTTCGCTGTCCAGAACCCTGGTAATAACCCTAGCCACCCTGCGGACGCGCAGCAGCGCACCTGCCGGTGCTGCACAGCCCAAACCGCATAATGCGGCGCAGGCCTGTGCACCCCCTCCCCCCAATCCGCTGCCGTCCGCGACCGCATGAAAAGAGACCACGCCGCCACTGCCCCCACCCCTGGCGACACCAAGATCCGGCTGGACAAATGGCTCTGGGCCGCACGCTTCTACAAAACGCGCAGCCTCAGCGGGGAAGAAATCGACAAGGGCCGGGTGCGCATCAACGGGCAGGCAGCGAAGGCTTCGCGCGAAGTGCGGGCCGGCGACGAAATCGAGATGCGTACGGCCGACAGCATCCGCACGGTGCGGGTGCTGGGGGTGAGCGGCGTTCGGGGGTCGGCACCGGTGGCCGCGCTGCTGTACCAGGAAACCGAAGCGTCGGCGGCGGCCCGGCTGGCTGCGGCTGAGCGCCGGCGGCTTGCCCCGG
>JALORL010000024.1 GCA_025458915.1 Hydrogenophaga sp.
CTGGGTGTCGGTGGCCGGTGTGCTCGATACCGACGCATGGACCCAGTCGCTTGGCATCTCGGCGCTGCACGGCTCGCTCAATCCGGCCGCTTTTGTGCCCCAGAGCACTGCCGTGCCGCAGTGGCATTTCATCGGCAGCGAAGACCGGGTCGTGGCCCCGGTGGTGTTGCAGCGCTTTCTGGATGCGCAGGCACGGCTTCGGTTGCCCGGAGCAGCCACCCCCACCGTGCAGCAGCTTCCAGCGTTCGACCACGGTTGCTGCTGGGTCCAGGAATGGCCCCGGCTGAGTCGCCTGTTCTCACAGCCGGATACATTCTGCAAGCCGGGGCAAGCGCCGGCCAACCCGGTATCTGATAAAAACCGTTGACGCCGGCTGCGGACAACCCGACGTCCCACGACAGCCCGTTGTCTCTTTCTTCCATGCCCAGCGCTGCACGACCCACTCCCTGCGAAGCAGAGCGCCCACGCCAATCGCTCGTGGCGGCCCTGGCGCTGGCCTTGTGGTTGGGCGGCTGCGCGGGTCCGTGGCGGACCGCACCCGACGCACCCGACACCGGGCCGTTGCCCGCCAGCCCCATCGGCGTTGAAGTGGATGCCGGCGTGGCCTCCTGGTACGGGGAGCGTTTCCACGGCCGGCGCACTGCCAGCGGCGAGCCCTTCAACATGCACGAGCTGACCGCCGCCCACCCCACGTTGCCGTTTGGCACCCGGGTCCGGGTCCGCAACCTCGACAACGGGCGCGAGGTGGTGGTGCGCATCAACGACCGGGGCCCGTTTTCCCGGGGCCGCGTCATCGATCTCAGTCGCGCCGCTGCGTCGGTGCTCGGGTTTGTCCAGGCGGGCACTGCCAGGGTGTCGGTGCGCCGCGACTGAGGGCGCCTGAAGCCGGCTCAGTTGGCAGGGGCCACCCAGCGCAGCGGGCCGTACCAGGCTTCCGAGGCCTGCCGGGTGTTGTTGGCGTCGGTCATGAGCCCGATCCCGACCAGTCCCCGCGGTGCCTTACCGAAGACCTTTTCATAGTCCGCTCGAACGTCGCGTTCAAAGTCCACCCACTGCCCCAGTCGCCGGGGGCCCGACTCGATCACCAGGAGCCGGATGCGGTCGGTCCGGGGATGTTTCAGCACCGTTCCCACCGGGCGGCTAGGGTCCCACACGTACATGAGGGTGGCATGTGGCAAAGGTTCGCCTGTGGCCAGTTGCACCCATTCCGACACCCGCTGGTCGCGGGCGCTCCAGGGGGCGCGGTCGCCATCGAACTGCAGGATCAGCCGCACCACCGCATCGTCGCGTTCGCGGTCTTGCAGATCGGCCTCGGCGTTGAGCGCTTCCACAAACCAGGAGAACTGCAGTCGGCCAGCCTGCGCACCCGGCAGCGGCAGGGCGATGCGGATCAGGCTGTCGCCCTTGTCGCTGCGCGCGCGGATGGCCGGCCGTCCCCGGTGGTTTGTCGGGGTGTAAGTCGACGGTGCGCGGTTGCCCACGGTCTGGTGCACCCACCCGGGCCCCGCGGATGCCAGCGGCAGGCGGTTGTCCTGGGCCCAGGCAGACCGGTTCAGATCCCCGGCGTCATGGCCCGGGCGCAGGCTGGCACATCCGGTCAGAAAGACCGCCAGCAAGGCGATGAGCCATTCGACCGGCCATCGGGGAGGGCAACGCGGATGCAGGGTGCAGACAGGCATGGTCGCGGATCATAGATCCTGTACCTGTGCACGGGAACACCCGTCAACGCTCATCAAAGCTGACGACGATGCGGTCTGTGGTGGGTCGGGCCTGACAGCTCAGCACGAAGCCTTGCTCCATCTCCCAGGGTTCGAGCGTGAAGTTCTTCTCCATCTCCACGCTGCCTTCCATCACCTTGGCGCGGCAGGTGCAGCACACGCCGCCGCGGCACGACCACGGCAGGTCCAGCCCGGCCTCCAGCGCAACGTCGAGAACGCGCTGGTCGCGAGCCATGCGCAGCCCGTGCGGCTTGCCGTCGAGCACCACGGTGAGGGCGACCTCACCCGCGCTGCGTTCGGTGTGGCCCAGTTGCACCTTGGCGCGTTCAGCACTCGGCAGCGCCTCCAGGGTGGGCGAGGTGAAGCGCTCGGTGTGGATGCGTTCGGGCTTGACGCCCGCGCCGAGCAAGGCCAGCTCGGTGGCCTCGATCATGGCTTGCGGGCCGCAGATGAAGACTTCGTCCATGCTGGCTGCGGGCAGCAGCGTGGCGACGATCTCGCGCACCTTGTCGCCGTCGATGCGGCCCTCGAGCAGCGGCACCTCCTGCGCCTGGCGCGACAGGATGTGGATCAGCGTGAGCCGGTCGCGGAAGCGGTCCTTCAGGTCCTGCAGCGCTTCGTTGAACATCACGCTGGCCATGCGGCGGTTGCCGTAGACGAGCGTGAACTTCGCGGTCGGCGATTCCTCCAGCGTGCTCGTCATGATGGACAGGATGGGCGTGATGCCGGAGCCCGCCGCGAAGCCGACGCGGTGCAGCGCGCGCGGGCGGTGCACGGTGAAACGGCCATCGGGGGGCATGGCCTGCAGCGTGTCGCCGGCCTTCAGTTGGTTGGCGGCCCAGTTGCTGAACACACCCCCTTCCACCGGGCGGATGCCCAGCGTGAGCTCGCCTTTGTTGGTGAACAGACTGCGTGCGCTGCTGATGGAGTAGCTGCGTCGCACTTCCTGCCCGTCGATGTGCGCCCGCACCGTAAGGAACTGGCCAGGCTCGAAGGCAAAGGCGGGGCGTTGTGCCTCGGGCACGGCAAGGGTGACGGCCACCGAGCCCGCCGCCTCGGGGCTCACGCGCGCAACGGGCAGTTCAACGAAAGCACGGGGGCTGGTGTTCATGGTCAATAGGGTTTGAACAAATCGAAGGGTTCGAGACAGTCGAGGCAGCGGTAGAGCGCCTTGCACGCCGTTGAGCCGAAGGGCGAGGTTTCGGTGGTGTGGGTGGAGCCGCAGCGCGGGCAGGGCACGGGCTCGCTGGTGGCGCGGCGCGCGAAGGTGACCACCTTGTCGCTGCCATGCGCAGCGCGGCCATTCGGTGGCGCGATGCCGTAGGCGCGCAGCTTCTCGCGTGCGGCGGGCGTCATCCAGTCGGTGGTCCAGGCGGGCGCGAGTTGGGTCACCACACGTGCTGTCTGCCCGCCAGCGGCCAGTGCGGCGCGGATGTCGTCCTCGATCTGACCCATGGCGGGGCAGCCGCTGTAGGTGGGCGTGATGACCACCTCGGCCATGCCGTCAGCGCCCAGCCGCACTTCGCGCAGGATGCCGAGTTCGGTGAGACTCACGACCGGGATCTCGGGGTCGGTCAGGTGCGCGATGGCATCACGCACCGCGTGCAACGGATCGGCTTGCACCGAGGCGTTCATCACCACACCGCTTGGGGGTGTTCGCGCGCCAGGCTCTGCATCTCGGCCAGCAGAAAGCCCATGTGCTCGGAATGCTGGCCGTGCTTGCCTTGCGGTACATGACCCACTGCGCTGGAGCGCTTGAGCGTGGCCTCGGCCAAGGCTTCGTCCACCAGTGCGTCCCAGGCGGGCTTGAGCGTGGACAGCGCCACGCCGATGTCGTCGGCTGCGGCCTCGGCTTCGGTTCCGCTGCCCGTCCAGAACTCCTGCGTGTAGGGCATCAGGTGGTCAAGCGCGGCCTGTGCTCGCGCGTGGCTTTCGGGCGTGCCATCGCCCAGGCGCACCAGCCAGTCGCCGGCGTGCTGCAGATGATAGCGCACCTCCTTGAGCGACTTGGCGGCAATGCCCGCGAGCTGCGCATCGGCGCTGCCCTGCAATGCGTCCCACCACAGGCGCATCAGCGCGGCATAGAGGAAGTTGCGCACGATCGTGGTCGCGTAGTCGCGGTCCTGGCGGGCCGGACCGGCCAAGGGGCCGTGGTGCGGCAATTCCAGCAAGGTGAAGTTGAGGAACTCGCGGCTGCTGCGGAAGTAGGCCAGCGTGTCCTCGGTGATCGCACCGTTGGCACGTGCACCCGGCAGATGCGCAAAGCGCTCGGCGAGCGTCGGGTCGGCGTTGATCAAAGCCGCGGCGTGCTGATAGAGCAGGCGCGCCTGACCCAGGTGGTCGAGCGCGTGGTTGGCCAGCGCCAGGTCTTCCTCCAGCACCGGCCCGTGGCCGCACCACTCGGCGTTGCGCTGGCCCAGGATCAGCGCGTTGTCAGCCAGGTGCAGCAGGTAGTCGACGGGCGCATGGGTGGGCGCAGCCGACAAGGCCTTCGCGTCTTCGACGCCGAATGATGCCTTCATCACATGTGCCCCACTTTCTCCGGAATCTCGTAGAAGGTGGGGTGGCGGTAGATCTTGTCGGCCGCGGGGTCGAAGAAGGCGTCCTTGGCATCGGGCTCGCTGGCGGTGATGCTGGCCGAGGGCACAACCCAGATGCTCACGCCTTCCTGGCGCCGCGTGTACACGTCGCGCGCCATCTGCAGTGCGTGCTGCGCGTCGCTGGCGTGCAGGCTGCCGCAGTGCTTGTGCTCCAGGCCCTGCTTGCTTCGCACGAAGATTTCCCAGAGCGGCCATTCCTTGAGGGCCTTGGGGTCGCTTGCGGTGCTCATTGGAAAACCTCCGCGCAGCGCGCTGCGGTGCGAGCCCCTTCGGGCGGTCGTGCGGGGCTCATGCGGCCTCCTTCATCGTGCGTTGCTGTTGTTTGCGGGCGTGGGCCAATGCGGCTTCCCGCACCCAGGCGCCGTCTTCCCAGGCCTTCACGCGGGTGGCCAGGCGCTCCTTGTTGCAGGGGCCGTTGCCGTTGACCACGTTCCAGAAGTCGTCCCAGTCGATGGCGCCGAAGTCGTGGCCACCCTTGGCGGCGTTCCACTTCAGGTCCGGGTCTGGCAGTGTCACGCCCAGCACCTCGGCCTGCGGTACGGTCGCATCGACGAACTTCTGGCGCAGCGCGTCATTGCTGATGCGCTTGATGCCCCAGCGCATGCCCTGCACGCTGTTCGGGCTGTTGTCGTCGGGCGGCCCGAACATGGCCAGCACCGGCCACCACCAGCGGTTCACCGCGTCCTGCACCATGGCCCGTTGCTCGGGTGTGCCCTGCATCATGGTCAGGAGGGCCTCGTAGCCCTGGCGCTGGTGGAAGCTCTCCTCCTTGCAGACGCGGATCATGGCGCGTGCATACGGCCCGTAGCTGCAACGGCACAGCGGGATCTGGTTCATGATTGCCGCGCCATCCACCAGCCACCCGATCACGCCGACGTCGGCCCAGGTCAGGGTGGGGTAGTTGAAGATGGAGCTGTACTTGGCTTTCCCGCTGTGCAGGGCCTCAAACATCTGGTCCCGGCTGGTGCCCAGGGTTTCGGCTGCGCTGTAGAGGTACAGACCGTGGCCGCCTTCGTCCTGCACTTTGGCCACCAGGATGGCCTTGCGTTTCAGGCTGGGCGCACGGCTGATCCAGTTGCCTTCGGGCAACATGCCCACGATCTCGCTGTGTGCGTGCTGGCTGATCTGGCGCACCAGGGTCTTGCGATACGCCTCTGGCATCCAATCGCGCGGCTCAATCTTGCCGTCGGCGTCGATTGCTGCGTCAAACTGCGCCTGCAATGCCTCCTCAGCATCGCTGAGTGGCGCTACGGACTTCAGTACGGCGGTTTTGTCGCCCGCGGCGTCGGGAACATTGAACGACTGGGTGTACATCGGCGGGCTCCAGGGCTGGTGTGAACAAGGCGATGCACCAGTATATTCAATTAACCGACCGATCGGTCGGTTAATTGCCGTTGTTGCATCGGGGTTTTCCAGGGCGCAAGATGCGCGACGCCGTTCACACCTGCTTACGCTTGAGCGGCATCGGCCACAGTAAATTCAGGTCTCTGAAACGTTTTGTCGCACCCATGTCCAAGATCTTGCCTTCCAAACGGACCGTTCCCGCCCCGCACTCAGCCGGTGGGCATACCTTGCTGGAGCATGCCTTGCAGCCGCGACATTGGCGGCCTGTGGCGGTGGCGGAGGGGGAGAGTCCACCGCAACTGCCGACTCTGCGGGACAGGGCGCCGGAGACGGGTCCTCCGGTGGTGCCAATGCTTCCACCACAGACCCAGGAACCCCTGCTCCTGTAGCCGGAGCGCCATCGCCTGCGCCCGCGCCCGCGCCCGCGCCCGCGCCAACCGGTCGCATCGGTGTCCCGCTCACCGCCGGTTTTTCGGGCGGTAGCGCCACACCCCGGGTCCGGAACACATCGGAGGTGGCGTCGCGCGCAGGCGACGGTGTCGGGGCCTTCCGTACGGTGTGCGAGCCCACCCACATGAACTACGACGATCCGATCGTCTACCCCGGACAACCTGGTCGCGCTCACCTGCACACCTTCTTCGGCAACACGGCGGTCACCGGAAATTCCAGCGATGCCAGCATCCGGGGGGCGGGCAACTCCTCCTGCCGGGGCGGAACACTGAACCGTTCAGCCTATTGGGTACCTGCCATGGTGGACATGCGGACCAACCGGGCCGTGATGCCCTCGGCTTCCAACTTCTATTACAAGACCGGCTATCGGGGTGTGCGCCCCGCCGATGTGCAGCCGTTTCCCGCGGGTCTGCGCATGATTGCGGGCGACGCCATGAACGATCGTCCGGGCGGCCGTTACGGCCAGGGGGCATGGCGTTTCCATTGCCACCCGTCGGGCGCTGGCGCAGGTCCGAGCATTCCCAACTGCGGTGTTGGTCAGGAGGTGGTGCAGGAGATCTTTTTCCCGCAGTGCTGGGACGGCCGCAACCTCGACAGCCCGGACCACCAAAGCCACATGGCTTATGCCAACCCGAGTCGCCCGGGGTGCCCCTCCTCCCATCCGGTGCCGCTGCCGGAAATCACCTACAACATCCACTACCGCATTGCCGAGGCCAACCAGGCCACCCACTGGCGGCTGTCATCCGACACCTATGCTGGCCCGGCGGGCTACTCTTCCCACGGTGATTGGTGGAACGGCTGGGACCCGGGCGCCATGGAAGCCTTCGTGCGCAACTGCAACAATCTCGCGCTGGACTGCAAGTCGCATCTGCTCGGTGACGGACGCAGCATCTACTAGCACCGTCCAGCAGGGGGAGTGAGCGGGCACCCGAAGCGCGGGTGAATGGTTGGGGCGATGGGATCGGCCCAGCGACCGAACAAACCACCCTACAACGACGACGCTCTTCGAGCGACCTGCAGACTCCGGGGGCGTGCACCGCCACCTTCCAACCCGTTCCGGTCCAGGCTTTGGCGCCCTGCTGATCCCGCTTGCCTTGGCGGGATGAGGTGGAAACGGAGAACCGGCCGGTGTCGAGACGGCTTCAAATGCGTTGTCCCTGTGAGCACAAGCTTTGGCAACACGCGTCCCTTGCCCGTCGCGAAACTCAAAGCGCCAGCATCCGGGGCAACGGAAAAAACGCTGGATGCACAGTTGCCTCCCGCCGGCCGTTGGACAACGCTCCAGCCCCTGCCGGCATTCAAAACCGCCGCCGCACCGGGCGCATCCATTGCGCGTTGAATTTGGCCAGGCGCTGCGCATTGGCGGCACGGATGCGAGCGTGCCCCTGCTGGCCAACAAGGCGACCTTGTTGACGGTCAACGCAATCAGCAATGCCAGCGGTGTGGCGCCCGCTGCGGCGAGCGCCAGTGTGCTGTCGTCCGCTGGACACGTCTTGCAAACGGTGGCACTGACTCCGCCCTCCACAGGAACAATTGCGGATCGGTGGGCAGATCGTCGATGGTGTGTTGAGCCTTTCGCCGGTCGAGTCTTTCCTGGGCGGTCCACCTAGGTCCACAACGGGCAATACCGATTGCGCATCCGTGACCAGCCAAGGAACGGCTGCGTCCGCGTTCGACCCCACGAGGCTGGACCACTCCAGGGCGCTCCACTTCGGATTTTCCATCCCGAACCCTGGCCCGATTGCTGGAATCGTTGTCCTCCAGGATGGCGCAACCCTGTGCCGGTCGGCATCGGCCCCTGCGCAGGTCGTGGAACCACAAACCGCACTGCAGTCCGTGGTGACCGCTGTGGGGGTGGTGGAGCAGGCCGGCGCGATCACCTTGAGATGGGACCACCGGCGCTGCCCTTGCCGCAGCGCCACCCCCGGCGCGGCCCGCGGAATTCATCGGACCCAGCACGCCAGAGGTCGATCGACCACACTGCCGACCTCTGGGCTGCCCGCAGGCGGGGCATCGGAGTTCAGTCTGTCCGATGGAATCAGCGTCACCTGTCTGCCACAGGCGCGGTGATGAAGGTGTTGGCGCCTGCCGGTGTTGCTGCCGACGGCGGACGGTCTGCTCGGTGTGCCTGTCCTGTCGCCGGCGTATCGATACTCCAGGCACCGTTTGCGCCCCGGCGGGAGGAATCAGTTCCTCTGCACAGCATTGACCAGCATCTGTTCACAACCGGTTCGCACTTGGAAAAACCGTGTGAACAGGCCTCAGAAGCCCGCTGTTTCCAGCGTCTGCCCCTTCCCGCGTCCGCGCCCCAGAGTGGCCAGCAGGACCGGCAGGGTGGCTTGCAGGGTGGATTTCAACGTGTGCGGCGGATTCACCACGAACATCCCGCTGGCGGTCAGGCCAGGTCGATCGTCTGGTCCATTCGTCGGGTCCTGACCGATTGCCAGGGAGGCATTCAGCCAGGGGCGGCTCGCCTGGTTGCACAGGGTCTTGAGGCGGCGGGGCAGGTCGTGCGCTTCGGGTCGGGGAATGACCGGGTACCAGACAAGGAAGGTACCTGTTGGAAAGCGCCGGATCTGCTCCTGAATGCAACCGGCCACCTTGGCATAGTCGGTCTTGATTTCATAGCTGGGATCGATCAGCACCAGCGCCCGGCGCGAACCGGTGGCGCTGGGCGGAGGGGGAAGCAACGGCCGAAGGCCCTCGAAACCGTCTTCCCGTGCGACTGAAATCTGCCGCCCCGCTTCCAGTTGCGCGATGTTGGCCGACAGCGTGCGGCTGTCCGTGGGGTGCAACTCGAAGAGTTTCAGCCGGTCCCTGGATTCCGCACGCATGAGTTGGTGCATCACGAAGGGCGAACCCGGGTACACACGCAAAGAGCCCGATGGATTGAATCCCGCAACGGTGTCCAGATAGTCGTCCAGCGCCGGGGTGCTCGCGCCCGCCGGCCCCTGTGCCGGGCGCAGAGCGGCCATCAGCTTGACAATGCCGTCTTTTGCTTCACCGCCCGTTTCTGCGTAGTCACCGTCCAACCGGTACAGTCCCGCACCGGCATGGGTGTCGACAAGGGTCAGCGACGGAGGTTTCTGCATCAGGTGGCGCAGGGTCGCAATCAGCACGGTGTGCTTGAGCACATCGGCGTGGTTGCCCGCATGGAAGGCGTGTCGGTAGCTGAACATGCATCCATGTTAGCGCGCCGGCTTCGCCCAAGCGGGTAGTGGTGCAGTTTAAGCGCCGTAAAGTTACAAACGCTGGATGGAACTGACCTGGCGTGCTAGCCTACCCTCATGCCGAAAAAAGACTTTTCACAGATCGCCTTCGACGTGGTTCAGAGAGCCACAGGTGAGAAGCCGAAGCAGCAGACCAAACCCCAAAAAGAAAACGCGCCCAAGGAGACCAAGGGCGCGGTGAAGAAGGCGGTCAAGAAGTCTTAGGCCGGCTCGATCCCCGGAAGGTCTGGCTGCCCACCGAAGCGGTCAATGATCTTCTTTTCGTATTCTTGCTTACTGCTGGCCGATTCTGTCATTTCAAGCACTCGGCCAATGTGCATGCGAAGGGCGCGGGCTCCAACATCGTTCAAGAACTGGAACAGCTTCTTGTTTCGCTCCCCGCCGCTCTCTTTCAAGGCTCGCAAAAGCTCCAGTATTTTCCCGTTGCTCTGCGCCAGCGGGTAGTAAATGTGCCTGACTGTCAGGTGCTTCATGTGCCAAGACCTGCCGCGCTCAAGGACGGGGATTTCGTAAAGCCGGTGCCATTGCATGTATAGCTCGTTCGGGAACTCGGCTTCGTATTTTTTCGCCTCATCCTGGACGTAGACCTTGAACGCCTGTATGACCTCCTCGACTTCTGGCCGGTAACCAGCAAGTGCGTAGACCAGCCCGCGAATACCTGCTTTTGCGGATGCCCCAACAATCACGCCGGCTTGAGCAACGACAGCCGGGTTGATGTTTTTGCCGTCCGCCTTTGCCTGCAGGATGGCCCTGCAAATATCGATCAGGATTGATGCATCGTAGCCATTGGCTTTGATGAGCGATGAACCGCCTTGGCCAGCGCTAACTATATGAAAAATAACGGGATTTTTGATTTTTTCGGTTAGCTCTGGCCCAAGGTACTCAGACATCGTTTTGTTGAAAACAAAGCGAGGCAAACGGCTTCCGCCAGACCCAAGACCAAGAATCTCACCCATGCCTAGCTGCGTGATGACGGCCGTTTTCTTGTCGTCATCAAGCACGTAGCACTCGGCGTCGATTCCAAGCTCTTCCTTAAAACTCCCCTTGTGGGTTGCCTTTGGGAGTTTGGCCCCCCATCGTGCCATCGCACCCTTCCTTGCTCGCTCTGCCTTCTGCTCTGGCGTCATCTTGGCTGCAACTACTGCGCCACCCTTTGCGCGTCCAGTCAACTCCTTCTTTTCTTCGCTCATCGAAAGGCTCCTTTCTGAAAGTGCTTGCATTGTATTTGTATGCTTGCTGATAATGTAAGCACCTTCTGTCGGAAAATGCTTGCTTTGACGGTGGTTACAAAATACGATCCAAACTGACTTATACGAAGGCAGTTCATGAACAAGCTCTCCATCCAAGACCGCGTAGCCATCTTGAACATCCTCTCCGAAGGTGCAGGCATCAACGCTGCGGCGCGGATCACTGGCAAGAGCAAGAACACGGTGTTGAAGCTGCTGGCAGAAGTGGGCCAGGCATGCGCTGCGTACCAAGATCGCGTCATGGTCAACCTGCCATGCAAGCGCATCGAGTGCGATGAAATCTGGTCGTTCGTGGGGGCTAAGCAAAAGAACGTCCGTGACCAAGTCGAGTCTCACGCCGACTATGGCGACTGCTACACCTTCACGGCCATCGACCCCGACACCAAGCTCATGCCATGTTGGCTGGTCGGTGTTCGCACCGCCCGCTGCGCTGAGGACTTCATGGCCGATCTGGCCCCACGTCTGGCAAAGCGTGTGCAACTGACCACGGACGGTCTGCAGGTCTACGTCGATGCCGTGGAGAAGGCGTTTCGCGGCAACGTGGACTACGGGATGCTGAACAAGCGCTATGCAGGCGAAGCGATGCAGAAGGAAGCCAAGCGCCGCTATAGCCCTGCCACTCTGACCAGCGTTGAAAAGATTCGGGTGTTCGGCAACCCGGTTGAGGACAACATCAGCACGTCAATCGTGGAGCGTGCGAACCTGAGCATGCGTATGGGGATGCGGCGCTTCACGCGCCTGACCAACGCATTCAGCAAGAAGCTGGAGAACCACATGCACGCGGTCAGCTTCTACTTCATGGTCTACAACTTCGTGAAGATTCACAAGAGCATCAAGACCACTCCAGCCATGGAAGCGGGCGTGACTGACTTCCTGTGGAGCATGGAAGACATCGTGATGATGTCGGAGACGATGGCGTAGCGTCAGAACTTGTGGCTGATGCCTGCCTGTCTCATTATCGCGTTAGCCATATCCCTCGAAGGCATGTTCTTCGAGACAATCTGGTTTCTCTTGCCGTTAGTCCAGATTTCGTGAGAGCCCTTGCCTTGCCTCAAGAACCGGTAGTGATGTTCCCTCAGCTTTTCTGTGACAAGGCGGTAGTACCCGTTCATGCAGCGCAGAGCGCTGTGTCTCGGATACGAATCTCAGTCTGTGCGTTTGCCTTATGTCCGTCGATGGCCATCTGAAGCAGCGCGTCGGCCGCCGAGGTAACTTCTTTATGTATCTCGTCGAGAGTGTCACCCGACACAGCCAAGCCATCCAGGTCCGGGCTGTCAGCCCAGTAAGTGCCCGAATCCTTGTCATGATGTACGTGCACTCGCACCAGCACTGGTACGCCTAAGCGTGCAGCAGTCTTCCACAATGGGAATCCGACTCTGTACATAGTATCTCCAAGGAGTTGTCTCTATAAGAAGCTCAACATGCGCAGATGCTTTGGCGACGCATGAGAGACAGAAGGTATTGTGACTTAGCAAAGCTAATATGGTTCGTCAAATACTAGACAACCTTGGCCGTTTGTGGCTTATGCGGAACGCTGTACATGCGACCAGTACTGGACGCCCCGGTGACGCCTGCAAAAACTTTGTAACCACCCCGGTTCAAAGTGAACCATGACCCCCAAGCGTGCGAATTTGCCTTGTGACCCGTTTCTTTCGTACAATAGAAGGCTTCGCAGCGAAAAAGCAGGCTCCGCGGCGAAGCGCGGTGTATCCGCAAGCCACCACCTAAGAGGGTTCCGCCAGAGAACCACCGACCGTGGAAAAGAGCCGCCAAACCACCTCTCCCTGAGAAAACTCATGACCAAAACGTTCAGCGCCAAACCCGCTGACGTGAAGCACGAGTGGTTTGTGATTGACGCGACCGACAAGGTCCTCGGACGAGTAGCCAGTGAAGTTGCTCTCCGTTTGCGCGGCAAACACAAGGCCATTTACACGCCTCACGTCGATACCGGTGACTACATCGTCATCATCAATGCGGCCAAACTCCGCGTCACGGGCAACAAGTCCCTCGACAAGGTGTACTACCGCCATTCCGGCTACCCCGGCGGCATCTATGCCACCAACTTCCGCGACATGCAGGCCAAGCATCCCGGCCGTGCGCTCGAGAAGGCCGTCAAGGGCATGCTGCCCAAGGGCCCGCTCGGTTACGCCATGATCAAGAAGCTCAAGGTGTACGGCGGTGCTGAGCACCCGCACACCGCCCAACAGCCGCAAGTGCTGGAACTCTAAAGGAGCCTTGAGATGATTGGTGAATGGAACAATGGCACCGGCCGACGCAAATCCAGCGTCGCCCGCGTGTTTCTGAAAAAAGGCTCCGGCAAGATCACGGTCAACGGCAAGGACATCCAGGCCTATTTTGGCCGTGAGACCTCCATCATGATCGCCAAGCAGCCTCTGCTGCTGACCAACCACGCCGAAACCTTCGACGTGCAGGTCAACGTGCATGGCGGTGGCGAATCCGGCCAGGCCGGCGCTGTGCGCCACGGCATCACCCGCGCCCTGATCGACTACGACGCCGCGCTCAAGCCGCAGCTGTCGCAGGCCGGTTATGTCACCCGCGACGCCCGCGAGGTGGAGCGCAAGAAGGTGGGTCTGCGTTCCGCACGCCGCCGCAAGCAGTTCAGCAAGCGCTAAACCGCGCTGCGACTGTCACGAAAACCGCCTGCAAGTCCGACTTGGGGCGGTTTTTGCATTCTGGGTTGGCCAGAAAGGGTTGGTCTTCAGCACGGGGGTCAACCATCTTCGGAGAGGAGACACGGCATGCGACTTCGCCTGTTGCGAAGACGGCTCACCATCAGTGCACCGCGTGTGGCGATCCGCAGCACGCTGCCTTGGCCCTTGCGCTGGCTGCTCGGTGCCGTCGTTCTCGGGTTTTCGGCAGCACTTGCGCTATGGGCTTTCCAGTTCGGCCAGGAAATCGCTGGACTGGACCGCCATTCCAAGCGCGAACTGGCATTGCTGCGCAGTGAAGTGGTCACTTTGCGGCAGGAACTGGAGCGTGCCCAGTCGGTGGCACACACTTCCGAGAGCCTGCTGACGGCCGAAAAAGCGGCCCAGGAACAGCTGTCGCAAATGATCCGCCAGCTCGAGGCAGACAACCGGAACCTGCGTAGTGAACTGGGCTTCTTCGAACAGCTCATCCCGTCCAACGGCACCGAGGCGCTGAGCATTCGCAGTCTGCAGGTGGACCGGCTGTCGGACGGACAGCTGAAATGGCAGGCCTTGATGATCCAGGCCGCCAAGAACGGTCCGGAGTTCAAGGGCGTCATCGAAATCCAGTTCGTTGGCCAACTGGAGGGTCGCCCGTGGTCGATGGACCATGCCCAGGCCCCGCAGGCCGTCTCGGTGCGGCGCTATCTGCGCCTGGAGGGCGTGGTGGACGTGCCGCCAACGGCCGTGGTACAAACCGTGACCGCACGCATCCTGCAAGGCAGTGCGGTCAGGGCGGTGCACACGGTGAAGCTCTGATTCCCATTACGTCGTTCGGAGAACCCACCGCATGTTCAACAAGAAAAAACAACCCCCCATCAAAAGCCTCATCGCCCAGGGTACCCGGGTGGACGGCAACGTCATCTTTCACGACGGTCTGCGGGTAGATGGTGAAGTGGTGGGAGACATCCGGGCCAGCAGTGACCAGTCCAGCATCCTCGTGATCAGCGAGCTCGCCAGTGTGACAGGGGAAATTTTTGCCGATCACGTCATCATCAATGGCGCTGTGAAGGGGCCAGTCAATGCCAAGGAGCTGCTGGAGCTGCAGCCCAAGGCGCGCATCGAGGGGGATGTGGCGTACAAGGCCCTGGAAATGCACCAGGGTGCCACCATTGCCGGCCAGCTCAAGCCCATGGCCATTGCGGCGCTGGTGGTGGAAGAAGATAAACCCACACTGAAACTGGCGGCAAACAACGGCTGAAGACGGAAGCAGCCGAATTCCCTTACCATTTGAGTCGGGTTTCCAAAAGCGAGTCTGCGGAAGCCCCGGTTTTCCCTTCTGACATACAGCGTTTTCCCAAGAGGTACTTTCATGAGCGCAGTGGCCGAAAACATCCAGACCGACATGCCGGCACCGCTGGTGTTCACCGATAGCGCTGCTGCCAAGGTGGCGGAGCTTGTGGCTGAAGAGGGCAACCCCGACCTGAAGCTGCGCGTTTTCGTGCAGGGCGGCGGCTGTTCGGGGTTTCAATATGGCTTCACCTTCGACGAAGTGGTGAACGAAGACGACACCGAGATGAGCAAGAACGGCGTTTCACTGCTCATCGACGCCATGAGTTACCAGTACCTGGTGGGAGCCGAGATCGACTACAAGGAAGATTTGGAAGGTGCGCAATTCGTGATCAAGAATCCGAACGCCACCACCACCTGCGGGTGTGGTTCCAGCTTCAGCGTCTGAACGGCTGCACGCTGGCTCGCGGCGCACAGCTGCTGCGAGTGCCCGGCTGACACACAGCCAAACGCACAAGAAAAAGGAGCCATCGGCTCCTTTTTTTGTTCGGCAGCCTTCTTGCCGCCGTCTGATTCGGGCTATTGTGCGCTGGCCTGCACCAGTTGGTGGGCAGAGTCGAGCTTGAGGCGCTGGGCGCTTGCGACGACGTTGAACTGCGCGCGCAGGGCCGGGTTGAGGGGGATGCTCTCGCTGTTGCGCAAGGCCACCAGTGGGTCGAGGTGCACCCCGTTGTCCCGGAACTCAAAATGCAGGTGCGGCCCGGTACAGGTTCCGGTGCAACCCACGGCGCCGATGTTGTCGCCTTGAGACACGCGCTGTCCGCGGCGGACGTCGATCCGGCTCAGGTGGGCATAGACCGTGGTGTGCTGCTTGCGGTGCGTGATGAACACCACGTTGCCGTAGCCCCGCTGCTGCCCTGCGAAGCTGACCACGCCGTCGCCGATGGTGCGCACCGCGGTCCCGGTGGGCGCGGCGTAATCCACGCCCAGGTGTGCGCGCCGGTCGCCATGCACGGGGTGGAAACGCATGCCGTAACCGCTGCTCACCCGGGTGAACTGCAGGGGGGATGCGAGGTATTCCTTGCGCGCGCTCTGCCCGTCGAAACTGTAATACGCCCCCGTCCGGTTGCTGTCTCCGAACCAGACGGCGGAGTATTTGCGGTTGTCGTTGACGAACTCGGCGCTTAGCACCCGCCCGGTGGTCAGGGGTTCGCCATCGGCTTCCAGCACTTCGTATGCGAGGGTGAAGCGGTCGCCCTGGCGCAGGTCACGGCGGAAGTCGATGTCCCCGGCGAACAGTTCTGCGAGCTGAATTGCCACAGCGTCCGGGATGCCGGCCGCATCCGTGGCTGCGAACAGGGAGCTGCGGATATCCCCGCTGCCCAGGCGGGTGGAGGGGACCAAGTCTGCCGTCTCCAGACGCGACTGGAAACCTGCCGGCCCTTTTTCGACGATCAGCCGCTGGAACTGGCGATCGGTATCGGAAGACACCCAGCGTGCGGTGAGTTTCTGCACTTCGTGGCGGTCGCTCGTTTCAAGGGCGACATGTTTGGTGCCGCGACCGTCGAACAGTTGCCGGGCCACAGGATCGCTTCGCAGAAAAGCCTGTGCACTTGAATCCGGTGCGCCAAGACGCTGCAGCAGGCTTTGCGACGTGTCGTCACGCCGCACCAAATCGTTGCGGTACAGCGAGAAATCGACCACCTGGGGCAGAAGGTCTGTTGAAACAGGGACCGGATTGGCGTTGAGAACTTCCGTGACCAGACTGACCGGCAGATCTGCGGCGTCTGGTGCCATCGGCGCAATGCCAAAAGCGGTGACGCCTGTACCGAGGAGTACCGTACCGATACCACCCACGATGCGTTTCGGGTGGCGGGAGAGGCTGTGGCTCGTGGCATCCAGCAGGTGTGCCAGCGTTCGAAGTAGCGGTCTGGTCAAGGCGTTATCTTTCTGAAAACTGGATGGGTGACTCCGGTCCGAAGCCCATGCAGATGGGGGATGCCAGTCCTGAGTTCCCGGCGGCCACCTGCGTTCCCCGGCTGGGGGGTGACCCATGCAAAAACCGGGCCCGACTAGAATCGACCACCACCCCGCAGTATAGCCAGCGGTGCCGATCCCACATCTGAGTTTTCACCTATGAATCCTTCGAAAAACGACGCCAAAAGTGTTCAAAGCGCTGCAAGTGATGCCGAGATGCTGACGGACGGTGTCCGGGCGGCGCTGGAGGTGAGCCTTCGGGGGTGTGAAGAATTGTTGCCCCAGGCCGACTGGGTGCAAAAATTGTCACGGTCGGAACGCACCGGCCAGCCGCTGCGCATCAAGCTGGGACTGGACCCGACGGCACCCGACATCCACATCGGCCATACCGTGGTGCTCAACAAGATGCGCCAGCTGCAGGACCTGGGGCATCAGGTGATTTTCCTGATCGGCGATTTCACCAGCCTGATCGGCGATCCCTCGGGCCGCAACAGCACGCGCCCGCCGCTGACGCCCGAGCAGATCAAGGCCAATGCAGAAACCTACTACCGGCAGGCCAGCCTGGTGCTGGACCCGGCGAAAACCGAGATTCGGTACAACAGCGAGTGGAGCCTGCCGCTGGGCTCGATGGGCATGATCCAGCTGGCCGCGAAGTACACCGTGGCGCGCATGATGGAGCGCAACGACTTCCACGACCGCTTCAAGGCCGGCACGCCGATCAGCGTGCATGAGTTCCTGTACCCGCTGATGCAGGGCTACGACTCGGTAGCGCTGAAGGCCGATCTGGAGCTGGGTGGCACCGACCAGAAGTTCAACCTGCTGATGGGGCGCCACCTGCAGCTGGAGTACGGCCAGGAGCCCCAGTGCATCCTGACCATGCCGCTGCTGGAAGGTCTCGACGGCGTGGAGAAGATGTCGAAGTCCAAGAACAACTACATCGGCATCACGGAAGACGCGAACTCCATGTTCGCGAAGGTGCTGAGCATCAGCGACACGCTCATGTGGCGCTGGTACACGCTGCTGTCGTTCAAATCGATGGCCGAGATCGAGGCATTGAAAACGGACGTGGAGGGCGGCCGCAATCCGAAGGACGCCAAGGTGATGCTGGCCAAGGAAATCACCACCCGGTTCCACAGCGCCGCCGCCGCAGAGGCCGCCGAGCAGGACTTCATCAACCGCAGCAAGGGCGGCGTGCCAGACCAGATTCCCGAAGTGCAGGTGAGCGGCGCGCCTCTGGGTGTGGCAGCGGTGCTGAAGGCCGCGGGGCTGGCGACGTCGACCGGGGAGGGCAACCGGCTCATCGACGGTGGGGGCGTACGGGTCGACTCCAGTGTGGTCAGCGACAAGGGCTTGAAGCTGGATGCCGGTACCTATGTCGTGCAAGTCGGCAAGCGCAAGTTTGCGCGGGTCACGCTGAACTGATCGCCGCATGAAAACCGGCCCCCGGCCATGACCCCCCGGACGCTGCTGAAGATCTCGATCGGGGTGGCGCTGGTCACCATCCTGCTCAAGACCTCGGCCTGGGCCATCACCGGTTCGGTGGGGCTGCTGTCGGATGCCCTGGAGTCGCTGGTCAACCTGGCCAGTGCGGTGTTCGGGCTGGTGATGGTGACGATCGCTACCCGGCCGCCCGACGAGGATCACCCCTTCGGGCACCACAAGGCCGAGTATTTTTCGTCCGGTTTCGAAGGCATCCTGATCATTGCGGCAGCCCTCGGCATTGTGTGGGCAGCCGGACACCGGTTGCTCGATCCCCAGCCACTGGAGCAGGTGGGTTGGGGGCTGGTGCTGTCGGTGGTCAGCTCGGCGCTCAATGGCTTGTTGGCCTGGCAGATGTTTCGCGCGGCCCGGGTGCACCGCTCGATCGCGCTGGAGGCCGATGCCCGGCATCTGGTCACCGACGTCTGGACCTCGGCCGGGGTGGTGGTGGGCCTGGTGCTGGTGCAGTTCACCGGCTGGCTGTGGCTGGATCCGTTGCTGGCCATCGGGGTGGCCCTGAACATTCTGAAGGAGGGCGTGCGCCTGATGTGGCGCTCTTCCCAGGGGCTGATGGATGAGGCGCTGGAGCCCGAAGTGCTGGCCGCCATCCGCCAGACCCTGGACACCTTTTCGCCCCCGGGCGGGGAGTTCAGCACCATCCGTTTCGACCACCTGGCCACCCGCAAGGCCGGGCAGCGGCGGTTTGTCGATTTCCATATGCACCTCCCTCCCAACTGGACATTGGCCCGCGCTGCCGCCATCCGTGCCGATGTGGAAAAAGCCTTGATGCTGGCGGTGCCCGGTCTGCGGGCAACGATCCAGTTGCTGCCCAGCAACGTGGAAGCCCATCTGGGCGATGATCCCGACCCACATTGAGGGCCGCCTGCAAGCCCGCAAGGGACTGTTGATTGGATGAATGCGATGAATGCGATGAACGGGATGCACCGATGATGGCGTTGCTGCAGCGCGTGGCCGAGGCGCGCGTGGACATTGGCGGGAAGACGGTGGGGGCCATCGGGCAGGGCATGCTGGTGCTGCTGTGTGCCGAGCCTGACGACACCGAGGAGGTGGTCGAGAAGATGCTGGCCAAGATCCTGAAGCTGCGCATCTTCATGGACGAAGCGGGCAAGATGAACCGCAGCGTTCAGGACATCGCTGGCGGCCTGCTGGTGGTGAGCCAGTTCACGCTGGCGGCGGACACCCGCAGCGGCAACCGTCCTGGGTTCACCCAGGCCGCGCCGCCAGCGCTGGCCGAACGTCTGTACGAGCGGTTCGTGGACCGGGCCCGTGCGCAGCATCCGGTGGTGCAGACGGGTCGATTCGGCGCCGACATGCAGGTGCATCTGGTGAACGACGGACCTGTCACCATTCCGCTGCGGCTGGTGGCCTGAGCAGGCAGTCACAGCGGTCTTGCTCACCATTTGTGACGGAATGCGGTGGGTGCCCGCCGCTATACTGCGGCCGCCGCAGCGCTCCCGGCGCCCCCGGGCACCAAAGCCCACCTTGAAGGCCCCCCAGCCACGATGCCCGGCGATGCGACCCGTTCTCCAGATGCCTGGTCCGATAGGCTTGATCCATGCAACAGCCCACCCCTTCTCCCGAGATTCGACACTGCGACGTGCTGGTGATCGGCGGCGGCCCCGCCGGTTCCACCGTGGCCCCCCTGCTGGCGGAAAAAGGCCACCAGGTGGTGGTGCTGGAAAAAGCCCACCACCCGCGGTTCCACATCGGGGAGTCGTTGCTGCCGGCCAACCTGCCCTTGCTGGAGAAGATGGACGTTGCCGACGAGGTCAGGGCCATCGGCATGTACAAGCCAGGCGCCGAGTTCGTGTCGCCGTGGCACGACCATGCGCAGGTGTTCCAGTTCGCCGACGCCTGGGACAAGTCCATGCCGCATGCCTACCAGGTGAAACGCGCCGCATTCGACGAAATCCTGATCCGCAACGCCGAAAAGAAAGGCGCCACGGTGGTGGAGGGCTGCCGCGCCACGGCGGTCGAGTTCCTGCCCGACGACACCGTGCTGGTGAAGTCGGTGCTGGACGACGGCCGTGAAGTGCACTGGCATGCCCGCTTCCTGGCCGATGCCTCCGGCCGCGATACCTTCCTGGCCAACCGCTTGCGCAGCAAGCAGCGCAACCCCAGACACACCAGTGCAGCGGTGTACGGCCACTACGCCAACGTGCGCCGCACCGAAGGCCCGACCGAAGGCAACATCACGGTGTTCTGGTTCGACCACGGCTGGTTCTGGTTCATTCCGCTGATGGACGGCGTGACCAGTGTCGGCATGGTGACCTGGCCTTACTTCATGAAGACCCGCGGCAAGCGCAATCTGCAGCAGTTCCTTGCCGACGGTATCGCCCAGTGCCCAGCGCTGGCCGAACGCATGCGGGGAGCGACGCTGGTGAACGATGTCGAGGCCACCGGCAATTTTTCCTATACATCCGAGCACAACCACGGCCGCAACTACGTGCTGCTGGGCGATGCCTTCACCTTCATCGACCCGGTGTTTTCGTCGGGCGTGATGCTGGCGATGAACAGCGGCGTGGTGGCCGCGGATGCCATCGACACCTGCCTGCGGGAGCCGCAGAAGGCCAGGGCTGCGCTCAAGCGCTTCGACCGGCTCATGCGCCACGGGCCTGCCGAATTTTCCTGGTTCATCTACCGGGTCACCAATCCGATCATGCGCGACCTGCTGATGCATCCGCGGAACACCTTGCGCATGCAGGAAGCCCTGCTGTCGGTGCTGGCGGGTGACATCTACGGCAAGACGCCGATCTGGCGTTCGGTGCGCGCCTTCAAGCTGGTGTACTACGTGGCCAACCTGTTGCAGCCGCGGCGGGCATTCATGGCCTGGAAGAAGCGGCGCTTCAACATCCAGCCGGTGGACGGCGCCATGCTGCACCACGCATAGTGGCCCTGCAGTTCGACACCCTGGAACACCTGGCGCAGGGCGACATCCCCGACGCGTTGGGCGGAGCCTGTCTGGGCCGACCGGCAGCACGGCAGCGCCCCTGTTCCACCTGGCCGGTGCAGCAGGTGCGTGCGCCGCTGCTGGGAGGAAGCGCCGAGGTGCTGCACGAGGTATGGCGCGCCAGCCCGGGTCTGGTCGGCGGCCACACCACAGGCATTCACTGGTGCCGCAGCGGCGATGTGCTGTACGGCACGATCGAACTTGAAGAGCGCGACTGGGCCGGTTCGGGTGCCTGTTCGGCACTGGAGGCTGCCAGCGAGGCCGCGTACACGCGCATCTTCCGGCTGCTGGATGCCCAGGGTTTGCCGCACCTGTGGCGTGCCTGGAACTATGTGCGCGACATTCATGGCGACGAAGCGGGGCTGGAGCGCTACCGCCGTTTCAATCTGGGACGGGCGCGTGCCTTCGAGGGCGCTGCCCGCAGCGTTGTGGGTCGCGTGCCCGCCGCCTGCGCGCTGGGCCTGGGCGAAGGACCGCTGTCGGTGGCGTTTCTGGCCGGTACAACCCCCGCAGTGCCGATCGAGAACCCACGCCAGGTCAGCGCCTACCTCTATCCGGTGGACTACGGCCCGCGCAGCCCTACATTTTCCCGCGCGGCGCTGGTGCATCCCGATGGGCAGGAATGGCTGTTCGTGTCGGGCACCGCCAGCATCGTCGGGCACCGCAGCATGCATCTGGGGGATGTGGTGGCACAGACGCACGAGAGCCTGGACAACATTGCGGCCGTGCTGGCGGAGGCCAACCGGCAGTGCCGGTCAGCGCCGTTTGCGCTCGAGGGCCTGTCCTACCGCGTGTACGTGCGCCACCCCCGCGATGCCGACGCCGTGATGGTGGTGGTGCGCCAGCGCTGCGGCACCGCCCCGGTGGTCTGTCTGCAGGCCGACGTGTGCCGGATGGATCTGCTGGTGGAAATCGAAGCCCAGGCCGGGCACACTGCCAGGGCTCCATTCACCGAAGGAAATCCACCGTGACTACCCCCCGAATCCCTGGGCGCGCCCTGTGCTGTGGCCTCGCACTGGCAGCGTCTGTTGCCCAGGCAGCGGACAACGATGCCCCGCTGTGGGAGGTCGGTGCCGGCGTGGCCGCCTTTGCGTTCCCGGCCTACCGTGGATCCGATGAGATACGCGCCTTTGTGTTGCCCATACCGTATTTCGTCTACCGCGGTGAATTCCTCAAGGCGGACCGCGACGGCCTGCGTGCCCGGCTGTTCACGTCCGACCGGGTGAACCTCACGGTGTCGGCTGCGCTGTCGCCGCCCGCCAGCAGCGACGACGTGAACGCCCGCGCCGGCATGCCCGACCTGCGGGCCTCCTTTGAAGTCGGGCCGCAACTTGATCTCACCCTGTGGCGCAACACGGCTCACAGCCGCTCGCTCAAGCTGCAATTGCCGCTGCGCACCGCCTACACGCTGGAGCGTTCGCCGCAGCACATCGGCTGGGTGTTCCACCCCAAGCTGAACCTGGATGTGGGAGATCTGCCCGGTCTGCCTGGCTGGAACGTGGGCCTGCAGGCCGGCCCGTTGTTCGGTGACCGGCGCCAGCACGCCTACTACTACAGCGTGGCTCCGGAGCAGGCCACGGCCGGACGGCCGGGGTACGACGCGCCGGCGGGCTTTGCGGGCATGCAGTACCTGGTGGGGGTGTCGCGCCGCTATCCGTCGCACTGGGTGGGCGCATTTTTGCGCTACGACACGCTGGGCGGCGCGCGCTTTGCCGACAGCCCGCTGGTGCGCGACCGCAACTACCTGGCTGCGGGTGTGGCCGTGACCTGGATCTTCGGCCAGTCGGCCACGCGGGTTCGGCTGGATGACTGAACGGCCAGCACCGTCCCTGCCGTGGCGCGCCTATGAACGGCTGGCGATGGCCTTTGGCCTGGGCAGCCTGGCGCTGATCTGCCTGCTGTGGCTGCCATTTGCCATGGTGCTGTACCCCTTGCTTCCCCGGTCGCTGGGGCAGGCGCTCGGGCGCCGGGCCATCAGCCGCCTGGCGCGGGCCTACCTGGGGTTGCTGCAAACCGTCTGTGCGTGCCGCTTCGACCTGGACGAACTGGACCGCCTGCGCGGTGAACGCTCTCTCATCGTGGCGGCCAACCACCCGTCGCTGCTGGATGCGGTGCTCATCCTCTCGCGGCTGCCGGATGCGGTGTGCGTGATGAAGGCCAGTCTGATGGACAACCTGCTGTTCGGCTCGGCCGCCCGGCTGGCGCGCTACATCCGCAACCACGCGCCGGTGGAGATGGTGCTGGCCGCGCGCGAAGAATTGCGCGCAGGGTCGCAGCTGCTGATATTCCCCGAGGGCACGCGCACCACCGACTTCCCGCTGGGGCCTTGCCAGCCGGGTGCGGGCGTGATGGCCTCCAGCGCCCGGGTGCCGGTGCAGACGGTGCTCATCGAGTTCTCCACGCCGTACCTGGGCAAGCGCTGGCCGCTGTTCCGCCCGCCGGAACTGCCGCTGCACTGCCGGGTTCGCCTCGGCCGACGCTTCGACCCACCCACCGACGTGCGCGCCTTCACGCAGGCGCTGGAAGCCTACCTGCGCACCGAACTGACCGCTCCCCCGGAGGCCAAGGCCGCCGGAGACCTAGCCGGAATGGCCTCATGCCCCAAACCTCCCGCAGCCATCTCGTCCTGATCCCCAGCTACAACCCGGGCCCTGGGGTGGTGGCCACCGTGCAGGCCGCACGGGCACAGTGGTCGCCGGTGTGGGTGGTGGTGGACGGCAGCACCGACGGCACCGCCGAACTGCTGCAGTCCATGGCCGCCAACGACCCCGAACTGCATGTGCTGGTGCTGCCGCGCAACCAGGGCAAGGGCTCGGCGGTGCTGGCCGGCATCGAGGCTGCCGCCGCGCAGGGCTACACCCATGCCCTCACCATGGACTCCGACGGCCAGCACCCGGCGGACCTGATCCCTTCCTTCATGGCCACGTCAATGGCAGAACCCCGGGCCATGGTGCTGGGCAAACCGGTGTTCGGACCGGAAGCGCCCGCCTTGCGCGTGAACGGCCGCAAGGTCTCCAACGGCTGGGCCAACCTGGAAACGCTGTGGATGGGCGTTGGCGATTCGCTGTACGGCTTCCGCGTGTATCCGATTGCGCCGCTGGCGAAGATCATGCGCCGCCATCGGTTCATGCGCCGCTTCGACTTCGACCCGGAAGCGGTGGTGCGGCTGTGCTGGGCGGGCGTTCGGCCCATCAATGTGGATGCGCCGGTGCGTTACCTCTCGGCGGAAGAAGGCGGGGTGTCGCATTTCAAGTATCTGCGCGACAACGCACTGCTCAGCTGGATGCACGCCCGGCTGTTTCTGGGCTTCCTGCTGCGCCTGCCGCTGCTGTTGGTGCGGCGCGTCTTCCCTGGATGGCTGCCCGCTTCGAGGTGACCATGGCTGTTCGCAATGCACCGCTGAACGATGATCCGCGCCTGAAGACCCACTTCGCGGGGGAGGAATGCAGGTGCTGGACGTGGCGGCCGGTACCGGCCTGGTCACGGTCGAAGCGCACGCTCTGGTGGGCGCGGCCGGACAGGTCACCGCGCTGGACCCGTCGCCGGGCATGCTGGCCGAGCTGCGCAAGAAGCTCGACGTGCAGACGGTGGAGGCCTTTGCCGAGGACATGCCGCTGCCCGATGCCGGCATGGATTTCGTGTCCATGGGCTACGCACTGCGGCACGTGGCCGACCTCGACCAGGCCTTTGGCGAATATCTGCGCGTGCTCAAGCCTGGTGGCCGCGTGTGCATCATGGAAATCAGCCGCCCGGCCAGCCGGCTGGGCCGCGCCCTGCTGCGCACCCACATCGGTGTGTTGGTGCCGGCCCTGGCCACGCTCACGCGCCAGCGCGCCGAGGTGGGCAGGCTGTGGGCCTATTACGGCGACACCATCGAGGCTGCTGTGGATCCTCAGCGCGTGCTGGATGCGCTGACCCGTGCCGGCTTCACCGACGTGCAGTGCCACGTCACCTTCGGCGTGTTCCGCGAATACGTGGGCCGCCGACCCGATTCCACGACGCCCACAGCATGATCACCACCGAACTGTTCCTGATCGCCATGGCGGTCATTTTTTCGCTGCCCTGGCTGATCTGGCGGCTGGGCCGCACCGACTACTGGGCGCCGCTCGTGGTCGTGCAGATCATCACCGGCATCCTGCTCGGGCCCGGCGTGCTGGGGCGCGTGGCGCCGGAGGCCTACCAGTTCGTGTTCACGCCGGCGGTGATCCAGTCGCTCAACGGCGTGGCCTGGTGGGCGGTGATGCTCTTTGTGATGATTGCTGGCGTGGAGCTGGACCTGAAGAAGGCCTGGGTGCACCGGCGCGAGAGCGGCATTACGGCCGGCCTGGCGCTGGGGGTGCCACTGGTGTTCGGTTGCGGCGCCGCGTTGCTGATGCTGGCATCCGGCGGCGGCTGGATGGCGGAGCAGGCGCGTTCCTGGCAGTTTGTGCTGGGGGTGGGCATGTCGTGTGCGGTGACCGCTTTGCCCATCCTGATCCTGCTGATGGAGAAGCTGGAGATCCTGCGCCAGCCCCTGGGTCAGCGCATTCTGCGCTACGCCAGCCTGGACGACATTGCCATCTGGGGCGTGCTGGCGCTGATTCTCATGGACTGGGAGCGCGTGGGGCGGCAGGTCGGCTTCTTGCTGGCCTTCGTGGTCGTGGCCCTGCTGTTCCGCCGTCTGATGCGCGCCATTCCCGAGCGCGACCGCTGGTACGTGGCGCTGGTGTGGCTGGCGGTGTGCGGTTTCGGTTCCGACTGGGCCGGCCTGCACTACATGGTGGGTGCCTTCCTGGCCGGCGCGGTAATGGACGCCGAATGGTTCGACCAGGAGCGCATGGACCTGCTGCGCCACCACGTGCTGCTGGTGCTGATGCCGGTGTTTTTCCTCTCCACCGGCCTGCGCACCGAATGGGCGCTCGGTGGCTATGCGGTGTTTGCCGCGGCGGGGGTGCTGCTGGTGGCCTCGGTGGCCGGCAAGCTGATCGGCGTGCGCATGGCCGGCCGCGTGCTGGGCTGGGCGCCAGGGGAGGCGAGCATCGTGGGCTGGCTGCTGCAGACCAAGGCGCTGATCATGATCATTTTTGCCAACATCCTGCTCGACAAGGGCGTGATCACCAGCGACACCTTCACCGCCCTGCTGCTGATGGCGGTGGCCAGCACCATGCTCACCGTGCCCATGGTGGCGCCGCAGCTGGCCCGGCTGCAGCGGCTGGTGATGCAGCGGGCCTGAGGCTGCAAAGTCGCGGCTGGCGGGCATATTCCCGGGGCCGCGATGGGGCGATTGGCTAAAATCCGGTCCCTATGACGTCGCTCGAACTGGTCCGCTCGTTTCTGGAAAACCGCCTTGGGGTGCAACCCGAACGGGTGGAGCCCGCCTCGTCGCTGATCGAGCTGGGCGTTGATTCCATGATGATGCTGGAATTGATGTTCGAGTTTGAAACCCACCTCGGCATCCGCCTGCCGACCGATCTTGAAACACCCCGCACCGTGGGCGAAATGCTCGACATGATGGACCGGCTGGCGCAGGCATGAGCCAGCGCCGGGTAGCGGTCACCGGCCTCGGCCTGGTCAGTCCCTATGGCGGCGACCTGGCCGATTTTTTTGCCCGGCTGAGTGCCCTGGAGTCGGCCGTGGCCCACCACACGATCGACGATCCGAAGCGGCCCTTTGCCGTGCCCCTGGTGTGTTGTGCGGCATTCGACGCTGCCGGGTCCATCGGCAAGCCCCTGGCGTCCATGACCGATCGCTTCGCGCAGCTCGCCCTGGGCGCTGCGTTCTCGGCATGGACGGATGCCGGATTGCCTCGCCAGCCGCAGCCGGGCGCGTCGCGTGACGGCTGGGGCGTGAGCTGGGGCAGTGCGGTCAGTGCGGTGCATTACTCCGAAAAGATCTACCGCGACCTCTGGCAGGAAGGCCGCGAGCGCATGGCCCCGCTGTCGGTGCTGATGGGCATGGGCAATGCGGCCAATGCACACCTGTCGATCCAGCTCGGGCTGGGCGGGGTGAGCATGACCCACAGCGTCGCCTGTGCCTCGTCGGCCATTTCCATTGGTGAGGCGTTTCGCCGCGTGCGCAGCGGCGAGGCCGAGGTGATGCTGTGCGGTGGTTCCGACGCGCCGCAGACCTACGGCGTGATGCGCGCCTGGGAGGCTCTGCGCGTACTCGCGCCCGGAGACGGGCAGACCGCTTCGGTGGCCTGCCGTCCGTTCGCCAGCGATCGTCGCGGCCTGGTGCTGGGCGAAGGCGCGGCGGCCCTGGTGCTGGAAGACTGGGCGCATGCGCAGGCCCGTGGCGCCGCCATCCATGCCGAGCTGGTGGGGTTTGGCACCACCTGCGACCACACCCACCTGGTGAAGCCCGAGGTGTCCGGTCAGGCGCGTGCCCTGCGCCTGGCCCTGGCCGATGCCGCGCTGGCACCCGAAGCGGTGGATTATGTGAATGCCCACGGCACCGCCACCGCCGAGGGCGATCCGACCGAGATGGCCGCCCTGCGCGAGGTGTTCGGCGGCCATGCGCCGCGTCTGGCGGTGAGTTCCACCAAGGCCCTGCACGGACATTTGCTGGGTGCCGCGGGTGCCATTGAAGCGGTGATCACGGTGCTGAGCCTGCGCCAGCAGACCCTGGTCGCCACGGCACACCTGAAGGGCCGGCTGGACCCTGCCTGCGAAGGGGTGGACCATGTGCTGGAGACCCGGCGCGGGGTGCCGGTGCGTGCCGCACTGTCGAGTTCGTTCGCGTTTGGTGGCAGCAACGCAGTGCTGGCCTTCCGGGCCGTGGAGCCCTCCGCCTGAACGCGGCCGCTGCCGCGTGGTGCTTCAGGTCAGCGCTGCCTCTGCCGCCCGCAACCGCTCCAGCATGGGTTCGCCGCCCTGGGGCGTGGCGCTCACCCTCCGGCCCATGGGGGATGCCAACAGGGCTTGCAGCGCACTGCCGTCCAGCGCCGGGTGGTCCTGGGTGGCTTGCTCCAGCAGCTCCTGCGCCAGAGCCTGCAACTGCCCGCAGGAATGGCGGATGCGGGCTGCGAATGCGGCGTCGTCCAGCGTGTCGTTCAGGCTCTTGTTCAGTTCGGCAAACCACGGCAGGCCGGCGTGGTCGATCATGACCGGGGCGTTGCGCCTGTGGCTGTGTTCCGACCAGGCGCGCAGGAACTGCTGCACCGCCTTATTGAGTTGCTGGCAGTGCGCCAGTTCGTCGCGCAACGTGGCCATGGCGGTGAGGTCGGTCAGGCGCTGCTGGAAGAAGAATTGCGCCAGCACACCCCAGTAGTAGGCGTAGTCCCAGATGACCTTCACCGGCAGCACTTCGGGGTCACCGAACAGCGGATACTGATCGGTGTAGAGCGCCAGCGTGCTGTCGTAGAACGAGTGGTAGAGCTGGTCGTAGATCTGGGCGCGGGCGCCCAGGCGCTCACCGCGGCGGTCCATGTCCACCAGCTCGGTGATGTAGGTGTTGCCGATGGCGATGAAGTCGCTGCCCGGGGAATAGAACGGATCGAGGAACAGGCCGGCCTCGCCGGTGAGTGCCCAGCGGTTGGCCGAGAACACCTGCTTGCAGCCGTAGGAAAAGCGCTTGAAGAAGGCGAAATCCTGCAGCTTGTCGCGTTTGCCATCGAGGTCGTCGAACAGGCGTGGCTGGTAGGTCTGGAACCAGTGCATGGCCTTGTCGAAGGTGTCCATGGTCTCCAGCGGGTGAATGCGCGGGTCGGCCACGATGCCCACCGAGTGCGAGCCCGAGGCCAGCGGAATCAGCCACACCCAGTAGCCCTTGCCCACCAGGTGGTTGGTGGAGAGCCAGCGCGCCTGTGGGTTGCAGCGTTCCTGCCAGGCCGGGTTGTCGCTCCATTCGTCGATGGCAATGCGGTCCTTGATGCGGAACCAGACGGCGTGCGCGCCGTGTTCGTTGGTCTCCGCGAGTTCAAGCTTTCGTTTGATCAGACCGGCGCGGCCGCAGGCATCCACCACCCAGCGCGCACTGACCTCGTGGGTGGTGCCTTCGTGTTCGTAGGCCACCCCGTGCCGCCGGTCGGGCGCGCCGTCTTCGTCGTGCAGGTCCACCCTGCGCACCACGGCGGTGTCGAGGAAGCGGATGCCGCGCCGCTGGGCTTCGGCGGCCAGGAAGTTCTCGAAGATGCCGCGGTCGATCTGGTAGCTCGGCACCGACAGATGCCGGCTGGCGCCGATTTCGGTGACCTGGTCGATGTCGCGCCGGCCTTCGGAGAAGAAGAAGCGGAAGCCGAACTTGCGCAGTTGCTGGTTTTTCAGATGGTCGCCCAGGCCCAGCACCTTGTCGAAATAGTGCGCGCCAATCTCCACCGACGACTCGCCCACCTTGTGGGCCGCCTCTGGCAGCGGCAGCGTGCGCCGTTCCAGCACCAGGATGTCGATGTCCGGTATGCGTTTTTTCAGCTGCAGCGCCAGCGTGAGGCCGGCAAGGCCGCCGCCAAGAATCACGGTGTCAACCTGGGTGTGCGTGGTGTTCATGGCGGGAGTATCTCCGTGGGGCGTGCCGTGCGGCGCTATTCCGTGCGATTTGCGAGGACATCCGGGCCGCAACCGGGCGGGTCGTTGGCTGGCGGTTGCAGGGGTTCGATGTGCAGTTGCAGGCTCTGCCAGGCGGAGAGTGGCAGGCCCAGCGTGCAGGCGACGGGGTTGGCCAGCGCCTCGAACAGTGGCAGGGCATCGGCCATGCCGTTGTGGGTGAGCGCCTGCGCCGCCCCGGAGCACAGGGCGGGCGGGCTTTGCGGCGGCGACTGCAGCGCCCAATCCAGCCGGTGGCTGGCAGCCGCCGAGCGTTCGGCCGACAGCACCAGCGCCACGGCCAGCGTACCCCGGCTGTCGGTGACCTGCATGAGCGGGCCGGTGCTGCTGGTGTCGCAGCCCACCAGAAGAACGGCCGGGGCGTCCGTGGCGCACTGCAGCAGGGCTTCCAGCGCACCGGCGGCAAAGCTGTGGGTGTGGGCGGTGAGGGCGGTGTTGGCTGCGCGGCTGCTGGCAGCCATGCTCCACAGGCCTGCGGGGGCGTTGTGGATCGAATTGAGGAATTTCGTGGGTGAAAGCAGCAGGGCATCGCTGGCCAGCGTGGCACACAGCGTGTCGATGATGGGCAGGTCGCCGTGGGCCGACACGAACACCGAAGGCAGGTCTTCGGGTCGGCGGCCGCTGGCCTGCAGCGCCATGCGCCCGGCCTCCAGTGCCAGCGCCACGGTCTCGGGTGCGCGGCGGCGCTCGCCAGCGCTGAGCCACTGCGGCACCGGAATGCGCCGAGCACCCTCGTGGGGTGCGGGTGGCGCTGCGTCGCACAGGGCTGGCGCAGCGGCGGCCCAGTCGGGCAGGCCGGGCGCCCAGAACGCAATGCCCTCCACATAGGCGGCGTGGCGGTTCATGCGCTGCGCCCCCACACCAGCACGCAATTGCTGCCGCCAAACCCGAACGCGTTGCTCACCGCCACCCGCACATCGCCCTGGCGGGGGTGCAGGGCAATGCGCTGCCTGAACGCGGGGTCCAGCACCTCGGTGGGCCGGTTGCCGGGCATCCAGCCCGACTCCAGAGCCAGCAGACAGACCACGCCACCCACGACGCCCGCCGCGCCCAGTGTGTGACCGAGCATGCCCTTGGTGGAGCTGGCGTGGGTGTGTGGCCCGAAACGGCGCAGCAGGAGCGCGGCCTCGACTTCGTCGTTCAGTGGGGTGGCGGTGCCGTGCAGATGCAGGAAATCCACCGCTTGCGTGTCCAGGCCGGCGCGGGCCAGGGCCTGGTCGAGCGCTGCCTCGGCGCCCAGGCCCTGCGGGTGCGGGGCCGACAGGTGGTGCGCGTCGCTGGACTCTCCGTGCCCCAGCAGTTGCAGCAGGCCAGGGCCTCTTTCCAGCAGCGCGAAACCGGCCGCCTCGCCCAGACTGAGCCCGCGCCGGTGCAGGCCGAACGGCTGGCAGGGGTCGGGCGACACCAGTTGCAGGGCGTGAAAGCCGAACAGTGTGCTGCCGCACAGCGTGTCCACGCCGCCGACCACCACGGCGTCGGCCAGCCCGGTGCGCAGCAGACGCTCTGCGGTGGCAAAGGCCTTTGCGCTCGACGAGCAGGCAGTGGACACCGTGGAACAGGGACCGTGCACGCCAAGTGCGGCCTGTACGAAGGCGCCCAGGGCGTGCAGGGTGTGCAGCGATGCGTCCGCCGGTTGCAGGGGGAACTGTCCGGTCTCGCGCAGCGTGCGGTAGGCCGCCTCCGTGGCACCCACACTGCCGGTGGTGGTGCCCACCACCACGGCAACCCGGTCGGCTCCGTGGCGCGTGCGGGCGGACTGAACGGCATCGAGGAAGCCATCCGCCTGCAGACCCAGCCAGGCCAGGCGGTTGTTGCGGCAATCCCACGCCGACCAATGGGCGGGCAGAGGGGCCTCCAGCCCGTCCACCCGGCCCACCCAGGTGCTCAGGGGAGCCGTCAGGCCGAGGCTGGCGCCGAGGGATTCGTCGAGTGCGGCGAGGCCAGTGCCTGCGTCTCGCAGCCCCTGGAGCAGGGCTGCCTGGCCCACGCCCAGAGCGGTGGCTGCGGTGTAGGCGCTGACGTGGGTGGGGGCGAGGTGGGGCGGGACCATGTAGAGCTCGGGGGTGCGCGATTGTAGGAACCCGGGCCCCGGTGCATGCGCAGCCAGGGGTTATTCGGAGGGGGTTGGCCACGGGGCGTGACCGGCTGGCGCCCGGTGGGCGCTGCCGTGCTGCCCCGGTGGGTGCTCGTCCAGGGACAGCCCGCCGCTAAAATGGCGGGTTGCCTCCATTGGGGGCGCCGGGTCGAGCAGATGCCGCCGCACATTCGCGTGAGACCCGTTCGCGCGGCCAGGCGCCGACATTGCGCCCAGGCACCGACCCTATCCGGAATTCACCCACCATGACCCAGAACGCCACCCCCGAAGCCGTTGACGCCCTGCTGCCCGAAGTGGCCGCGCTCATCGTTGAAGCCTTGAACCTTGAGGTCAAGCCCGATGAAATCGACGCCGATGCGCCGCTCTTCGGGGAGGGGCTGGATCTGGACTCCATCGACGTGCTGGAGATTGCGCTGGTGATTTCCAAGAAATACGGGTTCCAGATGCGTTCCGACGACCAGGACAACCAGCGCATCTTTTCCTCGTTGCGCGCGCTCACGGCCCACATCGTCAGCCAGCGCACGGCCTGACCTGTTGCCGCATGACGCTCGGGCTGGTTTCTGTGGCGCGTGGCCTGGGCGTGGCGGCGCTGGCGGTGGGTTGGGCGGTGGGCGCCCATGTGTCCAGCGCCAGCGGTGAACCGTCGCATTGGGGTGCGGCCCTGGCCCTGGCCCCGCTCCTGCTGGCCTTGGTCATGGCCCTGTGGCGACTGCCATCGCGCCTGCTGGCGATCGTCGGGGCGGCACTCCTGCTCGCTGCCCTGGCCAGGGCCTGGCCGCTGCTGATCGCCGAAGTGGCGCTGTTGTATTTCCTGCAGCATGTGGGTGTGAACGGCCTGCTGGCAGCGGTGTTCGGGCGCACCTTGTCGGGCCCGGGCGAACCGCTGGTCACGCGCATGGCGCGGCAGGTGCACGGCGGCGTGCTGTCCGCCCGGCAGGTGGCGTACACGCGCGGCGCCACACAGGCCTGGACAGCGTTCTTCCTCGGCATGGTGGCGGTGTCCACCGCGCTTTTCGTGTTCGCGCCGGTGGCCCTGTGGTCCACCTTCGCCAACCTGCTGGGCGGCCCGCTGCTGGGCGCCATGTTTGTGGGTGAATACCTGTGGCGCCTGCGTGCACTGCCGCCCGGCGAACGCTCCACGCTGGCCGATGCGGTGCGGGCCTGGAAGCAGCACAGCTCGAACCCGGAACGCTGAACATGACTGCAGCAGAACCTGTTGAAACGTGCGCCGGGCTGGTACCGCTGGTGACCGGCATGGGTCTGGACGATACGGTGGCCTGGACGTCGGAAGGCCCGCGCCGCGTGCGCGACCTGGTGGCCGATGCGCGGGCCCTGTCCCACCGGCTGCCGGCGGGCAGCCACCTGCTCAATGCCTGCCACGACCGCTACCGCTTTGCCGTGGGCTTCGTGGCCGGCCTGCTGACTGGAAAAGTCAGCCTGCAGCCCTCGTCGCAGTCGGAAGAAACGCTGCGCCGGCTCTGGAACGACCACCCCGATCTGGTGGCCCTCACCGACGCACCGTTCGACGCCGCGATCGAGGGCATCGGGTTGCCGTGCCTGCCGTTCCCGGCACGGGTTGCTGCCGATCCCGCGGCGGTGGCGGAAGTCCCGGCCTTCCCTGCCGATCGGCTGGCGGCGGTGCTGTTCACCTCGGGCTCCACCGGCCTGCCCCAGCCGCACCGCAAGACCTGGGGCCGGCTGGCGCAGAACGGGCGGGTGGAGGCGGAGCGCCTGGGCCTGACCAAGCGGCCGCACACCATCGTGGGTACGGTGCCGGTGCAGCACAGCTACGGTTTCGAGTCCACCTTCCTGCAGGTGCTGCACGGTGGCGGGGCCTTCTGGGCTGGCCGGCCGTTCTACCCGCAGGACATCGTGGCCGCGCTGGCGGCCGTGCCGGCCCCGCGCCTGCTGGTGACCACACCGTTCCACCTCTCGACGCTGCTGGCGGCGGACCTGCCGCTGCCTGAGACCGCGCTGGTGCTCTCGGCCACCGCGCCGCTGTCGGGCCACCTGGCGGCGCAGGCCGAGGCGCGTTTCGGTGCGCCGCTGCACGAGATCTATGGCTCCACCGAAAGCGGGCAGCTCGCCAGCCGGCGCACCACGGCCGGCGCCGAGTGGGCGCTGCTGGACGGCGTGCGGCTGGAGCAGCACGGGGACGACACTTTTGCGCTGGACGGCCACGTGGAGGGCCGGGTGCCGCTGTCCGACCGCATCGAATGCCTGGCCGACCAGCGCTTCCTGCTGCACGGGCGGCACGCCGACCTGGTGAACATGGCTGGCAAGCGCACCTCGCTGGCCTATCTGAACCACCAGATCGGCGCCGTGCCCGGTGTGGTGGACGCCGCTTTCTTTCTGCCCGACGACGAATGCCATGGCGATGACCGCGTCACCCGCCTCACCGCCTTCGTGGTGGCGCCGGGCGTGGACCGCGCCACGTTGCTGGCCGAGCTGCGGCAGCGCCTGGACCCGGTATTCCTGCCGCGCCCCCTGGTCTTCGTGGAGGCTTTGCCCCGCAATGCCACCGGCAAGCTGCCGCGCGAGCAGCTCAAAAGCCTCTATACCGAGAAAGTGCGCCATGGACAGCTTTGAGTCGACCTGGGTCGTACCGCCCGACCACCCGGCGTTCGCGGGCCATTTCCCGGGCCAGCCCATCGTGCCGGGCGTGGTGCTGCTCGACCATGCCATCGCCCTGGCTGGCCAGTGGCTGCAGCGCCCATCGGCGGGCTGGCGCGTGGACCAAGCCAAGTTCCTGCAGCCGGTTGGCCCAGGCGCTGTGCTGCGATTTGTTTTCAGCCGCAAACCCTCGGGCACGGTGGCCTACACGGTCACCGAGGGCGATCGCAGCGTGGCATCGGGGGCGCTGACGCCCGCCGGCGCATGAACGCCCGACGGTGCGTGGCATGGGGGGCGTTCCGGTGAGTGGCGATACCCCGGCCTGGGTGCAGCGAAAGGAACGCAGCAACCTCGCCATCCTGCGGCTGATGGTCTGGATTTCGCTGTTCTTTGGCCGCCGTCTCAGCCGCGCCGTGCTGTACGGCATTGCGGTGTACTACGTGATCTTTGCGCCGGCAGCGCGCCGTGCCAGCCGGGGCTATCTGCGCCGCGCGCTGGGCCGCTGGGCCAACTGGCGCGACGGCTTCCTGCACGTGTTCAGCTTTGCCAGCACGGTGCACGACCGCATCTACCTGCTCAACGACCGCTTCGACCTGTTTGATCTGGAGGTGCACGGCGGTGAGGACCTGCGGGCCACGCTCGACCAGGGGCAGGGCGCGTTGCTGATCGGCGCCCACATGGGCAGTTTCGAGGTGCTGCGCACCATCGGCCGCGGGCATGCGGGGCTCAAGGTGGCCATGCTGATGTACGAGGAAAACGCCCGCAAGATCAACGCGACGCTGCAGGCGATCAACCCGGCAGCTTCGGAAGACATCATCGGACTGGGGCAGCCGGGTTCCATGATGGCTGCGCGCGACCGGCTGGACCAGGGTTATCTGGTGGGCATGCTGGCCGACCGCCGGTTGGGGGACGATGAGACCGCGCTGGTCGATTTCCTGGGGGAACCCGCCGCATTTCCGGTGGGACCGTTCCGCGTGGCGGCCATGTTGCGGCGGCCGGTGTTCTTCATGACAGGTCTTTACATGGGCGGCAACCGCTATCAAATACACTTTGAGCCGCTCGCCGACTTCAGCGGCGTTGAGCGCGCCGATCGCGCTTCGGCCATCCAGGCAGCCCAGCAGGCCTACGCCGACCGCCTCAGCCATTTCTGCCGGCAGGCGCCCTACAACTGGTTCAACTTCTTCGATTTCTGGCAGCACCCATGACCCACCGCTGGCGCTCCCTGCCGATTGCTCTGGCGGCCCTGTGGTTCTGCAGTTCGGCCGCGGCCACCGGCTTCGATGTGGCGCAGCTCATGAGCGCTCTGGCGCGCCAGCCTGGCGGGTTGGCGAGCTTCGTGGAAACCCGGCACATGGCCCTGCTGGACAAGCCGCTGGTGCGCACCGGCGAGATGCGCTACACCCCGCCCGACAAGCTGGAAATGCGAACCCTCACGCCGAAGCCTGAACGGATGCTGCTGGAGCGCGACAGCCTCACGCTGGAGCGCGATCAGCGCCGCATGCGCATCCGCCTGGGCAGCCGGCCGGAGGTGCTGGCCTTTGTGGACAGCGTGCGCGGACTGCTGGCGGGCGATATCGCTTCCATGGAGCGCTCCTACCTGATGCAGCTGCAGGGGCCGGCTGCGCGCTGGGTGCTCACCCTGCACCCCAAGGACGCCGAGATCGCCGGTCTGGTGCAGCGCATCACCGTCACCGGTACCGAGGCGCAGATCCGCACCATCGAATACCAGCAGGCCGACGGCGACCGCTCGGTGCTGGCCATCGAACCCGTCAAGCCATGACCCGCCGCGCCGGGACCGTCCTGCTGCTGTGGGCGCTGGCGGTGCTGGGCGCCATTTGGGTGGCGGCCACCAGCCGCTACAACGCCGACATGTCCTTCTTCCTGCCGAGCGAGCCCACGCCGGGGCAGCAGGTCATGGTGGACCAGATCAAGGAAGGTGCGGTGTCGCGCCTGCTGATGGTGGCCATTGGCGGCGGCGATGAAGCCGGCCGGGCCGCGCTCTCCGCGGGCCTGCGCCAGCGGCTGCAGGACTCGGGCCAGTTCCTGTCGGTGCAGAACGGCGAAGCCGCTGCGCAGGACGCCGAGCGCGACCACCTGATGCGCCACCGCTACCTGCTGAGCCCCGAGGTGTCACCCGAACGCTTCACCGTGGAGGGTCTGCGCAACGCCATCGGCGACAGCATCGACCTGCTGGCCTCGCCCGCCGGCATGGTGCTCAAAACCCTGTTGCCGCGCGACCCCACCGGCGAGCTCTGGGCGCAGGTGCAGCGGCTGGACGCCGGCGCCGAGCCCGACAGCGTGGACGGCGTGTGGGCCTCGCGCGATGGCCAGCGCGCCTTGCTGCTGCTGCAGACCCGCGCCCAGGGTGCCGACACCGATGGCCAGGAGCTGGCCATCAACACCGTGCGCCAGGCGTTCGAGCAGGAACGCACCACCGCCGGCGTGGCGGATGCGCAGTTGCTGATCTCCGGCCCCGGCCTGTTTGCGGTGAACGCGCGCGCCACCATCAAGGACGAAGTGACCCGCCTCTCCCTCGTCGGCATCAGCGGCATCGTGCTGGTGTTGCTGCTGGTGTACCGTTCGCCCCGCCTGCTCGGGCTGGGCCTGCTGCCGGTGGCCTCGGGCGCGCTGGCCGGCATTGCGGCGGTGAGCCTGGCGTTCGGCACGGTGTACGGCATCACCATCGGTTTTGGCATGGCGCTGATCGGCGAGGCGGTGGACTACGCCATCTATTACTTCGTGCAGTCCGGGCCGCTCGGTGCAGCGGCCTGGCGCCAGCGTTTCTGGCCCACGGTGCGGCTGGGCGTGCTGACCTCGGTGGCCGGTTTCGGGGCGCTGCTGCTCTCGGGCTTTCCTGGGCTGGCCCAGCTGGGGCTGTATGCGCTGACCGGTGTGTTCACGGCCGCACTGGTCACGCGCTTCGTCTTGCCGGAGCTGGCGCCCACCACCCTGAGCGGGCGCGACCTGAACGGCCTGGGGCAGGCGCTGGCCCGCGGCCTGGCGGCGCTGCGCCGCCTGCGCTGGGCGGTGCTGGCGCTGGCCGTGCTGGCCGCTGGCTACCTGGTCTCCGAACGCGATCGCCTGTGGACGCCCGACATCGCGGTGCTCAGCCCCGCCAGCCTGCAAGACCTGCAGACCGATGCTGCGCTGCGCGCCGACCTCGGCGCTCCCGACGCGCGCTACATGGTGGTGGTGAGCGCCACCGATGCCGACACCGCGCTGCGTATGGCCGAGCAAACCGCGCCCGCGCTGGACCGGCTGGTGGCTGATGGCGTGATCGGCAGCTACGACAACCCGGCCCGCTTCCTGCCCAGCCAGCAGACGCAGCGTGAGCGCCAGGCCGCACTGCCGCCACCCGATGCGTTGCGCGTCCGCCTGAACGAAGCACTGGTGGGTGCACCGCTGTCGCCCAGCGCGCTTGAACCCTTCCTGGCCGACGTGGCCGCCGCCCGCAGCCAGCCGCTGCTGGACCGCGTGGCGCTGGGCGGTAGCGGCCTGGGTCTGCTGGTGGACGCGTTGCTGGTGCAGCGCGCCGGGGGCTGGAGTGTGCTGCTGCCGCTGCACCCGGTCTCGAACGCCGATGGCGTGGCGCAGGACATCGACGGTGCCGCCGTGCAGGCCGCGCTGGCTGGCACCGACGCACAATTCATCGACATGAAAACCGAGCTGGACACGTTGTACGACGGGTACCTGCAGGAAGCCATCACCCTGTCGCTGGCCGGTGTGGCGGTGATCGTTCTGCTGCTGGCGGTCACGCTGCGTTCTGTACGGCGACTGGCCGCGGTGATGCTGCCGCTGGTGCTGGCGGTGGTGTTCGTCATCGCCGGCCTGCAGCTGGCGGGCGAAACCCTGCACCTGCTGCATCTGGTGGGGTTGCTGCTGGTGGTGGCGGTGGGCTCCAACTACGGCCTCTTTTTCGACCGTGCCGATGGCCAGGCCGATATGGAGCCATCCACGGTGGCTGCCATGGGCGTGGCCAACCTCACCACCACCATCGGCTTCGGCGTGCTGGGTTTTTCCACCGTGCCCGTGCTGCACGCCATGGGCGTGACGGTGGGGCCGGGCGCCGTGTTGGTTCTTCTGCTTGCTGCGATGTTCAAACGATGACCACTGCCTTGCGCTGCCTGCGCGCCGACCGCAGCGCCGAAAACCTGCTGGTGCTGCTGCCGGGGGCCTACATGCGCCCCGAAGACTTCGTGGACGCCGATTTCTTCGGCGAGGTGCAGCGGCGCGGCCTGGCGCTCGACCTGTGCGCCGTGGCCATCGACATGGCCACCGTGTCCGACGGCCGTGCCGCCGCTGCGGTGCGGGAACAGCTGCTGGAGCCGGCGCGCCAAACCCACAAGCGCGTGTGGCTGGGTGGCATTTCGCTCGGCGGCCTGATGTCGATGGAGATCGCCGCCGGCCACCCGGGTCTGGTGGACGGCCTGTGCCTGCTGGCGCCGTACCCGGGCAGCCGCATCGTGATGAACGACATCGAACGCGCCGGTGGCATCGAGGCCTGGCAGCCCGAACCCGAAGCCCTGCGCGACCCAGACACCCGGGTGTGGCACTGGCTGAAAGCCCCGCCATCGGCCATGCCGGTGTTCGTGGGCCATGGCCGGCTGGACCGCTTTGCCCAGGGCATGGCGAATGTGGCGGCGTGTTTTCCGCCGGCGTCGCGCCATGTGGTCGAAGGCGACCACGACTGGCCCGCCTGGCGCGTGCTGTGGTCGCGCTTTCTGGACGCCGGGCACTTCCCGCTGTC
>JALORL010000165.1 GCA_025458915.1 Hydrogenophaga sp.
GGGGCGAAGTCGTCGGTCTGGATGCTCATGGGTCGATACAGCTCAAGATTTGGCATTCATTCTTTCACTGCGCCTCATTGGCAGCGAACGAATGAAGTCTTTCGATGGCCCTACTCAAACTTGGAGCCCGTTCTGCTGCGCGAATTGCGTCCCAGTGCTTGTAGACCAATGCGCAAAGATGAGTGTTGTAACCAACCCCTCGCTTGACGGGACTAGTTGCGGAAACAACTTCCTCTTTAAGGGATCGAACTTTCGACATTCGAGCAAGACGAAGCAGTTCTACTTTCGCGTCAGCCAGCTTCTCCGGCTCTGCAGTGATTTTGTTTATGGGCACGCGAAAAAACTCGGCGAACGCTTCTCGGTCCGCCAACACCCAGCTCTCAGCCTCTGGGACGGCGAGTCGAAACATAAAGCTGTTGGGCGCATGCGGTGGCAGCCATTCGTTTCTCAGCTCTACAGGGCACTTTTTGTCGGTATCAGCAACGCAAAGTACCGGCCAGACGTACTGCGCCTGTTTTACATAACGCGCAATGGACGGTAACAACTTCGTAATTCCTCCAGTGTTGATTGGTTCGCCCGACGCAATCCAACCTGGCATTGCAGCCCGTATCAGTTGGATACCTAGAGCACCGCACAAGGCGTCCTCACCGACTACCAACAGCTTCTTCACGAAAAGAGACCCATTTGCTCGATGCTTTGCGGTCTTGTCTTGGGCAAAAGCACTTCGGCAGCATTCAACCCATGCTCCATTTCAAGGCGCTCATGTGGGGTGGCCGCGCGCACATTTGTGCCGTCCTCGCCAGGCTCCAGCAGCAAAATGGAATCCGGATCTGTCACTGCTCCAACCAAGTTGTCACTATGCGTACTGCTCAACACCTGACGAGAGCTTCCGCCCCTCTTTCGTTGACGAAGCACGCGATCAATCATTAGTGGGATGTGCGCCGTAATAGCGTCGTTGAGCGAAAGCTCAGGCTCTTCAAGAAGTAGGAGACCATCACCTTCCTGCAAAGCCCAGAGAAACCCGATCAACCTCAGTGTCCCATCTGAAAACTGATCTTCCCTCTGCCATGACCCATGCACGCGCCAATGCTTGAAATTGGCCTTCAAGTGCGGCATTCCTGAAACCGCATCCTTCTCGAAGTGCAGCTCAGAGAACTGGGGAACGGCAACTTCCAACGCTTGTTGAATTCGTCGTAGGCGCGCATCTCGTGTTTTCTCTGGGGTACGTGCAACTCGTTGAAGCAATCCTTGGCCAAACGGATCGTTCTCAACAATCCGACCACTGATCTCATCGCTATGTTTGAGTAGCTGTGGAACGAGATGAAGATACGTGGTGGACGAAAAATGATCTGCTAGCTCCCGAAAATCGGCGTTGTTGTTGATCTGCTCAAGATACGTTTGAGTAAGTCGCGCGGGATCAGCAAGGTCTTCTGGAGACGGGCGATGTACACGAATCTCGCCCTCCTTTATTACCGTTTCCTCCTGGATGAGCACTCGTTGAAGGCCCTTCCCTTCGGCTTTGAAGGCCAACACATACTTCCACCTAGGGGGAGAGTCTTCGCGGCTCTCGCTGACATCTACCTCTATTCGAACTTCAGGGTCCCGACGAGCGTGCAAGCTGCGCAACTTGCTGAGTCCTCCACGTTCCTTCAGTGCCTTCTGAAGACCTCCACCTTCACTTTGGGCAATCGTTCTGAGAAACCTAAACACATCCAGAAGATTGGATTTACCTGAAGCATTTGCACCAATCAAGTAGCCACGAGGGCCAAGTGTCACGTCGACCTTGCGGAAGTTTCTCCAGTTCTTCAGCTGCAGTCGTGTGATCAACATATTGCTCTTTCTTTACTTGGTTCGGATTCGCTACTTCGAGGCTGTAGCAACTCACCAATCATTTCGCCAACGCCTTCAACGCCAGCTTGATGCCCTCGCTCACCCCCACCTCCGCCGGCAGCGCCTTGAGCGCGGCGGCGGCGTCTTTTTCGCTGTAGCCCAGCGCCATCAGGGCCTGCTGGATGTCGCTCTGGGCGTCGCTGCGCGCCGGGCCGGCACCGGGCAGGTTCAGGTCGGCGCCCAGCTTGCCCTTGAGTTCCAGCAGCAGCCGCTCCGCCGTCTTTTTTCCGATACCCGGCACTTTGACGATGCGGCCGGCTTCCTGCGCCGACACCGCCTGCGCCAGGTCGGCCACGCTCATGCCAGAGAGCACCGACAGCGCGGTGCGCGGACCGATGCCGGAAATCTTGATGAGCTGGCGGAAGGCTTCGCGCTCGGCCGCGGTGCCGAAGCCGTAAAGAATCTGCGCATCTTCCCGCACCACGAAGTGGGTGAGCAGCGCCACCTTCTCGCCGCTGGCGGGCAGGTTGTAGAAGGTGCTCATGGGCACGTCCACCTCGTAACCCACGCCGTGGCAGTCGATCAGGATCTGGGGCGGATTTTTCTCCAGCAGGGTGCCGGTCAACTTGCCTATCATTGGACGCTGCTTCCTTTGTCGTTCGCCGGGCCGTCCCAAGAACGACTGCACCCCCTCGGGGGGCCTGGCGCAGCCAGGTTTTGGGGGCTTCCACTTCACGGGATTATCGGCTTGATTCTCAGACACACCTTCACCCCGCCCGACAACCTGCGCATGGGCCACCTGTGCGGGCCCATGGACAGCCACATCCGCAGCATCGAGGCGGCCCTGAACGTGAAGGTGGCGCACCGGTTCGAACAGTTCCGCATTGAAGGCACCAAACCCAAGGCCAACCAGGCGCTCGAAGTCCTTCAGGCGCTGTACGAAATGGCGAAGAAGCCCATTCCGGCCGAGCAGGTGCAGCTGATGCTCAGCGGCGACACCGCCCTGGCCGACCCCGGCGACGGCGCGCTGGCTATGCAGACCCGGCGCGGCGAAATCCGCGGGCGTACGCCGAACCAGGCGCGCTACCTGGAGAACATGGCCACGCACGACATCACCTTCGGCATCGGCCCGGCAGGCACAGGCAAGACGTATCTTGCCGTGGCCTGTGCGGTGGACGCACTGGAACGCAGCGCGGTGCAGAAAATCATCCTCACCCGCCCCGCCGTGGAAGCCGGCGAAAAGCTCGGCTTCCTGCCAGGCGACCTGGGCCAGAAGGTGGACCCCTACCTGCGTCCGCTGTACGACGCGCTGTATGACCTGATGGGCGCCGACAAGGTGGCCAAGGCCTTCGAGCGCCAGCAGATCGAGATTGCGCCACTGGCCTTCATGCGTGGGCGCACGCTCAACCACGCCTTCGTCATCCTCGACGAAGCGCAGAACACCACGGTGGAGCAGATGAAGATGTTCCTCACGCGCATCGGCTTCGGCAGCAAGGCCGTGGTCACCGGCGACGTGAGCCAGATCGATTTGCCGCCCACGCAACTCAGCGGCCTGATCGACGCCGAGCGCGTGCTCAAGCGCGTGACCGGCATTGCCTTCAACCGCCTCACCAGCGCCGACGTGGTGCGCCACCCGCTGGTGGCGCGCATCGTGGACGCTTACGAAGCGCGTGGTGGCGCTGCCGCGCCGGCTGCACCGCCCCGGCGCGCCCCGCGCAAAACGGCCAGCCGCGCCTGACATTCAGCCCCACCCACCGCAGAGGCTCTCCATGCACCCACACCGCCGTCCCCTTCGCTGGAACGCCCTGGGCACGTGCGGACGGCGCGGTTTGTTGATGGGCATGTTGGCCGTGGGCCTGGTGGGCTGCGCCGCGCCTTTCAGGTCCCCAGCGAGCCCCACGGCCACCGCCGCCCCGGTGGTCGGCCCCGATTTCTCCAGCCAGAGCGTGCGCTACCGCTGCGCGGGCGGCACCGAACTGGAAGTGGCTTACCTGAACCTGCCCGACGGCCTGGCCTTCGCCGCCCTGCACCACAACGGCCGCACCGCCCTGCTGCAGAACCGCCCCACCGCCTCCGGCGCCCGCTACGTGGCGCTGGACGAACAGCTGGGCCTGCGCTGGCACACCAAAGGCAGCGAAGGCTTCCTGGCCTTCCTGGCCGCCGACCACACGGCCAGGGAACAGGTGCTGCTTGGCAGCTGCCGCGCCCTGCCCCCGCGCTGAACCAACCTTTCTTTTTCACACCCTGCATGGCCCTGCCCCACCTGAGCCTGTCGCTCCAGTTCAGCGACCTGAGCGACCCCGCCCCCCACCGCGCCGCCCTGAGCCGCCACAGGGTGCAGCGCTGCATCCGCCACGCGCTGGAAGCGGACGCTGAAATCACCGTGCGCATCGTCGACGCCGAAGAAGGCCAGGCCCTCAACCGCGACTACCGCGGCAAGGATTACGCCACCAACGTGCTCACCTTCGACTACGCCACCGAACCCATGGTCATGGCCGACCTGGTGCTGTGCGCGCCGGTGATTGCGAAGGAAGCCAAGGAGCTGAAAAAGTCACTCGCCGACCACTACGCGCACCTGCTGGTGCACGGCACCCTGCATGCGCAGGGCTGGGACCACGAGACGGGGGAGGAAGACGCCGAGGCGATGGAGGCGCGGGAGACTCAGATTCTGGCGGGGTTGGGGGTGGGGGATCCGTATGGGCGGGGGTGAACACCTCATTCGGCCAGCGCACCCCAATGTCCGGATGCAGTCAACCTTCAACCGTTGTCATTGATGGGTGCAAATTTTGATCATTTATTACTCATTAATTTCGACAAAACGGGATCGAATGAATATTAAATAACTCATAAAATACGCGCCCGTGCCCGAAGCATGCAGTGGCTTCGCCGCGTACCACCAACCGCATGTCCCTCTGCTCAATGGCCATTACCAACCAAGCCCCGCATTGCGGCCAGCCCGAGCTTTTGTTGATCTTGGGCCACCGTGCCAAGCTAGGCGAGCTTCTACTCTCCCTTGTCGTTACCGCTTGCAGCATGTCCACAGACACCTTCGATTCCGCCACCTGGAAAGCCCAGCGCGGGATCAGCGCCAAGGAAAACCAGCGCATTCACATGGCGCCGGCCCTGCAGAGCCAAATCAAGGCGGGCATGTCACGCGCGGAGGTGATCCAGCTATTGGGTGAACCAGATGCCCGCGAGGCCCAAACCGGCGCCGAAAAATACCTGCTTGGTCTGCCTATGGGTCCTGACGAGCAGTATTACGAAATCCGGTACCAGAACGGTGTGGTGTCTTCCGCACGGCTAGGACAGTTCTAGTTTCGCTCAGTATCTCGCTTTCACCGGAGCCCGTCGTGAGCGACCCTCGCCCCTCAATTGGCACCATCCGTAGCCAATTTCAGGTACCGGACGATGAAGTGATCACCTATCGGCCGCGCGCATTTGGTGCGGTGGACGTTCCGTTCACCAGAGGTCGGCTGATGACCAAAACCGAAGGCGCACTGCTCGACAAACTGACCTTGCAACGGGGTGCAGTTCACGCAAGGCCTTGCGCGCTTCCCCAACAACCCGTTGCCAAAAGGCGTTCCAGCAGACCGCACAAACGAGTGGCAAGGCAATGACGGTCACCGCGACGCTTTTCGCCACAGCTACTGGAGTGCGCGGCTGACGCAGGAATATGGCGCCGACTGGGCCCGCGCATTCACCACCGCGCATGAAGGCCTGCCGGGCAATACCGCCGATCGCGAAGCCATGGACCTGTACAACAACTCTGTGGGCATCCAGATTGGCGCTGCAAACCCACGTGCCACACCCGAACAGCTTGCCGACCTGGTGCAGCTTGCGGTCACCCAAGGCAACACCGTGGTCATCGACCCCAGTGGAAACCTGGAGTGGAGCGACCGGGTGGGCTTGGGCCAGCACGGACTTGCCAGCAGTGAAGTGATCGCCCCGCACTTGAAGACGCCCGGGGTGGTTTCAACACAAATTGCCGCTGCGCCAGGCACCCCCCCTGGACAAGTCGATCAGGGTCCGGGTACCGGCGTCGCCGCTGCACAACCTGACACCCCAGCCAGCCGGATACCGGCGGAAACACTCTCCCCGCACGCCCAGAAGCTTCTGCACGACAGCGAACAGCAGGTACGCCAGATTGCACAACGGCATCACATCGCCTGGGATCAAGGCCTGGACAACACTGTGGCCGCCGTGGCCCATCAGGCCCATGTCAAAGGGCTGACCGGCATCAAGCTGTTCAGCGTGTCCAGCGGCGAGATCCGCTTTGGACAGCTGGAAAACCACATCCTCAAGGACGGCAGCATCGACGCGCGCGTGGCAGCGAACACCCCTGCCGCCGTGTCGCACGAGGGGCTTGCGCAGGTCGACCAGGCGGCCATGCAGCGCCAGCCAAACCGGGTTGCGGAACGGGAGCCGGAAGCAATGGCCATGAGGGTCTGACGTATTGCGAACCTGTGAATGCAGGTGGAGTCAATGCAATGCAATGCGCTGCCTGACGGCTCAGCAAGCCTCTGCTTTGACCCCTACATCGCTGACCACGGATTGACGACAGCCACCCCAGTGGGCTTGAAGTCAGAGACATTGCGCGTGACCACCGACATGCCGTGCACGAGCGCAGTCGCTGCGATCAGTGCGTCGCGCTCGCTGCGCCGGTCGGGAACATGAAGCCGCGCACAACGCTGTGCCACGGCTGTATCAATAGGCAGCGTGCGACTCGAGAACTCAGGAAGAACGTGCTGGTCCATCCACGTACGCAGCATGGCTCCCTGCGTGGCGTCCTTGCGCTCGATCGACAGAACACCCATCTCCAGTTCCATGATCGTGATGGCCGATACAAACAACTCGGCAGCATCGACACTTTCTGTCCAGCGCACCAGATGGGCATCTGCCTTCCCCGAGCCGACCTTGCGCAGTTCGGACACCACATTGGTGTCGAGAACGTACATCATGAAAAATCGACCGGTTGGCTCCGGATATCGACACGGGGTGGATCGAACTCGATGTCGGCGACACCCGGCATCGCCAACGCATCGGCGATGTTGCGCCGCTGCTTCGTCAGCCGTTGGTAGTCTTCAAAGGTCAACAGCACGTGAGCCGGCTTGCCCCGGTCTGTGATGAACACAGGCCCCTGGCTGGCGGCGCGCTTGGCCTCGCTGGCGCCTTGGTTGAACTCACGGCTGGTCAAGGTAGTGATGGTCATGCTGACACCTCGCCGCACACTAAATGTAGCCATGTTACTACTTTGAAAACGCAACGGCAAGCCCAACCGAGGTGGGGCGTCCAACGCAGGTTGATCAATGTTGGTCACACCCTCAAATCATCCCCCCATTGATCGAAATCACCTGCCCCGAGATATAAGCCGCTTCGTCCGACGCCAGGAACGCCACCAGGTTCGCGACTTCCTCCGGCTGCCCGGCCCGTTGCATGGGCACGATCTTCTTGATGGCTTCTGCGTTGAAGCTGCCGTCGATCATGCCGGTGGCGATGATGCCGGGGGCCACGGCGTTGACGGTGACGCCGCGGCTGGCGAGTTCACCTGGCCGCGGTTGCCGGTGACCGCGGCGACCGAGGTGATGCTGATGATGCGGCCCCAGCGGGTGCGCATCATGGGCATGGTCAAGGGTTGGGTGACGTTGAAGAAGCCGTTGAGCGAGACGTCGACCACGCGGTCCCACTGGCCGCCGTTCATGCCGGGGAACACGGCGTCTTCGTGGATGCCGGCGTTGTTCACCAGGATCTGGATCGGGCCGTTGGCCAGCACCGCTTCCAGCGCGGCCTGGGTGGCGGCGCGGTCGGTGACGTTGAAAGCCACGGCTTCGGCGCTGCCGCCTGCGGTCTTGATGTCATCGACCACGGCCTGCGCGCGGTCGATGCCGCTGTTGGCGTGCACCACCACGTGGTGGCCGTTGGCCGCAAGACGGCGGCAAATGGCAGCACCAATGCCGCCGCTGCCACCGGTGACGAGGGCGCGTTTCATCTAGGAAGACTCTTTCTGCACAAGGGCACTGGCGTCGATCACCACGGCGGCGCGGCCTTCGAGCAGGCAGCGGCCCTGGTGGCTGACGGAGAACTGGTAGAGGATGTTGCGATCGTCGCCAGAGAGGCGTTCGGCCCTCACATCCAGCTCACCGGGCAGGTCGTCGAGTCGGTTCACGTGCAGGTTCACGCCGCGCACGCTGGTGAGGTAGCCCTGGCGTGGGGGGCCTTCCGCGCCGGCCAGCAACGCGCCGTGCACCGCCATGGCTTGCGCGGCGTACTCGATACCGTGGGCGGCGCCCAACTGGTCTTGCGAGCGCAGGGGGTTGGCGGGGTCGGTGTGGCTCACGGCGCGGCATTCGATGGCGGCTTCCGACCACGCCTGCACGCTGTGCAGCAGGCACATGCTGCCGTGGTGCGGA
>JALORL010000166.1 GCA_025458915.1 Hydrogenophaga sp.
GCCTACGCGCGGCGCGGCTGGTTCACCCCGAATGCAAGCGCAGCAGCGCTGGATGCGCTGCAAGGCCCGGCGGCCGTGGTGTCGGGCTCCTGCTCGGAAGCCACGAATGCGCAGGTGGCGCGCTGGCTGGAAGCGGGTCGCACCGGCCTGCAGATCGACCCGCTGGCGCTGCACGAAGGCCGGCAGACGGCCGACACTGTGCTGGCCCAGGCGCTGGAAGCCCTTTCCAAGGGCCCGGTGCTGGTTTACGCCACCGCCGCGCCGACCAGCGTGCGCGCCGTGCAGCAGGCGCTGGGCGTGCAGGCCGCGGGTGAACTGGTGGAACACGCGCTGGCCCGCATTGCACAAGGGCTGGTTCAGGCCGGCGTGCGCCGCCTGGTGGTGGCCGGGGGTGAAACCTCTGGCGCCGTGGTGCAGGCGCTGGGTGTGCAGCAGCTGCGCATTGGCGCGCCGATCTGCCCCGGCGTGCCGTGGACGCAGGCCACCTTGCCCGACAGCCATGCGCCGGTGCAGCTGGCGCTGAAATCCGGCAACTTCGGTGGCGTGGATTTCTTCGCCCAGGCCTTGCAGCAAGCGGGAGTGGCCCTGTGAGCCCAGCCTGGCCCAGTGCCCAGAACGCCGTGCGCGCCGAAGTGGCACGCGTGGGCGCCAGCCTGTTCCAGCGCGGGCTGGTGCACTCCACCGCCGGCAACATCAGCGTGCGCCTCACCGCCGAGCAAGGCGGCGGTTTTCTCATCACCCCCACCGATGCCTGCCTGGGTTTCCTGGATGCCGAGCAGCTGTCGTGGGTGGGTGACGACGGCATCCAGCTCGCTGGCGCGCGCGCCAGCAAGACACTCGCCCTGCACCGCCGCATCTACGCCTGTGCCCCGCAGGCGCATTGCGTGCTGCACACGCATTCCACGCACCTGGTGGCGCTGACGCTGCAAGGCGTCTGGCAGCCCGAAGACATCCTGCCGCCGCTCACGCCCTACCAGGTCATGAAGGTAGGGCATGTGCCGCTGGTGCCCTACCGCGTACCCGGCGACGCCAGCGTGGCCGACGACGTGGCCGCGCGCATCGCACAGGCACAGCGCCCGCTGCACGCCGTGATGCTGGAGCGCCTGGGCCCCACCGTGTGGCACGGCAATCCGGCCAGCGCGATGGCGCTGCTGGAAGAACTGGAAGAAACCGCGCGCCTGTGGCTGCTCACGCAGCGCCGCCCGGAGCCCCTGACCGAAGCGCAGATCAGTGATCTGCAAGCCCGCTTCAACACCCTGTGGTAGACCCATGAACCCCCACGCTCTTCACTTCGTGTATTCGCTGCCCCCCGAGGGGGCGCAAGCCTCCCTTGGGGCGGCCCGGCGGGAGACTTGATCAGATGCCCCGCTTCGCCGCCAACCTGACCATGATGTACACCGAGGTGCCGTTCCTCGACCGCTTCGCCGCAGCCGCGCGCGACGGTTTCGACGCGGTGGAGTACCTCTTTCCCTACGACCATGCCCCGGCCGAGATTGCCGCGCGCCTGAAGGACAACGGCCTCACCCAGGCCCTGTTCAACCTGCCGCCCGGCGACTGGGCCGCCGGCGAACGCGGCATGGCCTGCCACCCCGGGCGCGGGGCGGAATTCATCGCATCGCTGGAGCAGGCTCTGCCCTACATCGAAGCCACCGGCTGCCAGCGCGTGCACGCCATGGCTGGACTGATGCCACCCGGCAGCGACCTGTCCACCCTGCACTGCAACTATGTGTCAAACCTGCGCTACGCCGCCGCCCGCCTGGCCCCGCTGGGCGTGAACCTGCTGATCGAACCCATCAACAGCCGCGACATGCCCGGCTACTTCCTGAGCCTCCAACAGCAAGCCCACGACGTGTTGGCCGAGGTGGGTGCACCCAACCTGAAGGTGCAGATGGACTTCTACCACTGCCAGATCATGGAAGGCGACCTGAGCAAGCGCCTGCAGAAACACATTGGCGGTGTGGGCCACATCCAGATTGCCGGCGTGCCCGACCGCCACGAACCCGACGGTGGCGAAGTGAATTACCCGTACCTGTTCGACCTGCTCGATGCCCTCGGTTTCGATGGTTTCGTGGGCTGCGAATACCGCCCCAAGGCCGGCACCAGCGAAGGCCTGGGCTGGATGCACCTGTACCAGGCTTCGCGCAAAACCCCTGCACAACCATGAACATTCTCATCACCGGCGGTGCCGGCTTCCTGGGCGACCGCCTTGCCCGCACCCTGCTGCAACAGGGAACGCTGCGCGGTCAGCGCATCGACCAGATCATGCTGGCCGACCTTGTGGCCCCGCGCGACGCCGCCCTGCTGGCAGACGCGCGCGTGCGCCACCACACCGGCGACCTGCTGGGCGAAATTCCCGCCTTGTTTGCTGCCCAGCGCTGGGATGCGGTGTTCCATCTGGCCTCGGCCGTCTCCGGCGAGTGCGAGGCCAACTTCGACCTCGGCCTGCACGCCAACCTCGACACCACGCGCCGCCTGCTGGACGCCTGCCGGGCGCAGTCGCAGAGCGGACATCCGGCACCGCTGTTCTTTTTCTCCAGCTCGGTCGCCGTGTTCGGCAGCGACCCCGCCCTGCCGCTGCCCGCCGTGGTGAAGGACCACACCCTGCCCACGCCGCAAGGGAGCTATGGCACACAGAAGTTCGTGTGCGAACAGCTCGTGGCCGACTACACCCGCAAAGGCTTCATCGACGGGCGCCCTGCACGGCTCATGACGGTGTCGGTGCGCCCGGGCCGGCCCAACGGCGCGGCCTCCGGCTTCCTCTCCGGCCTGTTCCGCGAACCGCTGGCCGGCGAGCCCAGCAACTGCCCGGTGCCGCTGGACACGCGCGTGGCCCTGTCTTCCCCCGCCAACACGGTGGCCGGCATCGTGGCTGTGGCCGAAGCCAGCCGCGAGGCCTTCGGCGGCCGCACCGCCATCAACCTGCCCGCGTTAACGGTCAGCGTGCGCGACATGCTGACCGCCCTGGAAGCGCTGGCCGGGCCGGAAGTGATGGGCCTCATCACCCACACGCCCGATGCGGCCATCGCCAACATCGTGTCGGCCTGGCCTTCCGCGTTCGAGAGCGCTCGCGCCCCGCGCCTGGGCCTGCAGGCCGACGCCAGCTTCACCGCGGTGCTGGAGCAGTACGTGCAGGACCAGCCCGACGCGGTGCGCCACCCCCAAGCGCGTGCGCGGCTTGGCCTGCCGCCGCTGCCCTGATCTTTCTTTCGGTCCCTGTTCTCTTTCGCGTTCCCTTTGCCTTTCCCTTCCCCCAACCTCAACGGAGACACCGTGATGAAACAACGCATCAAAACCATCGCCCTGGCCGCCCTGCTCGCCACCGCCGGCGCCGCGCAGGCGCAGACCATCCTGAAGATCGGGTACGCCACCTCGGCCACCTCGCACTACGGCGTGGGCTCCACCGTCTTCTGCGAAGAAATGGAAAAGGGCACGCAAGGCCGCTACAAGTGCCAGCAGTTCCCCAACTCCGCTCTGGGCGGTGAACGCGAGCAGATCGAAGCGGTGCAGCTCGGCACGCAGGACATCGTCAACACCTCCACCGGCCCGCTGGGCAACTTCGTGCCCGAAGTGAAAATCGTCGACATCCCCTTCCTGTTCCGCGACTACGACCACGCCCGCAAGGTGATGGACGGCCCCATCGGCCAGGACCTGCAGAAGAAGATGGAAGCCAAGGGCCTGATCAACCTGGCCTGGACCGAAAACGGCTTCCGCCACATGACCAACAGCAAGCGCGCCATCAACCAGGCCAACGACGCCAACGGCCTGAAGATGCGCACCATGGAGAACAAGGTGCACATGGACGGCTACAAGACCTTCGGCATCCTGCCCACGCCCATGGCCTTCCCCGAACTGTTCACCGCGCTGCAGCAGGGCACGGTGGACGGTCAGGAAAACCCGATTCCCGTGATCCTGGCGTCCAAGTTCTCGCAGGTGCAGAAGCACCTCTCGCTGACCGGCCACGTGTACTCGCCGGCTGCGCTGATCCTGTCGCCGGCCGTGTGGAACAAGCTCTCTGCTGCCGACAAGGAAGCCTTCGTGGCCGCGGCCAAGAAGGGCGCCGCCGCCCAGCGCAAGAAGGTGAACGACGACGAGAACAACGGCATTGCCCAGCTCAAGAGCGAAGGCATGCAGGTGGTCGAGAAGGTCGACGGCGAGAGCTTCCGCAAGGCCGTTGCACCGGCCTACGCGCAGTTCGCCAAGGAGTTCGGCGCCGACAAGATCGCTGCCATCCAGGCAGTCAGGTAACTCACCCCCCCCTGCGCCGGGCCATTCGGCCCGTCATCCCCCCGGGGGGACAACACCGTTGGGCCGGCAAAGCCGGACCCTCGGTGTTGCTGGACAGGAATTCCCTTCTCGCGTGGAAGGGTTGTTCTTTTTGTTGCGTGGCCCCTCGCTTGCTGACTGAAGCATCCCCATGAAATCCTTCCTTCTCGCCATCGACCGCCGCATCACTGCGCTGTGCATGTGGGTGGCGTGCGCCATCCTGGCCGTGATCTCGTGCCTGGGCTTGTGGCAGGTGATCGCGCGTTTCATCTTCTCGCAACCCTCCACCTGGACCGAAGAGGTCATGCGCCGCCTGCTGATCTGGATGGTGATGCTGGGCACGGTGGTGGCGCTGCGCCAGGGCGCGCTCATTTCCGTGGACCTGATGCTGCGCGTGTCGCGCGGGGCCTGGCGAACCACCGTGCGCTGGATCATCACCACGGTGAACTGCGCGTTTTTCTCGACCGTGCTGTGGTTCGGCGTGGATCTCGTGTACCGGGTGCGCTTCCAGACCTTTGCCAGCCTGGACCTGTCCATGTCGTGGGCCTACGCCGCCATACCAGCCGGTGCCTTCCTGGCCTTGCTGGCCACAGTGGCCCACCACGCCGACCCACACCACAACGAGCTCAGCACCGCGCAGTGACGCGGCCTGCTTCATGAACCCTTCCCACCACAACAACAACGCCGGACAGCCACCATGCCATTGACCCTGCTTGTGACCATGCTGGTGTGCTTTGCCTTCAGCATTTCCATTGCCGTGGCCATCGGGGGCTCGGCCATCCTGGGCCTGGCCCTCTTCGACAGCCGCCAGCTCATTCTGGTGCCCAAGGAGATGTTCTCCGCCATCGACAAATTTCCGCTGGCGGCCATTCCTTTCTTCATCCTGGCCGGCAACCTGATGGAAACCGGCGGCATTTCGCGCCGGCTGGTGAACTTCGCCAAGTCGCTGGTGGGTGGCGTGCAGGGCGGCCTGCCCATGACCTGTGTGCTCACCTGCATGATCTTTGCGGCGGTGTCGGGTTCGTCGGTGGCCACCACGTTTGCCATCGGCTCCATCCTCATTCCCGCGCTCATCAAGCACGGCGGTCTCCATCGGTGAGCTGTTCATTGCCGGCGTGGTGCCGGGCCTGCTGATCGGCGCCTCGCTCATGCTGTTCGTGCACCTGTGGTGCCGCTTCAAGGGCCTGGGCAAGAACGACGGCGATGACCGCCTGGGCGTGGGCGCGGCCAGCCGCGACGCCGGCTGGGCGCTGCTGATGCCGGTGGTGATCCTGGGCGGCATTTACGGCGGTATCTTCACGCCCACCGAAGCCTCGGTCGTGGCAGTGTTTTACGCCTTGGTGGTGGGCATGGTGATCCACCGCGAACTCAAGATCGCCGACATTGCCAAGGTGCTGCGCAAGTCGGTGATTTCCAGCGCGGTGATCATGTTCATCATTGCCAACGCCGGCCTGTTCGCCTTCCTGATCACCCGCGCCGGCATTCCCGACGCCATCGGCATGTGGCTCACCAGCGTGCTGGAATCGCCGGGCTGGTTCCTGCTGGGCGTGAACGCCGCGCTGTTCGTGATCGGCATGTTCATCGAGACCTCGGCGGCCATCATCGTGCTGGCGCCCATCCTGGTGCCGGTGGCCATCCACTTCGGCGTGGACCCGGTGCACTTCGGCATCATCATGGTGGTCAACCTGGCCATGGGCATGATCACGCCGCCCTTCGGCGTGAACCTGTTCGCCGCCTGCACCGTGGCCAAGATTTCGCTGGACCGCATCGTGGGCCACCTGCTGCCCTTCGTGCTGGTGATCATGGGCTGCCTGGCGCTCATCACCTACCTCCCATCGATTTCGCTGAGCCTGCGCGACGCGGTGTTTGCCAAGCCGCCGGTGGTGGAGCCGGTGATTGGCCCGAGCATCGGGCCGCAATAAGGAGCGTCTGCCGTGGCCCTCAATCACATCGACAACACCGCCGTGCGCTCTGCCTCGGGCCAGACACTGCCCGTCATCGACCCCGCCACCGGCGAGGCCTTTGAGGCCATCGAACGCAGCAACGCGGCCGACGTGGACGCTGCCGTGCAATCTGCGCGCGACTGCTTTGAGCGCGTGTGGCAACGCACCAC
>JALORL010000167.1 GCA_025458915.1 Hydrogenophaga sp.
CCGGGCGTCAGCGGTGTGACCTGGCAGGCACTCAGCAGTGCGAGCGTGCACAGCCCCAGCACGCCGATCGCTGGACACCGCGGGGCCCGATGGATGTTTCGGTGTGCGGAGGTGTCTGCAGGGTTGTGCAGCACCGCTGGCTGAAGCATGGAAGCGTCGGGCATGCGGCCCATTGTTGCAGCATGCGAAAGCCCCTGTGGGAACGTATTGGTCCATCGGGCGTCATGGTGTCACGGCACCGCGCAGCTTCCCCTTGATGCATCCACGGCAAAAAGCCTTCCGCCCTTGCGGGCAGAAGGCGTCAAGACCTTGGAGAAACGAAGCCAGCAGGCAGGGTCAGAAGTCGTGGCGAACGCCCAGAGCGAACAGGCGCCGGTCGGTGGTGACGGTGCCCGCACCGTTCTCCACTTCGCCGTCGAGGTAGCCGCCGTACAGCTTGGTGCGCTTGGACAGCGCGTAGGTCGCGCCCAGGGCAAAGGCCTTGCCTTCTTCGGTGGTGATGCCGCTCAGTTCGGACTTGCCCATGGCATAGCCGGCCGAGAACTCGAAGGCACCCACCGGCACGGTCACGCCGAGTGCGTACTCGTTGTCTTCCAGCCCATTGCCCTGCTCGGCCATCTGGTACTGGCCCGACACGCGTGCCACGCCGAAATTGTAGGAGGCGGCGAGCACGCGGTAGTCGCGCTCGTCGGCCACCACGCTGTTCTTCTGCTTCTGCGCAGCAACGCCCACGTCGAGGTTGCCGGCGCGGTAGCGCAGGTTGAAGGCATTGGCATCATTCGACACGCCGGCCGTTTCGTCCAGGGCAATGCTCACGCCGCCGGAGAAGCCGCCGAAGTTGGGCGTGTCATAGCGGATGTGGTTGCTCGGGCGGCTGGCGTAATTGCCCACGCCGGCGTAGGCCAGGTTGGTGGGGGTGAAGGCCGAATCGAACACGTTGTTGCTGATGCCCATGTCGTAGATGTCCTTGTAGGCACTGTCCATCAGGCCGGCGCGCACGGCACCGAAGCCACCGGAGAGGCCTACCCACGAGGCACGGTTGAACTTCAGGCTGCCAGCGGTGCCGTCGTCCACGGTGAGTGCGGCTTCGAGCTGGAAGTTGGCCTTGAGGCCACCACCCAGGTCTTCCGTGCCACGGAAGCCGAGGCGGCTGGTGGTGAGGTTGCCGCTGTAGAGCTTGGTGGTGCTCACGTCGTTGACGCGCTCGGAACCCACCGATGCGTCCAGACGGCCGTAGATGGTCACGCTGGATTGCGCTGCGGCGGTGCCGGCGGCGCTCAAGGTGGCCAGGGTGGCCAGAGCGATCATGCTCTTCTTCATGCTGAGTACTCCAAAGATGTGTAAGCGGGCTTCTGGCCCTCCCTCCTGCACCGTGCGGGAGGTCTGTGCGAGATTAGTGACAGCGTGTGTCACTGGCATTTCAGCCTGATTACATTCCTGTCATTTTTGGCGGCGCAGCCACCGACGTTCGTCAGCTACAAAAAACAGAGCAGATTCCGATCGTCTGCAGGTGTCGGCAAGTCGAATACATTGAGGCGATGTCTGCAAGCCTGTCTGCCTCGACCCCCATTCCCGCCCACGCCGTGTCCCGCCTGCGCGCCACGCGCCTGGCCGCCAGCAGCAAACCGTTCGTGGCGCGTGGCGGCGGCAGCGTTCGCTGCCCGCAATGCCGGCTGGTGCACAGCCACTGCATCTGCAGCCTGAAGCCGTCGGCGGCGGTCAGGGCCGGGTTCTGCCTGCTCATGGGCGACATCGAGGCCCTCAAGCCCAGCAACACCGGCTGGCTGATCGCCGACCTGGTGCCCGACACCCATGCCTTTGCGTGGTCGCGCACGGTGGTGGACCCGGCCCTCACCAGCCTGCTCTCCGATCCGCAGTGGCAACCGGTGGTGGTGTTTCCGGCCGACTATGCCGACCCCGAAAGGGTGGTGCGCGCATGGCCAGCCCCTGCGAACGCTGCGCCGGCGAATGGCAGCCGCCGGCCGCTGTTCGTGCTGCTGGACGGCACCTGGGCCGAGGCAAGGAAGATGTTCCGCAAGAGCACCTACCTGAGCCAGCTGCCGGTGCTGGCGTTGCAGCCGCAGAGCGCCTCGGTGTACCGGCTGCGCCAGGCGTCCAAGGGACACCACCTGTGCACGGCGGAGGTGGCCGCGCTGTGCCTGGAACAGGCCGGCGAGCCCCAGGCTGGCGCGCTGCTGGCCGCGTGGCTGGACGTGTTTTCGGAGCACAGCCTGAGCGTGCGCAAATGCCGGACGCTGGACTATGGCAGCGTGGCGCACCAGCGGTTGCGCACCTTGGCGGCCGGTCGTTCCTGGCACCCAGCCTGATCCCCATGCCGGGCAGCACGGAGCACTCCGACCCCCGTTGCAGGATGTCCCGGCGCTGAATGCGCATCAGCGCCCTGGCATGCAGTTGGCTGGACTGCACCTGCACACGGATTGCCAGGTTGCCGGGTGCATCGGGCAGCAGCAGGGCGTGGGCGTGCGCAGTCTTGACAAAGCCCGGCGCGCCCCCGCGCAGCGAAGTGTCCAGACCGCCGTGTGCAGCATGGCCACTGGCGATCACGGCCAGCGGAGGCAGGCCGATCAGGCACGCATGTGCACAGGACCTGGCAGCTCTTTCCTGACCGCGCGTTCCCCGGCTGTGTTGCAAGGTGTGGCCTTACGGCTTGACCTCATGTGCCTCCACCTCCACCACGCCTTCAAACAGGTCCATGGCCGTCGCTGCCACCTGAGCGGTGTCGTGGTAGGCGTATGCCCCCACGCCCACCGCACCCACGAGCGGCACCCAGCGTGCCGCCCCCCGACCCATTGCGCGCTGGGCCAGCTTGCTGCCAATGCGGCGCGACAAGGTGCGAATGAGCAGCGGTGAGGCGCGCCGCACCAGTGAACGCTGGCCCACCCGCACCACCAGGTCGCGCACGCCCTGCGCCGCCGTGTGCTGGAACAGGCAGTACACGACCTGTTCCGGCGTCAGCGTGTCCTGCTTGCCGTAGAGGGCCGCAATGTCGGCCACCAGCTGCTTCTGCATCTTCCACACGCCCACCATCTCGGGCAGGATGGTCAGCCATCCCAGGAAGCCGGGCGGCAGTGCCATGGCCCCGGCAGCGAGCGCGGCCCTGGCCGCGGTGGCGTTCGCCTTGTTGCGCGCATCCTCGCGCGGTGTGGCGCTGGGTTTTTCTTTCGAGCGTGGCACCTTGCCCACCACCGACAGCACGGCCTGCGCCACCATGCCCGGTGCTTCATGGGCGCGGCTGTCCGGGGCGGTCGATGCGGTGGTTCGGGTGGCCATGTGGGTTTCTCCTGGCGGGGACGATCGGGGGCACGCGCGGGCAGGGCAGAGTGGCCCACGGGCGCGCTCCCCATAATGCCGAACTTTCATTACCCCGCTCAACCCCGCCATGCAATCTGCTTCGTTCTATCCCATCGGCATTCCCGGTCAGCCCTGGGGGCCTGCCGAACTCGCACAGTGGCGCGCCCGCCAGAGAAGGCAGCGCAGCCACGACCGCGATGTGGTGCAGGTGCTGCGGGGCTGGACGTCGCGGTTCGACGTGTGGCGCTACGGCGGCGTGCAGTACGGGTCTGAACAGCACGGCCTTTGGGCAGTGCGTTTGCGCGCTGCCCAGGCGCAAGCCCCGAAGGTGCTGGTGACCGGTGGCGTGCACGGTTACGAAACCAGCGGGGTGCATGGTGCGCTGCGCTTTCTGGAGCAGCATGCGCAGGCTTACGCCGGGCGTGTCGATCTGGTGGTGGTGCCCTGTGTGAGCCCCTGGGCCTATGAGCATGTGCACCGCTGGAACTTCGATGCCATCGACCCCAACCGCTCGTTCCGCCAGCCCAGCCCGGCGCAGGAGTCGGCAGCGCTGATGGCGCTGGTGGACTCCATGGATGGCCGGTTCGACGCCCACATCGACCTGCACGAAACCACCGACACCGACGAATCCGAGTACCGGCCGGCGGTGGCCGCGCGCGACGGCAAGCCCTTCGAGCCCGGCTCCATTCCCGACGGTTTCTACCTGGTGGACGACGCCGCCAACCCGCAGCCAGCGTTTCAACAGGCCATCGTGGCCGCGGTGGGGCAGGTCACGCACCTGGCCCCGCCCGACGGGCAGGGCAACATCATCGGCACGCCCATGGTGGCGCCCGGCGTGATCCACTATCCCGTACAGGCCTGGGGTCTGTGTACCGGCATCACCGGGGCGCGCTACACCACCATCACCGAGGTGTACCCGGACAGCCCTTCCACCACCCCGCAGCAGTGCATGCAGGCGCAGGTGGCAGCGGTGTGTGCGGGGCTGGACTTCCTCTTGGGCCAGAACTGAGACGCTGCGTCGCGCTGTGCCGGCCGGCCGCGCCGTAAACGAATGCAACCGGCAACCCCACGAAACCCCTGCGCCATGCGCGCGGGGTAGGATGGCAAGCTCTCTCGCGTTCAAGGAGGTTCCCCGGTCATGACCAGTCCCCCATCCCGACTTCCGCAACTGTTCGTGGTGCTGACCGTGCTGGTGCTGGGCGCATTTTTCGGCTGGCGTTATTACCAATCCACCCAGGCGCCCGAAGCACCTGTTCCGGTGGCCCTGCCGCAGCCGAGCACGCCGGCCGAGCCGGAGCCTGCAGCCCCGATGGACGCCAACGCGCCGCCCCCTGGCATCGCCAATCCGGTGGACGACATCGCGGTTGCGGAAGACTCGGAAGACTCCGCCGGCGACAGCGCACTGCCCGCCCTGGACGCGTCCGATGATGTGCTCAACGACCGGCTCAACGCGCTTCTGGGTAGCGACAACGTGCTGCGCTTCCTGCAGCTCGACGGTTTCGTCCGCCGCACCGTGGCCACCATCGACAACCTGCCGCGCCAGCTCGCCCCGGCCGCCGCCTGGCCGGTGAACCCCACGCCGCAGCGTTTCACCGTGCAGCAGGGGCCGGACAACATCACCACCATTGCCCCCGACAATGCAGCCCGGTACACGCCGCTGGTGCAGCTGGTGGAAGCCGTGGACACTGGCAAGGCCGTGGCCCTGTACCGCAGCCTGTACCCGCTGTTCCAGACCGCCTATGAAGAGCTTGGCTACCCCGACCGCTACTTCAACGACCGCCTGGTGCAGGTGCTGGACCACCTGATCGCCACCCCGGTACCCACCGGGCCGCTGGCGGTGACGCTGGTGGAGGTGAAAGGCGAGGTGCCGTCCACCCGGCCCTGGGTGCGCTACGAATACGCCAACCCCGAACTGGAATCGTTGTCGGCTGGCCGCAAGGTGCTGCTGCGTGTGGGTCCGGACAACCACCGGCGCCTGCAAGCCAAGCTGGTGGACATTCGCCAGCGCGTGGCGCGGCCCTGAGCCGCCACAC
>JALORL010000168.1 GCA_025458915.1 Hydrogenophaga sp.
CGCATCCGTGTGCGCCTCGGGCCTTTCTCGAACCGGCCCGACGCCGAGAAAGCCGCAGCCCGCGTGAAGGCGCTGGGCCTTCCGGCGGCCATCCTCACCCTCTGACCACCGGACGGGCTCCTTCATGGCGTTGACCGACTGGGTGCTGCTGGCCGTGGTGTTTTTTTCAGCGCTGCTGGGGCTGTGGCGTGGTCTGGTCTACGAGGTTCTGTCGGTGGCAGGCTGGGTGGCTGCATTCGTGCTGGCGCAAGCGTTTGCCGTGGATGCTGCGGGCTGGTTGCCGCTGGACGGCGTGTCGCCAGCGGTGGCCGTTGCAGCAGGGTTTGTTCTGGTGTTCATCGCGGTAGCGTTCGCTGGCGGGTTCGTGGCCTGGTTGTTCAGCAAGCTGGTGTCTTCGGTGGGTTTGCGACCGGTGGACCGCGTGCTTGGTGGCGCATTCGGTGTGCTGCGGGGCCTGGTCCTGCTGCTGGGTTTCGCGCTGGTGATCAACATGACCCAGATGCGACACGCTGATTGGTGGCGCAGTTCGGTGTCCGCTGGCTGGCTGGGTGCCACGTTGCTGGAAATCCGGCCGCTGTTGCCCGAATCCGTGGCCCGGCACCTGTCCTGAAGCCAGGTGAACGTCATCTCCTCAAGGTTCCAGGGCCTGTTCACACGATTGTTCTCAGATGCGTTGCGGATCAAGAAGGCCATGCGCAAGGCGCGAAATGCGGCCGGGGTGTGCCCCCGGCAAGGCTTCGCACCGCCGCGCACCGCCTTGTTGGCCGCAAGCCGAAGGGAATGCATGGAGATCAGCGCCCTTCGTTGTTGCACTTCTGGGCCAGACAGCCCGTCTGGCCGTCGTCCCGCGCCTGGATTGGCGCTGTTTTCAACCCATTCGCACTTGGAAAACAGTGTGAACAGGCCCTAGTCAAGGAATTCATATGTGTGGAATCGTGGGCGTGGTCAGCCAGGTGCCGGTCAATCAGCTGATTTACGACGCGCTGCTGCTGCTGCAGCACCGGGGGCAGGACGCTGCCGGTATCGTGACCCAGCAGGGCCGCAAGTTCTTCATGCACAAAGCCAAGGGCATGGTGCGCGACGTATTCCGTACCCGCAACATGCGCGCGCTGCCGGGCAACTGCGGCCTCGGGCAGGTCCGTTACCCCACCGCCGGCAATGCGTACAGCGAGGAGGAAGCCCAGCCGTTCTATGTGAACGCACCGTTCGGCCTGGTGCTGGTGCACAACGGCAACCTCACCAACGCGCACGCACTGAAGCAGGAGCTGTTCCAGACCGATCACCGCCACATCAACACCGAAAGCGATTCCGAAGTCCTTCTCAACGTGCTCGCGCACGAACTGGAGAAGGTAACCCGCGGCATTTCGCTGAAGCCCGCCGACGTATTCGCTGCGGTTCGGGGCGTGCACAGCCGGGTCAAAGGCTCATATGCCGTGGTGGCCTTGATTGCGGGACATGGCCTTGTGGCCTTCCGCGACCCGCACGGCATCCGCCCGTTGTGCCTGGGGCGCAGTGACCAGGGCGTGATGGTGGCGAGCGAATCGGTCACCCTGGAAGGAACGGGCTACGAACTGGAGCGGGACCTCAAGCCCGGTGAGGCCGTTTTTGTGGACCTGCAGGGCCGCGTGCAGTTCGAACAATGCTGTGACCACGCCAGCCACAAACCTTGCATCTTCGAGTACGTCTACCTGGCGCGGCCCGACTCCGTGCTCGACGGCATTTCGGTCTACCAGGCCCGCCTCAACCTGGGCACCTCACTGGCCAAGCGCGTGGTCTCTACCGTGCCGCCGAACGAGATCGATGTGGTGATCCCGATCCCCGAATCGTCCCGCCCCAGCGCCATGGAGCTGGCCCAGTTGCTGGGCCTGCCCTACCGCGAAGGCTTCGTGAAGAACCGCTATGTGGGCAGAACGTTCATCATGCCGGGGCAGGGCGTTCGCAAGAAGTCGGTGCGGCAGAAGCTCAACGTGATTGCCAGCGAGTTCAAGGGCCGCAACGTGCTGCTGGTCGACGACTCGATCGTGCGTGGCACCACCAGCCGTGAAATCGTGCAGATGGCCCGTGACGCTGGTGCCCGCAAGGTGTATCTGGCCAGTGCTGCTCCGCCAGTGCGTTACCCGAACGTTTACGGTATCGACATGCCCACGCCGGACGAACTGGTCGCGCACAACCGGACGGTGGAAGAAATTCGCGAAAGCATTGGTTGCGACGCGCTCATCTACCAGGACGTGGACGCCATGAAGCAGGCCATCGGCTCGCTCAACCCGGAACTGGCCGGATTCGACGCCTCCTGCTTCGATGGTGTGTACGTGACGGGCGACATCACGCTCGACGACATTGCCCGCATGAACGCGGGGCGCGACCAGGCAGAGGAAGGCGAGGAAGACACCTCCCGGCTTGCGTTGCCCAACGCCCAGACCGCCTGAGGTGCGAGGACCATGAAGCAGAAGAACTCTGAACTGCATCGGGACACGCTCGCTGTGCGCGAAGCGGTGGAACGCAGCCCCTACGGCGAAAACTCCGAAGCGCTCTATCTCACCAGCGGCTATGTCCAGCCCAGTGCCGAGTCGGCTGCCCGGCGTTTTGCCGGTGACGAAGAAGGCTTCACCTACGGCCGCTATGGCAACCCCACCGTGGCCAGTTTCGAGCAGCGCCTGGCCGCTCTGGAGGGAGCGGAAGCCTGCATCTCCACAGCATCCGGCATGTCGGCCATCCTGATGATGTGTCTGGGCTTGCTGAAAGCGGGCGACCACGTGGTGTGTTCGCACTCCATGTTCGGTTCCACGATCAAGCTCATCGGCACCGACCTGGCAAAGTTCGGCGTCGAATCCACGTTTGTGTCTCAAACCGATGTGGCTGCATGGCGCTCTGCCATCCGGCCCACCACCCGGCTGCTGTTCGCAGAAACGCCCACCAACCCGCTCACCGAGGTGTGTGACATCCGGGCGCTGGCCGACGTGGCCCACAACGCCGGTGCGCTGCTGTGCGTGGACAACTGCTTTGCCACACCTGCCCTGCAACTTCCCATGAAGCTGGGGGCTGACATCGTCATGCATTCGGGTACCAAATACCTGGACGGGCAGGGCAGGGTGATGGCGGGGGCCCTGTGCGCCAGCCAGGAGCTGATCACCAAGACCTTCCTGCCCGTGCTCAAGAGCGGCGGCATGACTCTGGCACCGTTCAATGCCTGGGTTGTGCTCAAGGGGCTGGAGACCCTGGGCATTCGCATGCAGGCCCAGTCCGCCCGTGCATTGGAGCTCGCGCAATGGCTGCAGGCACATCCGGCCGTGGCCCGCGTGCATTACCCGGGGCTCACCAGCCATCCCCAGCACGAACTGGCGATGACCCAGCAGTCCAACAGCGGTGGAGCGGTTCTTTCCTTTGAAGTGAAAGCATCCGACCCCGACCTGGCGCGCCAGCGCGCTTTCCAGGTGCTGGATGCGCTGCAAGTGCTATCCCTCTCCACCAACCTCGGTGACACCAAGACCCTGGTGGCCCACCCGGCCAGCACCTCGCACGGGCGGCTCACCGAAGCCCAGCGCCAGACCGCGGGCGTGGTGCAGGGGTTGATCCGTGTGGCTGTGGGCCTTGAACACCCTTCCGACATCCAGGCCGACCTTGACCGCGGCCTCAGCCGTTTCTGACATGACCGTTCGCACCCGTTTCGCCCCATCGCCCACCGGCTTCATCCACCTGGGCAACATCCGTTCGGCGCTGTATCCCTGGGCTTATGCACGGGCCACCGGCGGCACGTTCATCCTGCGCATCGAGGACACCGACCTGGAGCGGTCCTCGCAGGCGGCCGTGGACGTGATCCTCGAGGGCATGCTCTGGCTTGGCCTCGATCCGGATGCAGGCCCGTTCTATCAGATGCAGCGCATGGACCGCTACAAGGCCGTGCTCGCCGACATGCAGGCCCAGGGGCTGGTGTATCCCTGCTACATGAGCGTCGCCGAGCTGGACGCCTTGCGCGAAAAGCAGATGGCTGCCAAGGAAAAACCCCGTTACGACGGGACGTGGCGTCCCGAGCCTGGCAAGACATTGCCGCTCGTGCCCGAAGGCGTGAGGCCCGTGTTGCGCTTCAAGAACCCGCAGGGTGGTGTGGTGGCCTGGGACGACAAGGTCAAGGGCCGCATCGAAATTGCCAACGATGAGCTGGACGATCTGGTGATCGCCCGGCCGGATGGCACGCCCACCTACAACTTCTGTGTGGTCGTGGACGACATCGACATGGCCATCACCCATGTGATCCGCGGCGACGACCATGTGAACAACACACCGCGTCAGATCAACATCTTCCGAGCCCTCGGAAAAGAGATTCCGGTCTATGCGCATCTGCCCACCGTGCTGAATGAGCAGGGTGAAAAAATGAGCAAGCGCAATGGTGCCAAGCCTGTCACGCAGTACCGCGACGAAGGGTATCTGCCCGACGCCATGGTGAACTACCTCGCCCGTCTGGGCTGGAGCCACGGCGACGACGAAATCTTCAGCCGGCAGCAGTTCCTCGATTGGTTCAACCTGGATCACCTGGGCCGCAGTGCTGCACAATTTGACGAGGCGAAACTGCGCTGGGTCAATGCCCAGCATCTGAAAGCCACGGACGATGAACAACTGGCCAGCCGGGTTCGGGACGTCCTGGCGAAGCGCGGCCAGGCCGGTGATGCCCGATTGCCGGCCATTTGTGGTTTGTTCAAGGACCGCTGCGACACACTCGTCGCACTGGCCGATTGGGCCGGCGCGTTCTATGCGCCCGTCGAGCCGTCCATCGAAGAGCGCGCGATGCATGTCACCGACGCGATTCGGCCGGCTCTGGAAATGCTGTCGGCCAAGTTGGCGGTTTGCGAGTGGACCCGTGCCGCGATCGCAGCAGCAATCAAGGAAACCATCACGTTCCAAGGCATCAAGATGCCCCAGCTGGCGATGCCCGTGCGTGTGCTGGTGATGGGAACGGCCCAGACACCTTCCCTGGATGCCGTTCTGGCGTTGCACGATCGACAGACAGTTTTGAGTCGACTCAAAACCGGCTGAAATTTGTTCTATAATTCAAGGCTTGCCGAACAACGCAGCGTTTGAGAAAACAAAGTGTGGGTCGGCAACCCGTGGGGGTATAGCTCAGCTGGGAGAGCGCTTGCATGGCATGCAAGAGGTCAGCGGTTCGATCCCGCTTACCTCCACCAAAATTTAAAAGTTGCACATTAAAGCGATGCTATAATGTGAGGCTTGCGGAAAGTTCCAAGGTTTTGACCCTATCGTCTAGAGGCCTAGGACATCACCCTTTCACGGTGAGTACCGGGGTTCGAATCCCCGTAGGGTCGCCAAGTTTGTGGCACTTGG
>JALORL010000169.1 GCA_025458915.1 Hydrogenophaga sp.
TGGCCGGAAAGACAGGCTTCAATCCATGGCTGCGTGGCGAGCGCCTGCAGCGCTGCGTCAGGGCGCCCGACGCGTTCGAAATCGGCGAAGCATTTGCCACCCCTGCCATCCAGATCGCCAAGCTTGCCGTCGCACAGTCGCAAGGGGCGGTCGATGGTCTCCCAGCCGGTTTCGCATTCGGTGCTGGTCTCGCTCCCCGGGCGCCCGCAAATTTGGGTGCGCCGTGCTTCAACAGGGGAAACCGCTTCTGCCACGACCCTGCCTTCATAACCTGCGCCCGATGCAACATACGACCAGGTGCCACAGATCCGCTTTCCGCGCTGTAGCAACAGGTAGCGGCTGCACAGGTCGGGAGAGTCACGGGGCCCGCAGGACTCCCAACTGTCGCCTATATCGTTGTTCGTCGCCGCCTTGGCGTCGATCTGCACTTTCACCCATTTGCCCGTGGACTGCCCTCAGATCGACATCACAGTGGCTTGGGGGGTGCGCGCCTCGGCGAACTGTTGCGAGGCCTGCATCTGTGCGCGGGTCTGTTCCCGCTGGTCGGCGCTGGCCATCAGGGCAAGCGAATCGGTGGCGTCGGTGTTGGCGGCCGCGCGGGCGTCGAGCGCGCCTTCGCGCAGCGAAAGGCGGTCGTACTGCGCGAAGCGGATCTGCCCGCCCTGAACCCGGAGGTGGGTGATGCCGGTCATGCCCTGTTCCCGCGCTTCCAGCGCGAGCGCATGGACGGTGTTGTCCATGCCGCGGTCCCAGGGCAACCGGTGGCGGTCGGCCAGCGCGCGAACGTGTTGTTCACTGTCCTTCAGAAGCTGCTGGCTTTCAGGCGCAAGGGCGTGGCGGAACTCGGTGGGGGCTGGCTGGTGGTTGTTGCGGGAGATGGCTTCGCCGATGTTCGAGAGGCCCAGATCGTCTGCCGATCGGGGCACAACGTCCCTGTCCAGCGGCTTGTCCGAGCCTGTCGCAAGCCAGCATCTCTGAGAACGCTGTCGGCGAAGGTGTTCGAGTTCTGGCGAATTGGGTCGTAGGGGTAAATGTTGTCCTTGCTGTTGGCGTTTTCGACCATGGCCGCCCAGGTGGCCGACAGGTCGGCACCTTGGACGATGGTTTCGCGATGCTGCTGCTGACCCGGGTGCATGAGCGGTGAGTCCGGATTGTTGGCGTCGAAAGGCGTGTTCGCGAAGACCCGGATGTTGCCAAACGGCAAGGCCTCGGTGCTGTTCTCCGGATCGGTCCAGCCGCTGATGGTGTGCTGGTTGCCTGCGCTGTCGGTGTAGAGCAGAAACTTGTGGTAGTAGTCCACCCCACCCATGACCCCGATGTTGCGATAGCCCACCTCGATGGTCTCGTTGGACATGATGGCCTCCCGCTTTACAGGTTGTTCGCCTTATGAATGAAAGAGGTGACGGATTCGATGTTGTTGTTTGAGTCGAACTGAATCTTCACAAGAATGTCGCGCCGATTGCCTTTGAAGCCCTCGCCTCGGCGGGTGGTGTAGACAATTTCGCCTGGCGACTCGTCGATGCTTCCTTCGCTCAAGCCCTTGAGAAATTCCTGGGCTTCTTTTCTGCTGGTTCCAATCGGGAGGTATTTCGAAACGATGGTGTTGACGTCGGCGCGTTGTGTTGCGGTGTTGGGAATTTTGGTGCCGTAAATTTCATCCAGCATGGATTTGCCTCCGCTTGGGGTGTTGGTGGGTTGAGCGCAAGCTGTCATTGCCACCGCTATCAACATGGAAGAAAGAACTCTTTTCATCTGTTGCCTCGCCTATATCGCCGACTATTGAAAACTAAAGTGTAACTATGATCGGCTGTGGGTGGCTCAGAGCGCTGCCACGCCGTTGGTGTTGGCCAGCGCGGTGGCGCGGACCCCGGCGCTGGTGATCTGTGCGCGGGTCTGTTCCCGCTGGTCGTGCGCGGCCAGCTGTGCAAGCGAATCGGTGGCATCGGTGTTGGCGGCCGCGCGGGCGCCGAGCTCACCTTCGCGAATGGAAACACCGTCGTGCTGCGCAAAGTGGATCTGGCCCTGCGCGACCTTCAGGTGCGTGATGCCACTCAGGCCGAGATTGCGGGCTTCGGCGGCGAGCGCCAGCACGGTGTTGTCCATGCCGGCGTCCCAGCGGATGCCATGCTTTTCGGCCAGGGCACGAACGTGGTGTTCGCTGTCCTGGAGGAGCTGCAGGCTGGCGGGCGAGCGTGCGCTGGTGGGATGGCGCTGCGAAGCCGCCTCTTCGGGCAGCCGGTGACGCGACAGCGCTTCCTCCAGGTAGCCACTGTCCAGGGCCTTTTGCCAGGCGGCTGCGCTGGCTTGGCGGTCGGCGAGGCCTTTGACTTTGCCGCCCAAATCCCCGGTGTTGATGATCGAGCCGGCGTCGGCAACGCTGGTGCGGGCGCGGGTGATGGGGCGGACGTTGTCCTTCCAGAACTGGACGGCCAGTTTCTCGGCGTTTCCCGGGTCTGCAGCAAGATCGGGCTGGTTGACCAGGTCCAATCCGGTCTTTCGGTGGTAGTCGGTGTAGTTGTTTCGCCCGGTGAGCTGGATGTAACCACGTCCCCGGTACTTGTAGCCGTCATTGGGTTCGGTGTTCCCCAGGGCTGCTGCCCCCCATTCGCCGCCGTAGATCTTGTTTGCAATGGCCTGGTGGCGCTGTTGACGATCCCCGATGGATGCGAGCGCGTTCGCTTCCGTTTCGGTCAACCCATTGCGCGGCGGTACCCTGGCACTCCCTTTGAACGTGTCCCACAGGACGGAACCCCGGTAGTTCAGGTTCTCTTCCAGCCGGGCGAAGTTCTGGCTCTCGTGTTGCATCTGCCCCATGAAGTTGGCAAGTTCCCTGGGGTCGGTGATGCCGCTGCGGTAGGCCGTCACCAGCAGGGATTCGGCCCTCTCGCGCTGCTGGGCTGTGCCAGGCCCCGGAACGCCCGAGTCGTTGGCTCTCATGGCTGCCTGGTTTTGGTTTCTTCAGCTTCAAGTCGCACGCGCTCTTTCTCCCTCCAGGCCGAATCGTGCGTCACCCCGGCAGCGAAGTAAGGGTCGAACTCCAGCACACGGGCGCATGCGCGGTTCTCGTCTTTTGGGTTGATGGACCAGCCTTCGGGCAGGTTCTCGGGGGTCCATCGTCCGGCCCCTTCCTGCGGGTCGGCGACGTCTCGTTCGCTGAGGAAGAAGAATCTTCCCTTTTCGGACGTGACAAACAGGTATGGAACGACGTGGGTGGATATGCCTTTGTAGAAGTGCAGTTTGTGGTCGTAGGGATTGGGGGGGTAGCTGTACTGCACCGCCCCTTCTCGTGTTCCGACAACCAGATAGGCATAGCCCGGTTGGTCATTGGGGAGCCCTTTGAACGTTGCGAGGCTTGGCGACGCGCACATGGACAACAACCGTTGATCGTGCAGCGCGCAGGAAAAACGGACCGACTCCTGCGGCTTGCACAGGTGGGTGACCGGGGCCGTGCGGTTCGTTGCTGGAGATGCCGCCGGGCCTGCGGCACAGCCGCTCAAGGCAATCGCGGTGAAGGTGCCCAGCAGCAGCGAAGCCGCACCGAGGCTGCGAAGGCGTGGTGGATGGTTCATGCTTGCGTCCGCCGGTGTGCTGTGGCGGTGTGTGTGACAGGTGGCCGCATTGTGCCGCTTGCGGTGGGCGCCGCCATCCCACCAAAAGGGCAGCGCAAGAAGGAGGTCAGAGCGTGTTCACCAGCATGGCGTTGGCCTCGGTGGTGGCCTGGAACCCAGCGCTGATGCGCGGGTCTTTCGCCACGTGCTGCCAGAAGCGGCTGGCCAGTTCACGGGCCTGCTGCCACACGGGCAGGGTGTGCACCGTGGGCCGCGGTGGCTGGGCTGCGAAGTCGCGCGGTACCACCTCGCCCGCCACGGGCGCATACAGCATGGGCAGCATGTCGTAGGCGGGGGCGAGCTGCCAGCGGTGATCGCGCAGCAGCAGCGAGATGTTGCCGTGGTGGCGGTCGGTGTTGGCGATCAGTGCGCCGAAGGCATCGAGCAGGCAGAGGGTGGTCACGTCGGCAGCGCTCAGGCGCTCGGGGCCGGCCTGGTCGGCGCGGCGTGCGGTCTCGACCCAGTTGGTGCCCTGGCCGATGTACTGGCGGTCGTAGACCTCCAGCGAGACCATGCCCACGCGGCCGCCTTGGGGCGTGCGGTCGAAGCGCCGGCTTTGCAGGAAGACGCGGCCACCGGCTTCCACCAGCACGGTGGGCGCGGCGCCGATGCCGGCGTCGGCCAGCGCGTGCAGCGCCACGGATTCGCACACCAGCAGGTCGCGCCAGCGCTGGGCGGCGGCGCTGTCGTCGGCGGGCGAAAACTTCACCAGCACCGGATGGCCGTCCCGCACGGCGCTGAACTTGGGCTGTTCGCCGCCTGCGCTGGAGCCGCCCAGGGTCTGTCCCAGAGCCTGCGCCGCCAAAGCGGGGTACTGGGTGGCGGGGTCGTCCACCACGGGGGCCCGGCTGCGCTGTGGGGTGGGCAGGACCAGGAAGCGGTCGAAGGCCGCAGCGCCCACGACGAGGTTGCCGGGCAGGTCTTCGCCCGCGTTCACCAGCGCTTTCAGGATGTGGTCGTCGTTCCAGTGCTGCAGGTTGGCGGGCAGGCGCAGGGCCGGGTGGGCGTCGACAAAGCCGCGGCCCAGAAAGCCCTGCGGCCGCATGTCGTAGAGGAACCAGGGCAGGCTGTCGTGGAAGGCGCTGGCACCATGCACCTTGTCGGTCTCGTCCATCCAGAAGCCTCCGCCGGCCAGCGGGTAGAGGCTGCCGAAGGGCTGCAGTGCGCCATCGGCTCCCACGGCGTGGATGGGCACCTGGCGCCCCACGCCTTCCACCTCCCGCGGGAGCAGGTAGCGCCGCGCCCGCGCCGCACCGACCGCCACCACCAGGCCGCTGGCCACCAGCGGCGCGAGCAGCCGCGAGAGCGTGGGCTGGCTCACGCCCAGCCGCTGCTGCAGCGTGGGGCCGTTGGCGTGGCTGCCCAGGCTGCGCAACGTTTGCAGAAGCTGAAGTTCAGCGGGAGTGGGTGTTGGCATGAATGAATGTGCGAATGAATAATTGGTTCGGATAATCCCACAAAGTCATTGCAAATCAAACGCTTTCTGGCATCCGGTCTGTCCTTCGGATGCCGACGCGAATGGATTCAGATGCTGGTGTGGCCCCAGCCGGTGGCCTGCACCAGCCGTTCCAGCGCGAAGGCGCCGAGCACCGAATTGCCCTTGGCGTCCAGTTCAGGCGACCACACCGCGATCGTGGCCACGCCGGGCACAACGGCAACGATGCCGCCGCCCACGCCGGTTTTCACAGGCAGGCCGATGCGGTAGGCGAAGTCGCCGGCGGCGTCGTACGCGCCACAGGTCAGCAACAGGGCGTTGACGCGGCGTGTGGCGTCGGCGCTGAGGAACTGTTCGTCCGGTTCACCCAGGCGCCCAAGGTCGCGCCCGTCGTTGGCCAGGAACAGGGTGGCCTGGGCGAGCTGGGCGCAGGTCATTTCCGTGGCGCACTGGCGGCAATAGTTGTCCAGCACGGTCTCGGGTTCATTGCGGAAGTTGCCGTGGCTCTTCATGAAATAGGCCATGGCCATGTTCCGGTACGCAGTGTCGCGTTCGCTGCGTGCCACGCGCGGGTTCCAGTACAGCTCGGGCTCGTCGGCCAGCCGGCGCAGTTCTCCCAGCAGGGCATAGTCGAGGTGGGCGTAGCGGGTGGTGAGGATGTCGGCGATGACCAGTGCGCCCGCGTTGATGAAGGGGTTGCGCGGAATGCCGTTCTCGGTTTCGAGCTGCACGATGGAGTTGAACGCCGCGCCCGAGGGTTCGCGGCCCACACGCCGCCACAGGGCTTCGCCTTCGAGCTTGAGCGCCAGCACGAAGGTGAAGAGCTTGGTGATGCTTTGCAGCGAAAACGGTGTGTGGGCGTCACCCACGCTGTGGGTGTGGCCCTGAACGGTGGCGATGGCCAGACCGAACTGGCGTGGCGGCACCTCGGCCAGCGCCGGTATGTAGTTGGCCACGCGGCCCTGGCCGAACAGGCCCTGTGCCGCGTGGTGGATCTCGGCCAGCAAGGCCGGGAGGTCGATGGGGCGGTTCATGCTGGGCGCGGATTCTAGGAGTTGCCTGCGTGGGTTTATGCCGGCGGCGAGGGCGCCCGATGCGCGCCTGGCATCAG
>JALORL010000025.1 GCA_025458915.1 Hydrogenophaga sp.
CGCAGCCGCACCATCTCCCTCGAGACCGGCATCCAGAATGGTCCGCTGGCCGTCCTCATCGTCACCCTCACCTTCAGCGGGGTGATGCAGCAGGAGGTGCTGCTCATACCGGTGCTGTATTCCCTGTTCATCGTGATTACCTCGAGCATCGTCACGGTGTTCTACCGCCGCAAGAGCGAGCAGGAGGCGCTTGCCCGAGACCGTGCCAAGGAAGGCGCGGTTCTGACAACGCCCTGAGCGCCGCGTCCGCCTTCGTCCTTCGGAACCCGATCGCTACACCGGTTGGGGTCGGTTACCGACCAGAGCCGATCAGCCAGGCCTTCGGGAGGCAGGGCTGAATCCGACGGGGTTTCTGACGTGACGACCCCAGGTGGGTGCCTGAGTCAGGACTACCCCGAACCGGAAACAAAAAAGCCCTCGTTTCCGAGGGCTTCGATGCCAAGCAGGCACTTGATTCTGTTGGTTGCGGAGGCAAGATTTGAACTTGCGACCTTTGGGTTATGAGCCCAACGAGCTACCAGGCTGCTCCACTCCGCGCCAAGCCTTAAATTATATCACGATTCGCTGGAGCCTTCGGCTGGCGCAGCAGGTTCAGCGCGATCCACCAGCTCCACCAAGGCCATAGGAGCGTTGTCGCCCACCCGGAAGCCCATCTTCAGGATGCGCGTGTAGCCACCGGGGCGGGCCTTGAAACGCGGGCCCAGTTCATTGAAAAGCTTCACCACCACGTCACGGTCGCGCAGGCGATCGAAGGCCAGGCGACGGTTGGCAACGGTAGGCTCCTTGGCCAGGGTGATCATCGGCTCCACCACGCGGCGCAGCTCCTTGGCCTTGGGCACGGTGGTCTTGATGGCCTCGTGCGTCAGCAGCGAGTTCATCATGTTGCGAAGCATGGCGAGGCGGTGCTCGCTGGTGCGGTTGAGTTTGCGGAGGCCATGTCCGTGACGCATTTGATGTTCCTTTCAGTGTTTTGCCCCCAGCCGTGTCAGGTACTGGAGGTTCGTCAGACGGTTGAGGGTCTTCAGTGTTTGTCGAGACCGGCCGGCGGCCAGTTCTCGAGCTTCATGCCCAAGGTGAGGCCGCGCGAAGCGAGCACTTCCTTGATTTCGTTGAGCGACTTGCGACCCAGATTGGGCGTCTTGAGCAGCTCGTTCTCGGTGCGCTGGATCAGGTCACCGATGTAATAGATGTTTTCGGCCTTCAGGCAGTTGGCCGAACGCACGGTCAGTTCCAGTTCGTCGACAGGACGCAGAAGGATCGGGTCGAACTGCTGCGAACTCCGTTGCGCCGGCTGGTCGAACGCGGACAACTCCACACCCTCAAGCTGCGCAAAAACGGCCAGTTGTTCGACAAGGATCTTGGCCGATGCGCGCACAGCTTCCTCCGGTCCGATGGAGCCGTTGGTCTCGATCTCGAGCACGAGCTTGTCGAGGTCGGTGCGCTGTTCCACCCGGGCGCTTTCCACGGTGTAGCTCACGCGCTTCACCGGCGAGAACGACGCATCGAGAACAATACGGCCGATGGAACGCGACTGGTCATCGTGCCGACGCAAACTGCCCGGCACGTAGCCACGGCCTTTTTCGACCTTGATCTGCATGTCCAGTTTGGCACCCGCCGACAGCGTGGCAATCACGTGGTTGGGGTTGACGATCTCGACATCGTGGGGCGTCTGAATGTCGGAGGCCGTAACAAGACCTTCGCCATCCTTTCGCAGGCTGAGCGTGACCTCGTCGCGGTTGTGGAGCTTGAACACCACGCCTTTGAGGTTCAACAGCATGTTGACGACATCTTCCTGAACGCCGTCGATGGACGAATACTCATGTACCACGCCCGCAATCGTCACCTCGGTGGGAGCGTGGCCCACCATCGAAGACAGCAAAACCCGCCGCAGGGCATTACCCAGCGTATGGCCGTAGCCGCGTTCAAAGGGTTCCAGCGTGACCTTGGCGCGGTTGGTCGAGATCTGCTCGACATTGATGGTTTTGGGCTTCAGCAGATTGTTCAGCATTCAAACTTCCTTCAGGTCCCTCGGCTCGTTACACCGATAAGGCAGACGGAGCACGGCCCGACCGCACAGAACGTGCTGGCCGGGAACGAAAAATTAACGGGAATACAGTTCGACGATCAACGACTCGTTGATGTCCGAGCCGAACTCATCGCGATCAGGCGCCTTCTTGAACACGCCTTCCGCTTTGTCGGCAGCCACTTCCACCCAGGCCGGAAAACCGATCTGCTTGGCCAGTTCCAGGGCCTCGATCACGCGCGCCTGTTTCTTGGACTTTTCCCGGACCGCCACCACATCGCCAGCCTTCACAGAGTAGGAAGGAATGTTGACCGGTTGCCCGTTCACGGTGATCGCCTTGTGCGACACCATCTGGCGGGCTTCGGCGCGGGTCGAAGCAAAACCCATGCGAAACACGACATTGTCAAGGCGTGCTTCCAGCAGGAACAGCAGGTTGGCACCGGTGTTTCCACGGCGGCGATCGGCCTCTTCAAAATAGCGACGGAACTGGCGCTCCAGCACGCCGTAGGTGCGCTTGACCTTTTGTTTTTCGCGCAGCTGAATGCCGAAGTCAGAGGTGCGCTGACCCGACGTGCGACCATGCTGACCTGGCTTGGAGTCGAACTTGGCCTTGTCGCTGATGGAGCGGCGGGCGCTCTTGAGCAGCAGATCAGCGCCTTCACGGCGGGAGAGTTTGGCCTTGGGGCCGAGGTAACGTGCCACGTTGGTTTCCTGTTGGTTTTACTGCCGCAACCACATGATGCGGGAGCCAGATTCCGGAACGGTTCTGGCAGTGGGCTTAGCAAAAATGCCACCGCAGAAATCTGCGGTGGCGCTCGATAAAAAGCTTTCGATTCTACCGCGAGCGGCAGGGATCAGATGCGGCGGCGCTTCTGCGGCCGGCAGCCGTTGTGGGGAACTGGAGTCACGTCCGAAATGGAGTTGATGCGGATACCCAGCGCCCCCAGGGCACGAACCGACGACTCACGGCCAGGACCAGGACCCTTGATTTCAACGTCAAGGTTCTTGATGCCCTGCTCGATCGCAGCGCGGCCAGCCACCTCGGAAGCCACTTGGGCTGCAAAGGGAGTGGATTTGCGCGAACCCTTGAATCCCTGTCCACCCGACGACGCCCACGAAAGGGCGTTGCCCTGGCGGTCCGTGATGGTGATGATGGTGTTGTTGAAAGACGCGTGCACATGCGCGATTCCATCCGCAATGTTCTTGCGGACCTTTTTGCGCACGCGGGCGGAGGCGTTGCTGGAGGGAGACTTAGCCATAGGAGTCCTTGAATCCGTTTATTTCTTCAGCGACTGAGCCGCCTTGCGGGGGCCCTTGCGCGTGCGGGCGTTGGTCTTGGTGCGCTGGCCACGCAGCGGAAGACCGCGACGGTGACGGAAGCCACGGTAGCAGCCGATGTCCATCAGTCGCTTGATGTTCATCGTGGTTTCACGGCGCAGGTCACCCTCGATCGTGAACAAACCGACCTGGTCGCGGACTTTTTCCAGTTCCACGTCACTCAGGTCCTTGATCTTCTTGGTGTAGTCGATGCCGCAGGCTTCGCAAATCTTGCGAGCGCGGGTACGGCCAATGCCAAAAATTGCCGTCAAGCCGATTTCGGCGTGCTTGTGCGGCGGGATGTTGATGCCTGCAATACGAGCCATGATTTACCTCTGAACGAACCGATCAGCCTTGACGCTGCTTGTGACGTGGATCGGTGCAGATGACCCGCACGATGCCATGCCGTTTAATGATCTTGCAGTTGCGGCACATTTTTTTGACCGAAGCCGAAACTCTCATAGTCTTCTCCTAAATATTCCAAAATTACCGAGCTAGCACTTCGCTGCCTTGCCCCGCGCACCAAACCCGCACCAGCGCGATCTTGAGGCGCCCTATCCACCTTGACGCTGTCGGCTCGACAGGTGCAGGTGGAACGCGAGCGCGTCCTGACCAATGACCCGGCACCACCTGAGTGAGGCCCTACCTGACCCGGAAGGAGGCATTGGAGCCTTTTCATTCAGCCCCAGCATCTCAACCGCTCCACTCCTGGCTGCTGCGCAGCGGCCCCTTTCAACCCGTCGTCTTGAAGTTCGCCTTCTTGAGCAACGACTCGTACTGCTGCGACATCATGTAGTTTTGCACCTGCGCCATGAAATCCATGGTCACCACCACAATGATCAGTAGCGACGTTCCCCCAAAGTAAAACGGTACGTTGTACTTGAGGATCAGGAATTCCGGCAGCAGGCACACCGCCGTGATGTAGATCGCACCTGCAAACGTCAGACGCAGAAGGATTTTGTCGATGTACCGGGCGGTCTGGTCTCCAGGCCGGATGCCGGGAATGAAAGCGCCACTCTTCTTCAAGTTGTCCGCGGTCTCACGGCTATTGAACTGCAGTGCCGTGTAGAAAAAACAGAAGAACACGATGGCCGCAGCGTACAGCGCTACATAGATAGGCTGACCAGGCGACAAGGCCGACGCGAGATCGCGCAGCCAACGGGTGGAATCACCAGTACTCACCCAGCTAACAATGGTCGTCGGCAACAGAATGATGCTCGATGCAAAGATCGGCGGGATCACGCCGGCCATGTTCAGCTTCAGAGGAAGGTGCGAGGATTGCCCACCATATACCTTGTTCCCGACCTGGCGACGCGCGTAGTTGACGAGGATCTTTCGCTGACCACGCTCCACGAACACCACGAAGTAGGTGACGAGGATGACCAGCGCAATGATGAACAACGCAATCAGGATGTTCATGGCGCCGGTACGCACCAGTTCGAGCAGCCCTCCAATGGCACTCGGCAATCCTGACACGATGCTCGCAAAGATGAGCAGCGAAATGCCGTTGCCCAAGCCGCGTTCAGTGATCTGTTCACCCAGCCACATCAGGAACATGGTCCCGGCGACCAGGCTGACGACCGCCGTCAACCTGAAACCGAGGCCCGGATCGATCACGAGGCCCTGCTGGCCTTCCAGCGCCAATGCAATACCCAGCGACTGAAAGATCGCCAACGCCAGGGTACCGTACCGCGTGTACTGCGTGATCTTGCGGCGACCGGCCTCGCCTTCTTTCTTCAACTGCTCGAATGTAGGCACGACGTAGGTCATCAGCTGCATGATGATCGACGCAGAGATGTACGGCATGATTCCCAGCGCAAACACCGCGAAACGCGACAATGCACCGCCAGAAAACATGTTGAACAGATTGAGGATGCCACCCTGCTGGCCCTGGAACAACTGTTGCAGCTGGTCAGGGTCGATTCCCGGCACAGGTATGTGCGAACCAATCCGGTAAACGATCAGCGCCAACAGCAGGAAAACCAAACGACGACGCAGGTCGCCGAATTTTCCTGTTTTGGCTAGGGTACTAGGAGCAGTTGCCACTGAGCGCTTTCAGCCTGACGTTTACGCCAACGATCCACCGGCAGCCTCGATGGCGGCCTTGGCGGCTGCGGTGGCTGCAATGTTCTTCAGCGACACGGCACGGGAGATTTCCCCCGTTTTGATCACTTTCACACGCTTGGCGAGGTTGGACACCAGTCCTGCCTGTTTAAGCACCAGAAGGTCCACTTCTGCAGCCTCGAGACCATTGAGGTCGGACAAAGTGACCTCGGCATTGAATTGCAACTGTGCGGATTTGAAGCCACGCTTCGGCAGCCGGCGCTGAAGGGGCATCTGACCACCCTCGAAACCGACCTTGTGGTAGCCACCGGCGCGCGACTTTTGACCCTTGTGGCCCCGGCCTGCCGTCTTGCCCAGGCCTGAGCCGATGCCGCGACCGACGCGGCGCTTGGCATGCTTGGCGCCATCCGCGGGCTTGATTGAGTTGAGTTCCATGTCTGACGACTCCGATTCAGAGAACCTTGACCAGGTAAGCAATCTTGTTGATCATTCCGCGCACCGCAGGGGTGTCCTGCAATTCGCTGACGCTGTTGAGCTTGCGCAGGCCCAGTCCCCGCACGGTGTCGCGGTGAGACTGTTTGGTGCCAATGGGGCTACGCATCAGTTGGACCTTGACGGTGGTTTGTGTGGTCATGATCGCTCCTATCAGCCCAGAATTTCTTCAACCGACTTGCCGCGCTTGGCAGCCACGTCGGCGGGCGTGGTCGAGTTCTTGAGTGCGTCCAGGGTGGCGCGCACCAGGTTATAGGGGTTGCTCGAACCGTGGCTCTTGGCCACCACATCGGTGATGCCCAGCACTTCAAACACGGCGCGCATCGGGCCGCCCGCGATGATGCCAGTACCTTTGGAGGCGGGCAGCATCATGACATTGGAGGCGCCGTGTTCGCCGTGCACGCTGTGGTGCAGCGAGCCGTTCTTCAGCGACACCTTGATCATGTTGCGGCGGGCCTGCTCCATGGCCTTCTGCACAGCCACAGGCACTTCGCGCGCCTTGCCTTTGCCCATGCCCACGCGGCCATCGCCATCGCCCACGACGGTCAGCGCTGCGAAACCGAGAATGCGACCGCCCTTGACCACCTTGGTCACGCGGTTGATCGCGATCATCTTCTCGCGCAGACCGTCGTCGTTCGCTTCGTTCTTGATGTTTGCCGTAAATTTAGCCATTGTGTGATTCCCGTTGGATCAGAACTGCAGACCGGCTTCGCGGGCCGCATCTGCCAGGGCTTTAACCCGGCCATGGTAGGCAAAACCAGAACGGTCGAACGCCACCTTTTCGATGCCGGCAGCTTTCGCCTTCTCGGCAATGCGCTTGCCGATCAGCGCTGCTGCTGCGGCATTGCCACCCTTGCCAGCACCACCGATCTGGGCCCGCACCTCGGCTTCGGCCGTGGAGGCAGAAGCCAGCACGCGGTTGCCGTCGTCGGAGATGACGTTGGCATAGATGTGCAGATTGGTGCGATTCACGGTCAGGCGAACGGCGCCTTGCTGTGCAATGCGGATGCGCGTTTGGCGGGCGCGACGCAGGCGTTGCTCTTTTTTGGTCAACATGATCCTGATCCTTACTTCTTCTTGGTTTCTTTGATCGTGACCTTTTCATCCGCATAGCGGATGCCTTTGCCCTTGTAAGGCTCAGGGGGGCGCACAGCGCGCACCTCGGAAGCGATCTGACCCACGCGCTGACGATCCGCACCCTTGATCAGGATTTCGGTCGGCGTCGGGGTTTCCACCTTGATGCCTGCAGGCATGTCCATCACCACCGGGTGCGAATAGCCCACGGTGAGGTTGAGCTTGCTCCCCTGGGCCTGGGCCTTGTAGCCCACACCCAGCAGGGAAATCTTCTTCTCAAAACCCTTGCTGACACCGTTGACCATGTTGTTCACCAGCTGGCGCATGGTGCCGGACATGGCATTCGCTTCCCGCGAATCGTCGACTGGCGTGAAAGACAGCGCGCCAGCCTTGTGTTCGATCTTGACAAGCTGGTTTTCCGCCAGGGCCAATGCGCCGAGCGCCCCCTTGACGTTGACCAGACCATCCTTGACGGCCACTTCGACTCCCGCGGGAACGGTGACCGGCAGCTTTCCAATACGTGACATTCAGTTGCTCCTTGATGCCCGCATCAGGCGACGTAACACAGGACTTCGCCACCCACGCCGGAAGCGCGGGCCTTGCGGTCCGTCATCACGCCCTGCGGCGTCGTGACGATGGCGACGCCCAGGCCGTTCTGGACCTGGGGAATGGCGTTGCGGCCGCGGTACACCCGCAGGCCGGGCCGGCTCACGCGCTCGATGCGCTCTATCACAGGGCGCCCAGCGTAGTACTTGAGGGAAATCTCAAGCTCCTGCTTGCCGCCTGCGCTCTTGACCTGGAAACCATCGATGTAACCCTCGTCTTTCAGGACCTGGGCGATGGCAGCCTTGACCTTGGAAGCCGGCATCGACACGCTGGCCTTCTCGACCATCTGTGCGTTGCGGATGCGGGTCAACATGTCGGCGATAGGATCACTCATGCTCATTTGTGGTTCTCCTACCGCTTACCAGCTGGCTTTGGTGATGCCGGGAATTTCACCGGCGAAGGCCATTTCACGCACCTTGGCGCGAGACAACCCGAACTGGGAGAAGGTGCCGCGCGGACGACCGGTGATTTCACAGCGGTTGCGCTGGCGCGTGGGGTTCGCGTTGCGGGGCAGCTTCTGAAGCGCCAGGCGGGCGGAGTCACGCTCTTCGTCGCTCTTCTTGGCGTCGCCGGCGGTTGCCTTCAACTCAGCGTATTTCTTGGCGAACTTGGCAGCGAGCTTCTCTCGCTTGAGTTCACGTTGCAGGAGTGCTTGTTTAGCCACGCGCCACCTCAGTTCTTGAACGGGAAACGGAAACCGGCCAGCAGCGCCTTGCATTCGGCGTCGGACTTCGCGGTTGTCGTGATGCTGATGTTGAGGCCACGCAGGGCATCAACCTTGTCGTACTCGATCTCGGGAAAGATGATCTGTTCCTTGACACCGATGTTGTAGTTGCCACGGCCGTCAAAGGCCTTGCCGGAGATGCCGCGGAAGTCGCGCACACGGGGCAGGGCAACGGTCACGAAACGGTCCAGAAACTCGTACATGCGGGCACCGCGCAGGGTCACCATGCAGCCGATGGCCTGCTGTTCGCGAATCTTGAAACCGGCAATGGCCTTGCGGGCCTTGGTCACTACAGGCTTCTGGCCGGCGATCTTGGTCAGGTCGCCCACGGCGTTGTCCATGACTTTTTTGTCAGCCACCGCCTCGCTCACACCCATGTTGAGCGTGATCTTGGTCAGGCGAGGCACTTCCATAACCGACTTGTAGCCGAACTTCTCCATGAGGCTCGGCGCGACGGTGTCGCGGTAGATGTCTTGCAAACGGGTCATGCTCATGCCACCTTGATTTCTTCGCCGCTGGACTTGAAGACGCGCACTTTCTTGCCGTCGGCCAGGAGCTTGATGCCCACACGGTCTGCCTTGCCCGTGGCGCCATTGAAGATCGCCACATTGGACTGGTGGATGGGCATGGTTTTTTCGATGATGCCGCCGGTGATGCCCTTCATGGGATTCGGCTTGGCGTGCTTCTTGACGATGTTCACACCCTCAACCACCAGACGGCTGTCGTCGGCACGCAGGACCACCTTGCCGCGCTTGCCCTTGTCGCGCCCGGCAATCACGATGACTTCGTCACCACTACGGATCTTGTTCATGTTGATTCCTCAGAGAACCTCGGGAGCCAGCGATACGATCTTCATGAACTTTTCGGTACGCAGCTCGCGCGTGACCGGTCCGAAGATGCGGGTGCCGATAGGCTCCAGCTTGGCATTCAACAACACGGCTGCGTTGCCATCGAATTTGATGAGGGCGCCGTCGGGGCGGCGAATGCCCTTGGCGGTTCGGACCACCACGGCACTGTAGACCTCACCCTTCTTGACGCGACCACGGGGCGCGGCTTCTTTGATGGAGACCTTGATGACGTCGCCAACACTGGCGTAGCGGCGCTTGGAGCCGCCGAGCACCTTGATGCACATCACGGACTTGGCACCCGTGTTGTCGGCAACATCGAGTCGAGATTGCGTTTGAATCATTTGATTTAAGTCCCAACTTGAATCCTTGAAACCACCACGGCTGCAAGTGATCAGTCTTGGGCCCGTCGTTGCCGGCTGCCGCCTGCATTGCACAGGGGATGGCGGACCGGATTCGGTGGGCAGAAAGCCTCGCCTTTTCAAGCGAAGCCGCAAATTATGGCACGGGTTTCCTGGCGCGTCAACCGCGATGGGTTGAGCAAGCCTCGGCGGGCAGGCTGTTTCTGCGGCAGAGTGCCAGGAATGCGTCGAGTTCAGGGGCAGAGCAGCCCTCGTCCAGCAAAATGGCCGCCACAGCGGGGGCCATGGTGGCGGCAGAGGCTGCGTCGAGGAACAGGGCGCGCCACCGTCTTGCCAACACGTCTTCAACCGTCTGCGCATACTCCTCTCGAGCGGCGAAACGCACCATGGCTTCGGTGAGGCCCATGCCGAGCTGGGTTTCGGCTCCGGGGCATGCGTTCACCCGTGGAGCCTCTGTCCCGTACAGATGGAGCCCTGGGGCCGTGTGGAGCGCCTTGGGGAGGCCCGGGCCGGCCCCCAGCAAGGGATGGTGTTCGGTCAGGCCACCCGGTTTTCGGGACAACAAGCCTTCGTCGAAACAGCGATCGAGCACATCCTCCGCCATGGCACGGTAGGTGGTCCATTTGCCACCCGTGACGGTGACAAGACCGGTTGGGTCGGTCACGATGGTGTGTTCTCGCGACAGCGACTTGGTGGCGCCGTTGGCCTGCCGCGGGGGCGCCACCAGCGGCCGCAGTCCCACCCAGACGCTGCGCACGTCCTGCCGGCGCACCGGGCGGTTGAGGGCGCGACCGGCTTCAGACAGGATGAAGTCCAGCTCCTCCTCGAACGCATCGGGCTCGCGCGGCAAGTCCTGGCGGGGCGTGTCGGTGGTCCCCAGCACCACCTTGCCAAGCCAAGGGACCGCGAACAGCACCCGGCCATCCGGGGTCTTGGGAACCAGCAGAGCGGTGTCGCCGCCAAGGAACTCTCGATCCACCACGACGTGCACGCCCTGGCTGGGGCTGACCATGCGCTGCGGAGGGGCCTGCGGGACCTGGCCCTGAGTGACGGCGCGCAGCTCGTCGACCCACACGCCGGTGGCGTTGACCACACAGCGCGCCGCCACGGTGCGGACCCTGCCATCCAGGGTATCGTGCACATCCAGTTCAAAACGGTTGAGAGCCGAGACCGCCTGGCGCCGCACGGCCGCGACCCTGGAATAGTTCAACAGGACCGCCCCCGCCGCTTCGGCGGTGCGGGCCAGGGCAAGCGCCAGGCGGGCGTCGTCGAACTGACCGTCCCAGTATTGGACCCCCCCGAGCAGGTGGCGCGGATTGACTCCGGGCAGGGCGGCCAGGGTGCGCTCGCGGCCGAGAAATTCGGTGCGACCGAGGCCGGCCGAACCAGCCAGCAGGTCGTACAACTTGAGTCCGATGCCGTAGAAGGGCGTTTGCCACCAGCGATAAGACGGCATCACAAACGGCAGGGGCTGGGCAAGATGGGGCGCCACGCGCAGCACAGTGCCACGCTCGGCCAAGGCCTCGCGCACCAGGGACAGGTTGCCTTGGGCCAGATAGCGCACGCCACCATGCAGCAGCTTGGTGGAGCGGGAGGATGTGCCGCCGGCAAAGTCGTGCGACTCCAGCAGCACGACGGAGAAACCGCGCAGCGCTGCGTCGAGTGCCACCCCGAGTCCGGTGGCGCCACCCCCGACAACGGCCAGGTCGTACACCGACTGGCGGGCCAGCGATTCAAGCAGTTCTGCGCGTTTCATGAAATCGGGAAATGGCCCCTCACGCCGGCGGCGCGAGGGGCGGGTTGCTACGGGATCATGGGCGCCAGATCAGCGCACCTTGCCATTTTTCCATGCGTTCAGAAGCTGGTCGTAGGCGATGGTTTCGCCTTTCGGCTTCTCGTTGGCCAGCTTCTTCCAGGGTGCTGCCGTGTCGCTCAGGTACTTGTTGGGATCCCCCTTCGGATTGAGCTTGGGCGCGCAGCGCTCCATGCCTGCGCGCTCCAGACGGGCCATCACCTGGTCCATCTGCTCGGCCAGGTTGTCCATGGCGGCCTGGGGCGTCTTTTCACCAGTGACCGCCTCGGCCACGTTCTGCCACCAGAGCTGGGCCAGACGCGGATAGTCGGGCACGTTGGTGCCGGTGGGGGTCCAGGCGACACGGGCCGGGCTGCGGTAGAACTCGACCAGGCCACCCAGCTTCGGAGCCATGTCGGTCATGGCCTTGGACTGGATGTCGGACTCGCGGATGGGAGTCAGGCCGACGATGGTCTTCTTCAGCGATGTGGTCTTGGCGGTCACGAACTGGGCGTAGAGCCATGCAGCGGCGGTCTTGTTCTCGTCGTGCTTGTCGAAGAAGGTCCACGAGCCCACGTCCTGGTAGCCGTTCTGCATGCCCTGCTTCCAGTACGGGCCGTTCGGACCAGGGGCCATGCGCCACTTGGGTGTGCCGTCGGCATTGACCACCGGCAGGCCGGGCTTGGTCATGTCGGCGGTGAAGGCGGTGTACCAGAAGATCTGCTGGGCGATCTGGCCCTGCGCGGGCACCGGGCCGGCTTCGCCGAAGGTCATGCCAGTGGCTTCCTTGGGCGCGTACTTCTTCATCCAGTCGATGTACTTGGTGAGCGCGTACACGGCAGCCGGCGAGTTGGTGGCGCCGCCGCGTGAAACGCTGGCCCCCTGCGGGTGGCAGCCGTCGGCCGAGGCGCGGATGCCCCATTCGTCGACCGGCTTGCCGTTCGGGATGCCCACGTCGGCGGTGCCGGCCATGGACAGCCAGGCGTCGGTGAAGCGCCAGCCCAGCGACGGGTCCTTCTTGCCGTAGTCCATGTGACCGTAGATCGGCTTGCCGTCGATGGTCTTGACGTCGTTGGTGAAGAACTCGGCGATGTCTTCGTAGGCGCTCCAGTTCAGCGGCACGCCCAGGTCGTAGCCGTACTTGGCCTTGAATTTTTCCTTGAGGTCCTTGCGCTCGAACAGGTCGGCGCGGAACCAGTAGAGGTTGGCGAACTGCTGGGTGGGCAGCTGGTAGAGCTTGCCGTCGGGACCGGTGGTGAAGCTGGTGCCGATGAAGTCCTTCAGATCCAGACCCGGGTTGGTCCACTCCTTGCCCTTGCCGGCCATGTAGTCGGTCAGGTTCATGATCTTGCCGTAGCGGTAGTGGGTACCGATCAGGTCGGAGTCGGAAATCCAGCCGTCGTAAATCGATTTTCCGGACTGCATGGAGGTCTGCAGCTTTTCGACCACGTCGCCTTCCTGGATCAGGTCGTGCTTGACCTTGATGCCGGTGATTTCCTCGAAAGCCTTGGCCAGCGTCTTGCTCTCGTACTCGTGCGTGGTGATGGTTTCCGACACCACGGAAATTTCTTTCACGCCCTTGGCCTGCAGCTTCTTGGCAGCGTCGATGAACCACTTCATCTCGGCCATCTGCTGGTCCTTGCTCAGCGTGGAGGGCTGGAACTCGCTGTCGATCCAGCGCTTGGCGGCGGCCTCGTCGGCCCAGGCCACCTGGGCACCCATGGCCAGCAGGGTTGCCAGCGCCAGGGCGGTGTGTCGCAATTTCATGTCGTCTCCTCGATCGGTGTGCTTCCCCGGTGGTTCACATGGAATGGCTCGGCCCCGGGGAAGCAATGGGCCGAATTCACGAGAGGAAAAAGGTTGTCGCGCCGTGTCAGCCCTTGCGCATGACCAGCGCCATCCACACGGCGGCGATGCCGAACGCGAACCAGATGCTGGGCTCCTGCTCCAGCGACAGCCATTCCGCCATCCAGCCGGCCATGCCGACGAACGCCAGGTGGATGTACGCCGAGCCCAGCAGGCCGATGAACAGGCGGTCCCCACGCGTGGTGACCATGGGCAGAAAGCCCTTGCGCTCGATGGTGGGCGACTTGATTTCCCACACGGTCATGCCGATCAGCATGAGCACGATGCAGGTGAAAAATATCGCTACCGGTGTGGTCCATACCATCCAGTCAAACATGGCACCCCCCCTGCGCGCCTTTGGCGCTTCCCCCCTGAGGGGGGACGACGCCAGCGGCCCGGCTGAGCCGGTTCCGCGGCGTCCGCTGGACAAAGACCCTTCGCTCCAACATTGCAATTCCTTTCCGAGTGCGCTTTGTCATACACGCCCCATGGCGAAGCCTTTGGCGATGTAGTGCCGCACGAACCAGATCACGATTGCGCCGGGCACGATGGTGAGCACGCCGGCGGCGGCGAGCGTGGCCCAATCCATGCCGCTGGCACTCACCGTGCGGGTCATGGTGGCCACGATGGGTTTGGCGTTGACGCTGGTGAGCGTGCGCGCCAGCAGCAGTTCCACCCAGCTGAACATGAAGCAGAAGAACGCCGCCACGCCCACGCCGGCCTTGATGAGCGGCAGGAAGATGGTGAAGAAGAAGCGTGGGAAGCTGTAGCCGTCCACGTAGGCGGTCTCGTCGATCTCGCGCGGGATGCCGCTCATGAAGCCTTCGAGAATCCACACTGCCAGTGGCACGTTGAACAGCAGGTGTGCCATGGCCACGGCGATGTGCGTGTCCATCAGACCCATGGTGGTGTAGAGCTGGAAGAACGGCAACAGGAACACGGCCGGTGGCGTCATGCGGTTGGTCAGCAGCCAGAAGAACACGTGCTTGTCGCCCAGGAAGCGGTAGCGCGAGAACGCGTAGGCCGCGGGCAATGCGACGGTGAGGGAGATCACCGTGTTGATGGCCACATAGATCAGGCTGTTGATGTAGCCCGAATACCAGGACGGGTCGGTGAAGATGGTCTGGTAGTTGGCCCAGGTGAACTCGGCCGGCCACAGCGTGAACGAGGACAGGATTTCCTGGTTGGTCTTGAAGCTCATGTTGACCATCCAGTAGATGGGCAACAGGGCGAAGATGAGGTAGGCGAAGAGGAACAAGGTCCGCTTCTTGAAACGCCGTTCAAGCATTCGTGTGCTCCTTCTGGGTCGTGCCCAGGCTCTGCATCCAGTTGTAGAGCACGAAGCAGAACAGCAGGATGATGAAGAAATAGATCAGGGAGAAGGCCGCTGCGGGGCCGACGTCGAACTGGCCCACGGCTTTGGTGGTCAGGTACTGGGAGAGGAAGGTGGTGGCGTTGCCGGGACCGCCGCCGGTGAGCACGAAGGGCTCGGTGTAGATCATGAAGCTGTCCATGAAACGCAGCAGCACTGCGATCATCAGCACGCCGCGCATCTTGGGCAGCTGGATGTAGCGGAACACCGCCCACTTGCTGGCACCGTCGATGCTGGCGGCCTGGTAGTACGCGTCGGGAATGCTGCGCAGGCCGGCGTAGGCCAGCAGGGCCACCAGCGGCGTCCAGTGCCACACATCCATGGCCAGCACGGTCCACCAGGCGTGTGAGGCGTTGCCGGTGTAGCTGTAATTGAAGCCGGCCTGCTGCAGGTAATAGCCGAGCAGGCCGATGTCGGCGCGGCCGAAGATCTGCCAGATGGTTCCGACCACGTTCCACGGAATGAGCAGCGACAACGCTACGACCACCAGCACGGCCGAGGCCTTCCAGCCCTGCGCTGGCATGGACAGCGCCAACGCGATGCCGAGCGGGATCTGGATCACCAGCACGGCCAGTGAAAACTGGATCTGCCGAAACAGCGCGCCGTGCAGGTCCTGGTCGCGCATGACCGCAGCGAACCATTCGGTGCCGACGAAGATGCGGCGGTCGGGCGAAAGGATGTCCTGCACCGAGTAGTTGACGACCGTCATCAGCGGCAGGATGGCGGAGAACGCCACGCAGACGATGACGGGCAGCACCAGGAACCAGGCTTTCTGGTTGACGGGTTTGGTGGTGGCGCTCATTGCGAAGCCTCCGTGCGGTGCCCTGCGGTGCGAGCTGGCTGGGAGCGGACCTGCAATGCGCTCATACGAGTACCTCGTTCTGGTAGAAGCAGGTGTGGTCACCCAGCACCTGCAGGTGGACGGTGTCGCCGGCCTGTGGCACGGTGGTTTCCGGGGACAGGCGGGTCTTCAGGGTGTGCTCGCCCACCTGACAGGTGAGCATGAAGTAGGTGCCGATGTCCTGCACCCGCAGCACCTTCGCCGGCAGGGTCCCAGCTTCGCCTGCTGACGCCAGGGCCAGGTATTCCGGCCGGATGCCAACGGTGAGCGCTCCTGCAGGCAGCGCACGTTGCGCGGGCACAGCCAGTTGGTGACCCAGCACCCGAAGCTGGCCGGCCTCGTGCTGGGCCGGCAGGAAATTCATGCCGGGCGAGCCGATGAAATGGCCGACAAAGGTGTGCGCTGGCCGCTCGAACAGGGCTTCGGCCGGGCCGACCTGCACCGCCCTGCCCCGCGTCATCACCACCACCTCGTCGGCGAAGGTGAGCGCCTCCACCTGGTCGTGCGTGACGTAGATGAGCGTGAGCTTGAGCTCGTGGTGGATCTGCTTGAGCTTGCGGCGCAGCTGCCACTTCAGGTGCGGGTCGATGACGGTGAGCGGTTCGTCGAACAGCACGGCCGACACGTCCGAGCGCACCAGGCCGCGGCCGAGCGAGATCTTCTGCTTCTGGTCTGCGGAGAGGCCGGCGGCGCGCATGTCGAGCTGGTGGCTCATTTCCAGCATCTCGGCGATGCGCCCCACCCGCTCCTTGATTTCGCCGGCAGGCACCTTGCGGTTCTTGAGCGGAAACGCCAGGTTCTCGGCCACGGTCATGGTGTCGTAGATGACCGGGAACTGGAACACCTGCGCGATGTTGCGCTGCTGGGGGCTCAGGCGCGTGACGTCGCGGCCGTCGAACTGCACCGTGCCCTGGGAGGGTTGCAGCAGGCCCGACATGATGTTGAGCATGGTGGTCTTGCCGCAGCCGGAGGGGCCGAGCAAGGCGTAGGCGCCGCCGTCCTCGAAGGCCATCTTCAGGGGCAGCAGGGCGTAGTCTTCGTCGCGCTGGGGATTTGCCTTGTAGGCGTGCGCCAGGTCGAGTTCGATGCGGGCCATCAGGCGGCCTTTCCGGGTCGTGCCGGGGCCCGCACCAGCGGGCCGGCGGCGTCAAAGACAAACAGGCTCTCGGGACTGAGGTAGAGCGTGATCGGGTCGCCCAGCGGGCAGTCGTGCACGCCGGTGAGCTGGGCCACGAGTTCACCCACGGCGGTGTGCACGTGCACGAAGGTGTCGGAGCCGGCGATTTCGGCCAGCTCCACGCGGCCAGGCAAAGGCACATCGCCGGGGCGGGCCTGTTCGCGCAGGCCACCAGCCCGCACGCCCAGCACCAGCTGGCGTGGCGCGCTCTCGGGCAGGGCCAGCGGCCACACCGCGTCGCCGCCCACGCGCACCCCGCCGGGCACGGCCTCGGCCGGCATGAGGTTCATCGGCGGGTCGCTGAAGGCGCGGGCCACGCGGATGCTCTTCGGGGCGTGGAACACCTCGGCCGTGGGGCCGTACTGCAGCAGTTCGCCGGCATCCATCACCGCGGTGTAGCCGCCGAGCAGCAGGGCTTCGCCGGGCTCGGTGGTGGCATAGACCACGGTGGAGTCGCCGGTGGCGAACAGCTGGGTCAGCTCCTCGCGCAGCTCCTCGCGCAGCTTGTAATCGAGGTTGACGAGGGGTTCGTCGAACAGCATGAGCGGCGCGCCCTTGGCCAGCGCCCGGGCCAGCGCCACGCGCTGTTGCTGTCCGCCCGAGAGCTCGGCCGGCAGGCGGTCGAGGAACATCTCGATGTGCAGCCGGGCGGCCAGTTCGCGCACCTTGCGCTCGGTGTCGCGTTCGCCGCGCAGCTTCATGGGCGACGCAATGTTCTGCGCCACCGTCATGGAGGGGTAGTTGACGAACTGCTGGTAGACCATGGCCACGTTGCGCTGGCGCACCGGCACACGGGTCACGTCCGCGCCGTCGGCCAGCACGCGGCCGGTGGTGGCCACATCCAGCCCGGCCATGATGCGCATCAGGCTGGTCTTGCCGGCCTGGGTGGCGCCCAGCAGCACGGTGACCGCGCCGGGTACCAGCGTGAGGCTTTGGGGGTAGAGGTGGACCGCTGGCCCCACCGTCTTGCCCACCTGCTCCAAAGAAAGCTGCATTCGAAACCCAGTGTGAAAAAGCGCACAACGCGAACCGATGTGCTGATTCGTTTCGGCGATTTTATTGTTCGTTTATGTTCTTTTGGATTCGGCATTAACCCTGAGTGGGTGTTTTTTGTTTTCCGTTATGTTCGGGTCTTGGTCGCACCGGCGACCACTCCGTCCTTTCCGCTTTCTCCGTCCACCGAATGAACCTGAATCCGCGCCACACGCAGTTGCTGGAGGCGGTGCGCGCCAGCGGCCCGCAAACCATCGAGGCGCTGGCCGAGCGCTTCGGCGTCACGCTGCAGACGGTGCGCCGCGATGTGCAGCGGCTGGCCGAGGCCGGGCTGCTCTCGCGCTTTCACGGCGGGGTGCGGTTGCCGGTGTCGACCACCGAGAACATTGCCTACCGCCAGCGCCAGCGCATGTCGTCGGAAGCCAAGGGCCGCATCGCGCGGGCGGTCGCACAGCGCGTGCCCAACGGCTGTTCGCTGATCATGAACATCGGCACCACGATCGAAGCGGTGGCGCACGAATTGCGGCACCACCGGGGGCTGCGCGTCATCACCAACAACCTGCACATTGCATCCCTGATGAGCACGCACCCGGACTGCGAGGTGATCGTGGCCGGCGGCCAGGTGCGCGGCGCCGACCAGGGCATCGTGGGCGAGGCCACGGTGGACTTCATGCGCCAGTTCAAGGTCGACATCGGCCTGATCGGCATCAGCGGCATCGAGGCCGACGGCACACTGCGCGACTTCGACTACCGCGAGGTGAAAGTGGCGGCACGCTGCGCGACTTCGACTACCGCGAGGTGAAGGTGGCGCGCACCATCGTCGACCAGTCGCGCGAGGTGTGGCTGGCGGCCGACCACAGCAAGTTCAACCGCCCGGCCATGGTGGAACTGGCGCGGCTGGACGACATCGACGTGCTGTTCACCGACCTGCCGCCGCCGCCACCCTTTGATGAGCTCCTGGCCCAGGGCAATGTGGAATGCGTTTTGTCCGGCAGCGAATCCGAACCCTTTTGACCGCAACCCTCCCCCATCAGAGGCAAGAGATGACCTACCTGCTGGCCCTGGACCAGGGCACCTCCAGCTCCCGCAGCATCGTGTTCGACCGCGCCGGCCGCGTGGTGACCATGGC
>JALORL010000170.1 GCA_025458915.1 Hydrogenophaga sp.
CGGAGAAGTACCAGCCGCGCAAGGTGGGCATTCTGGGGGCGGGCATGATGGGCGCCGGCATTGCACACGCCCAGGCCACGCGCGGCATCGCTACCGTGCTCAAGGACGTGAGCGTGGAAGCGGCTGAGAAGGGCAAGGCCTACACCGCCATGCTGACCCGCAAGCGGGTGGAAAAAGGCCAGATGACCTCCGAGAAGCAGATGGGCGTGCTCAGCCTCATTCAGACCACCGCCAGCGCGGCCGACCTGGCGGGCTGCGACCTGATCATCGAAGCGGTGTTCGAACAGCGCGAACTCAAGGCCCAGGTGACGCAGGAGGCCGAGCCGCAGCTCGCGCCGGGCGGCTTCTTTGCCAGCAACACCTCCACCCTGCCCATCTCCAGCCTGGCGCAGGCCAGCGCCCGGCCGGAAAAATTCGTCGGCATCCACTTCTTCAGCCCGGTGGACAAGATGAAGCTGGTGGAGATCATCCGCGGCAAGCAGACCGACGACGAGACCATTGCCCGCGCCTACGACTATGTGCAGGCGCTGGGCAAGCTGCCCATCGTGGTGAACGATTCGCGCGGCTTCTACACCAGCCGCACCTTCGGCACCTTCGTGATGGAAGGTGCGGCCATGCTGGGTGAAGGCATTCCGGCGCCTGTGATCGAGAACTGCGCCATGCAGGCCGGCATGCCGGTGGGCCCGCTGGCGGTGCTGGACGAAACGGCGCTGTCGCTCTCGGTGCATGTGCTGGAGCAAACCCGCGCTGACTTCCAGAAGGAAGGCCGGCAGTACGTGGCCACGCCGGGCGAGACCCTGGTGGAACAGATGGTGAAACAGCATGGCCGCTCGGGCCGGGCGGCGGGCGGTGGCTTCTACGACTACCCGCAAGGCCAGAAGAAAACCCTGTGGCCCGGGCTGAAAAGCCTGTACGAGAAGCCCGGCCAGGCCTACGACGTGCAGGAGATCAAGGACCGGCTGCTCTACCGCCAGGCGGTGGAAACCGCGCGCTGCCTGGCCGAGGGCGTTCTCACCAGCGTGCACGACGGCAACATCGGGTCCATCTTCGGCATCGGTTTTCCGGCCTGGGCCGGCGGCGCGCTGCAGTTCATCTACGGCATGGGCGTGGACGCGTTCGAGAAACGCTGCGCCGAGCTGGCTACCCGCTTCGGCGCCGGCTTTGTGCTCAGCGATGCGGTGAAGTCCGCGCTGCGCGAGCACCAGCCCCAGTATTGAAAACAGCCACACGAAACGACATGAACCGACTGACAGGAAAGATCAGCATCATCACCGGCGCGGCGCAGGGCATCGGCCTGGCCACGGCGTGCAAATTCGCCCAGGAGGGCGCCACCGTGGTGGTGTGCGACATCCGCCAGGGCCAGGTGGACGAAGCGGTGGCGCAGTGCAAGGCGCTGGGCGTCGAGGCCGTGGGCTTCGTCATGGACGTGACCCAGCGCGCCATGGTGGACGCGGTGGTGGCCCAGGTGCTGGAGCGCTTCGGGCGCATCGATGTGCTGGTGAACAACGCCGGCATCACCCAGGACGCGCGCCTGCAGAAGATGACCCTGGAGCAGTTCGACAAGGTGATCGACGTGAACCTGCGCGGCGTTTTCCACTGCGCGCAGGCCGTGGCCGACACCATGACGGCCCAGGGCAGCGGCGTGATCCTCAACGCCAGTTCGGTGGTGGGCATCTACGGCAACTTCGGCCAGACCAACTACGCCGCCAGCAAGTTCGGCGTGATCGGCTTCACCAAGACCTGGAGCCGCGAACTCGGTCCCAAAGGCGTGCGGGTGAACGCCGTGGCGCCGGGTTTCATCAGCACGCCGATCCTGAACACCATTCCGGAGAAGGTGATCCAGGAAATGGAGCACCGCGTGCCGCTGCGGCGGTTGGGAAAACCGGAGGAAATTGCCAGTGTGTACGCGTTCCTGGCCAGCGATGAAGCCAGCTACATCAATGGCGCGGTGATCGAAGTCTCGGGCGGCATGTCGGTCTGACCTCCGGTCTTTCGGACAGCCTGAGGGCTCTGCGGGCTGCTCCACGGGCTGACCGCAGCGCGTTTTTTCCTGTAGGGTGTGGGGTACTTGCCTTTGCAGGGCGCTTACGGATGGCCCGCGAGCGGGAGTTTGCGTGGCGGCATGCAAAAATCGTATACACAATGCCCCCTAAATCATGTTGACCGCCCCCTTGCCACCCAACGAAGAACAACGACTGGCCCGTTTGCAAGGCCTCGGTGTTCTGGACACCTTGCCGGAGAAGGCGTTTGACGACATCTCTGCCCTGGCGCAGGCCATCTGCGGGACCTCGATAGCCTTGATCACCCTGGTGGACCGGGACCGGCAATGGTTCAAGTCGCGCATTGGGGTAGATATTTCGGAAACGCCCCGGGAAGTGGCGTTCTGCGCGCACACCATCCTCAATCGCGAGCAGCCCATGGTGGTTCCGGATGCCCTGCTCGACGAACGCTTCCACGACAACGCGCTGGTGGCGGGCGATCCGAAGATCCGTTTCTACGCAGGCGCTCCCATCGTCACGCACGATGGCTATGCGCTGGGCTCGCTGTGCGTGATCGATCAGCAGCCCCGGGACCTCAGCCCCGAGCAGCTGAATGCGCTCAGTCGTCTGTCAGATCTCGTTGCCACGCTTCTCGAACACGAAAGAACCCGACGGCAGGAGAGCGCACGCGACGCGGCAGCCACCGAGCGCGAGCAAGAACAGCTCACCGCCATGGCGGTAGCCGGGCTGGACCTGCTGGTCTATCTGGACCCCAACGGGGTCTACAAACATGTCAACGACACCTTTCTGGATTATTGGGCTTGCACGCGCGCGCAGGTGATCGGCAACACCCTGCGCGATCAGGTAGGCGAGTCGGTGTTTCAGGAAGTGATCCGTCCAAAGCTGGAGCTGGCGCTGGCCGGGCAGACCTGCAGCTATGAGCGGATCAGTGAATTTCCCGGCCGGGGCCGGCGCCATGTGAAAGTGGACCTCATGCCCGCAAGGGGTGCACAGGGCAACATCATCGGCGTGGTCATGCGGGCGCAAGACGTCGAGGAAATCCGGCAACGCGAGCTGCACCTGAGCGACACCGTGGCGCTGCTGGAACAGAAAACCCGTCAACAGGAACGGTTCATCCACATGCTCTCGCACGACCTGCGCGAGCCCCTGAACGCCATCAACAATTTTTCATCGCTGCTGGAATCCGACCACCTGCACAACCTGCCCACAGAAGGACAGCAATATCTGGGGTTTGTGCGCGCAGGCGGCACCCGCATGCAGACGTTGCTGGACGATCTGCTGCACTTCATGCAGCTGGACAGGTTTGCTGTGACCAGGGAACCGGTGAACCTGGCCGTTGTGCTGGAACGCGTCCTGGAACAACTGGGACCGCTCATGGAGGCCAGCGGCGCCAGCGTCGAACTCGGCACCCTTCCGGTGGTGCAAGGGGAGGAGGTTCTGCTGCAGGACCTGCTGTACCAACTGGTGAAAAACAGTCTCCAATACACCCGCGCCGGTACTGAGCCCCGGGTTCGGGTCTCTGCAGAACGGGAAGCAGGGTTCGATTTGATCCATGTCGACGACAATGGCATTGGCATTGCGTCCCACCATCAGGAGACCGTTTTCGGCATGCTCAAACGCTTGCAATTGCGCCGTCACCACCCGGGTTCCGGGCTCGGCCTTTCGATTGCACGGCGCATCGCCGTACTGCACGGTGGCAGCATTGCGCTGGTGTCCGAGCTCGGGCGTGGTAGCCGCTTCACGTTGCGCCTTCCCCGGACGGACGCCCTTCCCGCAGAAAGTTTCAAGTGACCGCACCGACCCGTTTCATCCTCATCGACGACAACGAAGCCGACAACGTCTTTCATGAAATCATGATCCGGCGAGCCGGGTTTGATGGGCAGATCCTCGTCTTCGAAGGCGGCGCCGAGGCGCTGGCATTCCTGAAATCGGACCCGCTCAGCGAACCCACTTGCATTTTTCTGGACATCAACATGCCATTGATGGACGGTTTTGAATTCGCCCGGGAAGCCTCACCGCTGGTGGAGGGTCGACCCACGGTTCTGCTCATGATGCTGACCTCTTCGGATGCACCACAGGACCAGCAGCGCGCCCGCGAACTGCCTGTGATCCAGGGGTTCCTGACCAAGCCCCTGACCGCCCAGAAAGTGCGCGAAATGCTGCAGGCAACCTGATTTTCATGAAGATCCCCGTGGAAGCGCCCGCCGCAGGCGCGGGCGGCTCGCTGCCAGCGCCGCAGAGCTGCAACGACCTGTTCTGGTCGTTCACCTGGTTGGCGCTGCAGGGCTTTGGGGGCGTGCTGGCCGTGGTACAGCGCGAACTGGTCGAAAAAAAACGCTGGATGACGCGCGAACAGTTCGTGGAAGACTGGGCCGTGGCGCAGATCATGCCGGGCCCCAATGTGGTCAACCTGTCGATGATGATCGGCGGCCGCTATTTTGGCCTGCGGGGTGCGCTGTCCGCCCTCGCCGGCATGCTGGCCCTGCCCTTGCTGGTCGTGCTGGCGCTGGCGGTGCTGTACGGACAGGTGGCCGAATACCCGGTGGCGCAGAACGCCCTGCGCGGCATGGGCGCGGTGGCGGCGGGCCTCATCACCGCCACCGGCATCAAGCTGATTGCAGCGCTGGAACGCAATGCCATGGGCATGGCGGTGTGCATCGGGCTGGCGTGCATCACGTTTGTGGCCATCGGTCTGCTGCGCTGGCCGTTGGTGTGGGTGCTCCTGGGGATCGGTGGTTCTGCGTGCCTGTGGGCTTATCGCGTCCTGGCCCGGGAAGCGCCGCCAGCCGGAAACCGGTCATGAGCATGGCCCCCACCGCAGCGAACTGGCTTGACCTGTTCGGCCACTTCGCCTCCCTGTCGTTGCTGGGCGTGGGCGGCGCCATCACCACCGCACCCGACATGCACCGCTACCTGGTGCACCAGAACGCCTGGCTGAGCGATGCCCAGTTCACCTCGTCCATTGCACTGTCGCAGGCCGCACCCGGGCCCAATGTGCTGTTCGTGGCACTCTTGGGGTGGAACGTGGGGCTCAACGCCGGGGGCGGGCCTACCGGTGGCTGGCTGGCCTGGGCGCTGGCCCTGCTCGGGGTGTTGGTCACCATGGTGGCCATCATGCTGCCATCCTCGGTACTGACCTACACCGCCACCCGCTGGGCGCACCGCAACAGGGAACTGCTGGCGGTGCGGGCCTTCAAGACCGGCATGGCACCGATCGTGAT
>JALORL010000353.1 GCA_025458915.1 Hydrogenophaga sp.
GGCATCAAGGCCGGCCCAGGAACAGGTACACACCGGTGTAACCCCGCGCGGCGTGCACCAGGCTCAGGTACAGCGGGCCCACGCCGGTGTCGGCCCCCACGAACAGGCTGGAGCCGCTGCGCAGATCGCCCAGGCGCACGCTGCGGCGGTCGACCCAGGCATTGCCGAGTTCCAGCGAACCGCCGGCAAACACCGCACGCGCCACGCCGGTGCGCCAGGGCAGGCGCTGGTAGTAGGTCAGGCGGCCAAACGCCAGGTAGTTGCCGGCGATCTGGCCCGGGCGGTAGCCGGAGAGTTGCTGGAATCCACCCAGCGCGTATTCATCGATGGCGCCCACCGGAATGTCGGTGGCGTGTGCCACCCGGAACCCGGCATTCAGGGTGTGTTCGCCCCAGGAGCGCACCACGCTGGCCGTGCCGTCGAAGCGGGTGAAGCGCGTGCTGGGCGCATTGTTCACGCTGCGCCGTCCGGCGATGGCTTCGGCCTGCAGGCGGTAGCCGGCCGAGGGGAAGTTGGCGTAGTCGAGCTGGTCGCTCACCAGGCCCACGCGCAGGCCGGCCTCGCGCCATTGAATGGGCGGAATGTCGCGCGCCAGCACGTCCCCGACCACCAGTTCCGGTGTCACCTTGCGCCGGGCAGCCACCAGGCCCACGCGCACGTCGCCCAGGCGCCCCAGCAGGCCCATGGGAAAGCCGATGTCGGCACCCACCCGCAGGCCTTCGCGCTTCACGCGGGCAATGTCGTCGCCCAGGCGGTTGAGGATGTCGAGTTTGCGCACCCGTGCATCGGCATAGGCGGAAACGAAGACGTCGTCGGAGAGGTTCAGGGGCTGGTAGATCTCGGAGTACAGGCCGGTGGTTTCCCCCAGCTGGATGCGGTTGCGCCATTCGGTGCCGCTGGGCGTGAGCCAGTTGCGGTTGTGGCTGATGCGCAGGTTGAAACCGCCGTCGCCCTGGAAGTCGGTGCGCAGGTCCATGCCCAGGCGCAGGTAGTTCGGACCCCAGTCGTTCTCGCGCAGGCCGATCACCAGCGTTTCATGGCGGCTCCCGGGGCTGCGCTCGAGCCGGTAGTCCACGCGGTCGTAGTCGCCGGTGGCGGCCAGGCGGCGCAGCTCCTGCTCGATCCGGTCGATGTCCACGCCGTCGCCGTCCGCAGCTTCCAGCGCGGGGGCCAGCCGCTGCACACGCGATGCGTCAACGCCTTCGATGCGTGTGGCGGTGAGCCGCCCCAGGCGGGCGGCATTGGCCTGTGCCTGAGTGTGGCCACGCTGGCCTGCACGTTCTGCTCGGTCAGGATGTTGACCATCTGGGTCGCAATGCCCAGCACCGACCCCAGGGTTTCGCGCCCGGCCAGCGGCGTGCCGATGTTGACCGCGATCACCACGTCGGCCCCGAGGCGGCGTGCCACATCCACCGGCAGGTTGTTGACCAGCCCGCCGTCGCCCAGGATGCGGCCATTGAGTTCCAACGGCGCAAACACGCCCGGCACCGACATGCTGGCGCGCAGCGCCGCGGCCAGGTCGCCGTGGTCCAGCACCACCGCCTGGCCGGTTTCCATGTCGGTGGAGACGGCGCGGAACGGCGTGGGCAGGCCGTCGAACGTGGCCAGGTGCCGGGTGGACAGCGTGTAGCGGCGCAGCAGCAGTTCAAGCCCGCGGGTGGAGATGGCGCCGCTGGGCAGCCGGAACTCGCCGTCGCGAAAGCCCAGCTGCAGCACCGGTGAGAACTCGAAGTCTTCCTCCTTGCGGCGCTGGGTGAGCGACTGGCGTGGTTCCCGGCGCTCGAACAGGCCGCCCCAGTCCAGCGCCAGGATTTCGCGCTCGAGTTCGTCGGCGTTCATGCCGCTGGCGTACAGCCCGCCAATGATGGCGCCCATCGAGGTGCCGACAATGAAATCCACGGGCACGCGCGCCTGCTCCAGCGCCTTGAGCACCCCCACGTGTGCCAGACCCCGCGCGCCGCCGCCAGAGAGAACGAGGCCGATGCGCGGCCGTTCGGCGACCGCGCTGGGTGCGGCGCTGGGTGCGGTGGTCGTCGCGGCGGTGGGCTGGGCCTGCGCCGTTCCAGCCAGCAGGAGCGTGGTCAGCGCGGTGAACACCACCAGGCCGGCCAGCAGGACGCGCAGGGGCGCGGGCGAGTGGTGGCGCTTGCAACCGGCGTGCAGGGCATGAAGGATGGGCATGGCGCGGAGACTCCTTGCTGGCGGGGGCAGGGCGTGGCGGGTGGGCCGCCCCGAGTGTAGGAGCCCGCTGGGTCGGCCCGGTCGATCTGTCCCGCATTGGGCAGGGCACCCCAGACGCCGCCGGGCAATCGTGGTAATTTGCCGCTTTCCTGCGTGCCGCAGCCCGTGCGCGCCGCTGTCTCCAACCACCTCCCCAGCACCATGAGCGACATCCTCGTCCACACCGAAGCCGGCGTCTGCACCCTCACTCCATCACCGCCGCCATGTACGCCGCGCTGGCCGACGCCATTGCCGCTGCCGAGGCGGATGCCGGCGTGCGCTGCGTGGTGTTCCAGGGCAACGAGACCATCTTCTCCGCCGGCAACGACATTGCCGACTTCCTCAACAACCCGCCCGCCACGTCGGACTCGCCGGTATTCCGCTTCCTGCGCGGCATCGCCCAGTTCCCCAAGCCTCTCACGTCGGACTCGCCGGTGTTCCGCTTCCTGCGCGGCATCGCCCAGTTCCCCAAGCCTCTTGTGGCTGCGGTGTGCGGGCCGGCTGTTGGCATTGGCACCACCCTACTGTTCCACTGCGACCTGGTCTACGCCGGCGACAACGCGGCGTTTTCCATGCCCTTCGTGAACCTGGGCCTGTGCCCGGAAGCGGCTTCCAGCCTGCTGGTGCCGCAGATGCTGGGC
>JALORL010000171.1 GCA_025458915.1 Hydrogenophaga sp.
CCCGTGGAACTGGCTTTGCCAGGCCACAGGGTGCGTCCCCCTGCCAAGCGGCGCAGCCGCGCCAGAGCGGGGGGAAGCCGCGTCAGCGGCGCAGGGGGGTGTTACTGAATCCCCCCGCGCGCATCCACCCGCACCATGCGCTCCACCACCCCGGCCGCCAGGCCGCCGCGCACGCCCACCAGGAAGTCGTGCAGGTTCACCGTGGGGTCGCAATGGCCGGGAATCAGCCACACGGTTTCGCCCAGGTCGGGCAAGGCAGCGTCTGCGGTGGCGGGGCGCAGCACACCGTGTTCGTCGCCGCCGTTGAAGTAACTCAGCCCGCCCGGGAACGCCACCGCGGGCAAGCCGCTGTCGATGGCGTGGCTCTTGTGACCGGCGTCGCACACCGCATGCTGGGCGCTGCGGCTGGTGACAGCGCTTTTCACGAACAGGGCGTGTTCAAACGCTGGCGCGCCGGGGTCGGCTTCGTTGGCGGCGTAATCGGCGTCCATGAACAGGTAGGAGCCGCACTGCAGTTCGCCCCACACGCCGCTGGACGCCTCGTGTTGAAAGGTGCCGGTGCCGGCGCCCGTGACCAGCGGCACCGCGAAGCCTTGCGCCTGCAACGCCTGGCGGGTGCGCTGCACCGCGTCCGCCGCCTGCGCCACCGAGGCCGCGCGCTGGGCCGCGTCGCGCTGGTGCTGGGCACTGCCGTGGTAGGCCTGCAGGCCGGCCAGGTGCAGCACCGGGTGGCTGGCGATGCGCTGGGCCAGGGCCACAGCCGCGTCGCCGGGCGGAATGCCGCAGCGGCCATGGCCGACGTCGATCTCGATGTAGACGTCGAACGTGCCCCGGCCGTTCACGCCGGCGTGTGCCAGCGCAGCTGCCAGGGCGTCGATGCCGTGCACGCTGTCCACCGCCAGTGCAAAGCGGGTGCGCAGGGTGCGCGCGGCGTGGGCCAGGCGCTGCAGCTTGGATGGTGCGATCACCTCGTTGCTGATGTAGACGTCGCCCACGCCGGCCTGGGCCAGCGCCACGGCCTCGTCGGTCTTCTGCACGCACACGCCCACCGCGCCGTGGGCCATCTGCTGCAGCGCGAGTTCGGCGCTTTTGTGCATCTTGGCGTGGGGGCGCAGGCGCAGGCCGCGCTGGCTGGCGAAGTCGGCCATGCGGTGCAGGTTGCGGTCCATGGCGTCGAGGTCGATCACCAGGGCGGGGGTGTCGACCAGGGCCACGCTGTGGCCGATCCAGGCCTGGGCGCGGTGCCAGCGGTCGGTGGAGAGAAGGGAGGACATGGTTGCGGGAGGTGGAATTTATGCAGGAGAGGGTGTCGACAGAGCCTGTCCTGAGCTTGTCGAAGGGCTCAGCCCAGGCGGGGTGGTTCGGGTGGGTGTGGTCATCACTGTTCGTCCAGCGCCTGCCGGCCCTCGGCGGTTTGCAGGTGGGTGGTGTCGGCCCAGCCCACCAGGCTCAGGCCTTCGGGCGACCAGAGCAGACGGTTCACCGCGGTGTTGGGCAGTTCCCAGCTGCGCGGTGCCTGCAGTTCCAGGCGCGTGGCGGCGCGGTACAGGATGTCCAGCACGCCGCCATGCGCCACCATCAGCACCTGCTCGCCGGGGTGGCGCGCGGCAAGTTCGGTAACGGTGCGCACCACACGTTCGCGCAGCTGCAGCAGCGTTTCCCCGCCAGCCGGGGCAAAGTCGGGTACGCGCTTGCGCCAGGCCAGGCTTTCTTCGGGGAAGCGTGCCTCCAGTTCGGTCCAGGTGTGGCCCTCGAAGCGGCCGAAGCAGCGTTCGCGCAGGCCGGTGTGGGTGTGCACGGGCAGGTCGTGGTGGCGCGCCACCGCACGGGCAGTTTCCAGAGCGCGGCCCAGGTCGCTGGCGTAGCAGGCGGCAATGGGTTCGTCGCGCAAGGCGTCGGCCAGGCGGTGCGCCTGCCAACGCCCATGGTCGTTGAGCGCGATGTCGGTGTGGCCCTGGATGCGCGTGTCGCGGTTCCAGGCGGTTTCGCCGTGGCGCACGGCCAGGATGCGGGTGACGATCAAATCGGGAGTCCTCGGAAACAGGCGGGTCGCAGTGGAAGCAGCACGTTGCACTGTACCCAGTTGACCGCGGCGCGCCAACCGGCGGCAGCGGCGGGGCCCCGGAACAGGGCCTTTCGGACACAATGCTGCATGAGCGCTGCCCAGCCCATACCGACCGGGGATTTCTCCACCCTGTTCAATTTTCTTCCGATCGGTGCCTACCGCAGCTCGGCGTCGGGTGCCATGGTGCGGGTGAACCCGGCCATGGTGCAGCTCAACGGTTTTGCCAGTGAGGCCGAGATGCTGGCCGCCAACGTCGACGTGGAGCACGACTGGTACGTGCAGCCCGGACGGCGCGCCGAGTTCCTGCGCCTGCTGCGCCAGGACGGCGTCGTGCGCGGCTTCGTGTCCGAGATCCGCACCGGGCGCTCGCGGCAACGCCGCTGGGTGGCCGAGAACGCGCACAGTGTGCGCGATTCCGAGGGCCGCATGCTGTACTACGAGGGCACGGTCGAGGACATCACGCCCCAGGTGGAGGCCCAGCTGGCGCTGCAGCGCAGCGAACAGCAGTTGCGGCTGCTCACGGCCCAGGTGCCCGGCATGGTGTTTGTGGTCCACATTGCGCCCGACGGCATGCGCCAGTACCGCTTCGTGAGTTCGGGCGTGCAGGACATCTATGGATTCACGCCCGAAGACCTGATGCGCGACCCGCTGCTGGTGGCGCGCTACCGGCATCCCGATGACGTGACCATGCTGGAGCGCGATGTGCAGTCCGTCATGCAAGGCGTGTCCGACCTCGCGGGTGAGTTCCGCATCGTGCTGCCCGACGGTTCGGTGAAGTGGGTGGTCCGCCGCTCCTGCACGGTGTCGGAAGACGCCACCGGCTTCGTGCGCGTGGGAGTGCTGCTGGACATCACCGCCCGCAAGCGCGCCGAGGAAGAGCTGCGCGCCAGCGAGGCTGTGTGGAAGCTGGCGCTGGAGAGCGCGGGCGACGGCGTGTGGGACTGGAACCTGCAGACCGGTGAGGAGTTCTTCTCGGCGGGCATCAAGCGCATGTTCGGTTATGCGGACGACGAACTGCCCAACTTCGCCGAGGAAATGGACCGCCGCACCCACCCGGACGATGTGCCACAGATGGTGGCCGACCGGAAGCGCCATTTCGAAGGTCGAACCCCCACCTACCGCAACGAACACCGGGTGCGCTGCAGGGATGGCACCTGGAAGTGGGTGCTGTCGCGTGGCATGGTGATTGCGCGCGACGCCGAGGGGGTGCCACTGCGCATGATCGGTACGCACACCGACATCACCGATCTCAAGCGGGCAGAAGCCCAGCGCCTGGCGCTGGAGGAGCAGCTGCGCGAGTCACAGAAGATGGAAGCCATCGGCACGCTGGCCGGTGGCGTGGCGCACGACTTCAACAACCTGCTTGCCGCCATCCTGGGCAACCTCACGCTGGCCCAGGAAGATGTGGGCGCCGAACACCCGGCGCGCGAAAGCCTGGCCGAGATCCAGCGTGCGGCGCTGCGCGCCCGCCAGCTGGTGCAGCAGATCCTCACCTTCAGCCGGCGCCAGACGCAGGAACTGCAGGTGCAGCCGCTCACTCCGCTGGTGCACGAAGCGCTCGGCCTGCTGCGCTCGCTGTTGCCGGCGGGCGTGCGTCTGAACACCCGCCTGTCTGCCGATCCGCTGCCGGTGCTGGCCGATGCGACCCAGGTGCAGCAGGTACTGATGAACCTGTGCACCAATGCCTGGCAGGCCATGGACGGCCGGCCCGGTGAGGTCACCGTGACCTTGCAGGCGCTGATGCTGGACGCTGACCGTGCCCGCCAGCTCGAAGGCCTGTCCAGCGGCCGCCATGCCCGCCTGAGTGTGTCGGACAACGGGCACGGCATGGACGCAGACACCGTGCGCCGTGTGTTCGAGCCCTTCTTCACCACCAAGCCGCCCGGCGCTGGCACCGGCCTCGGTCTGGCGGTGGTGCATGGCATCGTGAAGGCGCACCGGGGCGCCATCGCAGTGACCAGCGCACCGGGGCAGGGCGCGTGTTTCGACGTTTACCTGCCGCTCGATACCGGCGGTGCGGACATGTCCGGGGCGGGTGTGTGCGAAGCCACCAGCGAACCCGCCAGGGTGACCGAGGGAGGTCGCCATCTTGTCTACATCGACGACTACGAGGCCATGACCTTTCTGGCGGGCCGGCTGCTGCGCAAGCAGGGGTTTCGGGTGAGTACCTTTTCTTCCGGCGAAGCGGCGCTGGCGTGGCTGGAACAACATCCCGATGAAGCGGTGGACCTGCTGCTGACCGACCAGAACATGCCCGGTGTGTCCGGCGTGGAAGTGGCGCGTGCCTTGCAGACCCTGCGCCCGGGACTGCCGGTGGCCATCGTGTCGGGCCATGTGACCGACAAGCTGCTGGCCGATGCCGCTGCGGCGGGCGTGGCCGAAGTGATGGGCAAGCAGGACAGCATGGACGCCTTCGGCGACGCCATCCGCGCGCTGCTGGCCCGTTTGCGCCAGCTTTGAGCCGATGCGGGGCCGGAGCTGACCGGGCCGCAGGACCTGGGCAGGGTCCTGCGGTTCAAGCGGCGACGGTTTAGCGCGCGATGTCGACGTCTACCTGCCGAACGCCCGCGGGGGGCGTGGGGAAACCCTGCAACGCAGCGTCGAGCATGGCACCCCACAGGGCGGGTGTGCTGTTCCAGCGGCCATCGTGTGCGGCGCGGGTTTCATACACCACCCGGCCGGTGTCGGCCGAGCGGATCACCAGCGACACCTCGCGCAGGTAGTAGGGCGACTCCATGTGCACGAACGCCGGCGCGAAAAAAATCTGACCCCCTGCACCGTAGTAAGTGCCGCGACCCCCGTACAGCCCGAAGCCGATGCTGGAACGGCCCCAGGGGTCGCCCCAGAACGGGTTGCCCCAGGGTCCGCTCCAAGGGTCTTCCCAGGGCGCGCGGGGCAGGCGCTGGGTGCTGGCGCTCACCTGCACGCGCCAGGGAGCCTCTGCGGTGGCGTCCACCGGGGTCCAGCCCACCTTGGCCAGGGCTGTGCGGGCCAGGCTTTCCAGTTCATCCTGCGCGCCGGCGCTGCGGCTTTCCTGCTGCGAGGGCAGGCGCTCGAAGCGGAAGCTTTGCGGCGCGGCTGGCACGGCAGCGGG
>JALORL010000172.1 GCA_025458915.1 Hydrogenophaga sp.
GCTGGACCTGTCCAACGCCACCGCCACCCACGCCGAACTCAGTGCGGCGCTCAACAGCCCTGCGGCGCCTTTCCGAGAAAAGATGTCTGCGTCCAGGGCACCCGAGGGTCCGGCTCTGCAGGCCCAAGGGCGCGTCCCCCCTCCCAGCGCCGAAGGCGCGCCAGAGAGGGGGGAAGCCGCGTCAGCGGCGCAGGGGGGGGATCCCGTTATCGTCGGTCTTCTGCATTCCCGGATGCCGGTGGCGGAGAAAAAAGCCGTGATGGCGCTGTTCACCGAAGGCCACATGGGCGTGCTGGTGTCCACCACCGTGATCGAGGTGGGCGTGGACGTGGTGATCGAGGTGGGCGTGGACGTGCCCAACGCTTCATTGATGGTGATCGAACACGCCGAGCGCTTCGGCCTGAGCCAGCTGCACCAGCTGCGCGGCCGGGTGGGGCGCGGTGCGGCGGCTTCGGCCTGCGTGCTCATGTACACCCCGCCCGAAGGTGGCCGCCTGGGCGAGACCGCGCGCGAGCGCCTGCGCGCCATGGCCGACACCAACGACGGCTTCGAGATTGCCCGGCGCGATCTTGAAATCCGCGGGCCGGGCGAGTTCCTGGGCGGAGGCCGCGCAACGCCACGTGGCGCGCTGGTTGGGGTCGCGCAGCGAATTTCTCAAGGCCTGAGCCACCAGCTGGCCCCGCAAAGGGAACAGCCCGCGCAGGGCGGGCTGTTCCGGGGAAAAAGCAGCGCGCAGACCGGCGTCAGACCGGGCTCAGCGGAGTGTTCGACTCGAGCTGGTTCGGGTAGCCCTGCGCGTCGCGTGGCGCCTCGGTGCCCAGATAGAGCAGGCCGTTGCTGACCCACAGCAGTGCCTTGCCGATGGTCACCGGACCGGACTGGGTGGTGAAGGTGGCCCGTTCCGCCTGGATGTTGCCCACGCCCTTGCTGCCATCCAGCGACACCACGCCGCGCGTGGTGAACAGTGCGGTGCGCGCACCGGAGCAATTGGGGGTCTCGAACTCGGCCACGTTGTAGGCAAACGCGAGGCTCTCGGCGCCGGTCTTGGTCAACACGTACCCACGGATCTGGGACTTGCCGGTGGGGAAGGCCGGGTTTTCACCCACGGCGTAGTCCTCCAGGCATTCTCCGCGCCAGCTGCCGGCATAGAGATCGGCCTTTTCGTTGCCGGCCGAGCCCGATCCTTCGTCGCTGGAGCTACCGCCAGACCCGCCGCCGCAGGCAGCCAGAAAGGTGGCGGCACTGGCGCAGGCCAGCAGGGTCGTTCGCATCGTCATGGGCGGGGTGTCCTCGGGTGGTGGTGCTGGGCGGGCTTGCCGGACCAGCGGGGTGCCCAAAGTATAGAAGACAGACCCCCGACCAGGCCCGCCGGCAGCCCTTCCTGCCGTCTGTTTCCTCGGGTTACTGCTCTGAAGCACAATGTGTCCATGACGCTGACCGAACTCAAGTACATCGTGGCCGTTGGGCGCGAGCGCCATTTCGGCAAGGCGGCCGAAGCCTGTCACGTGTCGCAGCCCACGCTGTCGGTGGCCATCAAGAAGCTGGAAGAGGAGCTGGAGCTCAAGATCTTCGAGCGCAACGCCAACGAAATATCCGTCACCCCGCTGGGCGAAGAGATCGTGCGCCAGGCGCAGACCGTGCTGGAGCAGGCGGCAGCCATCAAGGAAATCGCCAAGCGCGGCAAGGACCCGCTGGCCGGTCCGCTGCGCCTCGGGGTGATCTACACCATCGGCCCCTACCTGCTGCCCAATTTGGTGCGCCAGGTGATCGACCGAACGCCGCAGATGCCGCTGATGCTGCAGGAGAACTTCACCGTCAAGCTGCTGGAGCAGTTGCGTCTCGGCGAGATCGACTGCGCCATTCTGGCCGAGCCGTTTCCCGACACCAATCTCGCCATCGCCCCGCTGTACGACGAGCCCTTTCTGGCTGCGGTGCCGCACACCCATGCGCTGGCAGAGCAGGCGTTCATCACGGCCGAGCAGCTCAAGAAGGAAACCATGCTGCTGCTGGGCACCGGCCATTGCTTCCGCGACCACGTGCTGGAGGTGTGCCCGGAATTCGCCCGCTTCTCCAACGACACCGAGGGCATCCGCAAGAGCTTCGAAGGCTCGTCGCTGGAAACCATCAAGCACATGGTGGCTGCCGGCATGGGTGTGACCCTGGTGCCGCGCCTGTCGGTGCCGTCGTCCGCGCTGGAAGGCCACGCCACCCCCGGGCAGGATTTCGGCGATTCGTCCTACGTACGCTACCTGCCGTTCCAGGGCGAAGCGCCCACGCGCCGCGTGGTGCTGGCCTGGCGCCGCAGCTTCACCCGCTACGAAGCCATTGCCGAACTGCGCAATGCCATCTACGCTTGCGAACTGCCGGGTGTGAAGCGCCTGTCCTGACTGCTTTCTTCAACCTCGATCGGTAGACCTCCATGGCCAAATCTTCAGGAAAAGTTGCCGCGCCCGGCATCAACATCGGCATCGGCGAGAAAGACCGGGCGGCCATCGCCAAGGGCCTGTCCAAGCTGCTGGCCGACACGTACACGCTGTACCTGACCACGCACAATTTCCACTGGAACGTGACCGGGCCGATGTTCAATTCGCTGCACGCCATGTTCATGGCCCAGTACACCGAGCTGTGGAACGCGGTCGACCCGGTGGCCGAGCGCATCCGCTCGCTGGGCCACGCCGCGCCCGGTAGCTATGCCCAGTTCGGCAAGCTCAGCTCGGTGCCCGACGCGCCCGCCAACCCGCCCAAGGCCATGGAGATGGTGCGCATCCTGGTGCAGGGCCACGAGGCTGTGGCGCGCACCGCGCGCGAACTGTTCCCGGTGGTGGACAAGGCCGGCGACGAGCCAACGGCCGATCTGCTGACGCAGCGCCTGACGGTGCACGAGCAGACGGCGTGGATGCTGCGCTCGATCCTCGAGGATTGACCCACCCCCGCGCCGCGCCGAAGGCGCGTCACCCCCTCAAGGGGGCGATGCCTGCGGCCCGGCGGAGCCGGTTCCGCGGCATCTCTGGATGGGGGCACTTCGCTCCGGACACACCTCCTGGTTTTGTTGCTGTTTGATCATTCCTTCATGGTTGCCTCCACGGCCCCCGCACCCTCGCGGCTCGCTCTTTATCTCGACCTGATCCGCTGGAACCGCCCGGCCGGGTGGTTGCTGTTGTTGTGGCCATCGCTGTCGGCCTTGTGGGTGGCGGCGGATGGTTTTCCCGGGGTGCATTTGCTGCTGGTGTTCGTGCTGGGCACCATCCTCATGCGCAGCGCGGGCTGCTGCGTGAACGATGTGGCCGACCGGGAATTCGACCTGCATGTGAAGCGCACCGCGCAGCGCCCGGTCACCAGTGGGCGCATCGGGGTGAAGGAGGCGCTGGCGGTGGGGGCGGTGCTCGCGTTCGCCTCGTTCCTGCTGGTGCTCACGACCAACCTGGCCACGATTGTGTGGTCGGGCCTCGGGCTGGTGCTGGCCATCGTGTATCCGTACGCCAAACGCCTGGTGTCCATGCCGCAGGCGGTGCTCGGCGTGGCCTTCAGCTTCGGCATCCCGATGGCCTTCGCGGCCGTCAATGGGGGGCCGTTGTGGGAGCTGGGGGCCAACACCATGGCCTGGCAGGCAGCTGGCTTCTGGTCAGGCGTCTGGCACAGCGTACCGCCGCTGGCGTGGTGGTTGATGGCGGGCAATCTGTTCTGGGTGCTGGCCTACGACACCGAATACGCCATGGTCGACCGCGACGACGATCTGAAGATCGGTATGAAAACCTCGGCCATCACCTTGGGGCAAGCCGATGTGCCCGCGGTCACCGCTTTCTATCTGGTGTATTTGGCCGTCTGGACGGCGGCCCTCTGGAGCATGGTCAATCCCCTGGTGTGGGGCACTGCCATGGCGGCGGCGCTGCTGCAGGTGGGCTGGCATGTCGTGCTCATCAAGGACCGCACCCGGGACGGCTGCTTCAAGGCGTTCCGCCTCAACCACTGGCTGGGATTCACCCTATTCCTCGGCGTGGTGCTGGGGCTTGGGCTGCGCTGAATACCCGGCACCGCGCTGCGCGGTAGGCTGCAGACCTTTGAGCCCGAAAGCCGCCGCCATGCCCGCACCCAAGCTCCTGTTTGCGCTCCTTGCCGCCGTTTCGCCGCTGCTGGTGGCGGCGCAATCCACTTGCACGGTCGATGTGTCGTTCGCCTTCACCGAATGCGCGCCGCGCGACCGGTTTGAATTCCGCAATGCATCGTCAGCAGGCCAGCCGATCCAGCGTCTGCGTCTGGAGCTGGCGCGGTCGGCCGGTCGCCTGTATTTCGACACGGAGCAGGGCGGTGCCGGGGTGGATGTGTTCCAGCCGTTCCAGGTCGATTCCGGCGATGCCCGGCTCGCTGCGGATCCTGCCGTGAAGGACGGCGACGACCGCGTGGAACTTGTGTTCCAGCGCTTCGAGCCGGGTCAGCGCTTCCAGTTCTCCATCGATGTGGACGACCGCCTGGGCGACTCCGACATGGGCCCCACCCGCGTGTCCGGGCGGGAGATGGAAGGCGCGGTGCTCACCGTGGTGGTGGGGCCGGCCGGCTCTGCGGGGCGTGAACTCCAGGCGCGGGTGGACGGCGCCAACCGCGCGCGGGTGCAGGCGCCCTGCGCCTGACCGATTTCCGGCATCTGACCGGTCAGGCGCCGAACTCGCGCCCCAGTTCGGCGGCCCGTTGCTGGGCGGCCAGCAGGGCTTTTTCGAACGCGTCTTTCACGCCGCTGGCCTGCATCGAGGTCAGGGCGGCGTAGGTCGTTCCCCCTTTGGACGTGACACGCTCGCGCAGCACCTGCGGCGGGTCGTCCGAGCGCTGGGCCAGGGTGGAGGCACCCACGAAGGTGCCCACCGCCAGTTGCAGCGCCACTTCGGGCGGCAGGCCCATGCGTGCACCTGCGTCGCGCATGGCTTCCAGGAAATAGAACACATAGGCCGGGCCGGAACCCGAGAGCGCGGTCACCGCGTCGAGCTGATCTTCGGCCGCCACCCACACCAGCTCGCCGGTGGTCTTCACCACCGACTCCACCAGCGCCCGGTCGGCTTCGCTGGCACCCGCACGGGCAAACAGCCCGGTCATGCCCAGGCCCACCAGCGCCGGCGTGTTGGGCATGGCGCGCACGATGCGCTGCGTCTGCAGCCAGTTCGCCATGCTGTCGCTGGTGATGCCGGCGGCCACGCTCAGGTGCAGCGCGCCGAGCAGATGCGGCCCCGCAGCGGTGGCGGCTTCCTTGAAGGTCTGCGGCTTCACGGCCCAGACCACAAGGTCCGATGGCCGCAGCGCTGCGCTGGCAGCAGGCAGTACGGAAACGCCGGGAAACTGCTGACCCAGCTTCACGCGCTGCGCGTCCCAGGGCTCGACGATCTGCAGCGCAGCGGCCGGATGGCCCTGCCGCATCAACCCGCCAACAATGGCACTCGCCATGTTGCCGCCGCCGATGAAGGTGATGGTGGGAGAGGTGGGAGTGTTCATCCGGCGATTGTCGCCGGAGGAAAAAGCTTCCTGAGAAAAGAAGCGCTTGAGCAGGCATGGCCCCTCACCCCAGCCATGTCCCGAGAGGGAGGGGGAGCAAAGCTCTGGCTCCGGCGAGGGGGAGTTCTTCCAGGGCACCCGTGGAACCGGCTTTGCCGGGCCACTGGGTGCGCCCCCCTTTCAGGGGGGTGACGCGAAGCGGCGCGGGGGGGGGTGAAACGTACGCTCCGCCTTCCACTGGGCGGAGAGCTCCTCCAGCCCCGCGTACAACCCGGTGTGCAGGCCGGCCAGGTAGGCCGCGCCCAGCGCGGTGGTTTCGATCACCGCCGGGCGCACCACCGGAATCCCGAGCAGATCGGCCTGGAACTGCATCAGCAAATCGTTCACGCAGGCGCCACCGTCCACCCGCAACTCGCTCACCGGCACGCCGCCGGCGGCCACCGCGTCGCGGCTCATGGCATCGAGCAACGCCGCACTCTGGAAGGCAATGCTCTCCAGCGCCGCACGCGCAATGTGCGCCATCGTGGTGCCGCGCGTGAGGCCGGTGATGCTGCCGCGCGCCTCGGGCTGCCAGTAGGGCGCACCCAACCCGGTGAAGGCGGGCACCAGCACCACGCCGCCGGCGTCCGGCACGCTTTCGGCCAGCGCCTGCACTTCGCTGCTGGACTCGATGGCGCGCAGCCCGTCGCGCAACCACTGCACCACCGCGCCGCCGATGAACACGCTGCCCTCGAGTGCGTACTGCGGTTGGCCG
>JALORL010000173.1 GCA_025458915.1 Hydrogenophaga sp.
CTGCCCTGGCTGCCCGTTTTGGCGTGTTGCTGCTTGCGCTTCTCGACAAAGAAGATGAAGCCAGTGGCGATGCAGACGCAGCCCAGCAGGCCACCCAGCACGTAGAGCCAGCGCAGGAACCAGTGCTCAAAGTGCTGGAGGTGCAAGCCGGTGAGGAACTCGTTGATTTCCGAGACCGGGCTGCGCGGCGGGTCCTCGCGCAGCAGTTCGCCGGTGCTGCCCTTGAAGTGGATGCCCTCGCCCACCAGGGCCACGCGGTCGCTGCCGGCGCGGTAAACGCTGACGTAGCTGTTGGCATCTCCGACGTGGTGCACCATCAGAAAGCCCACCTCGCCCGCCATGTCGCGCGCCGCCCAGCGCCGCTGGGCCTCAGCCACCATGGCGTCCACCGAGGCCAGGGGCGCGGGCACACCGGCGGCCTGGTGCGGCAGGCCGGTGGCCTGCGCCTCCATCACCTCGTGCTGGTCGTGCAGGCCCTTGAGCGGGAACTGCGAAACCGGCAAAAAGTAAAAGGCTGCAAAGATCACCAGGCCGGTGAAGGCGAAGAAGAAGTGGAACGGCAGCGCGACCACGCCGGTCAGGTTGTGCAGGTCAAGTGCGCTGCGCTGCGTGTGCTTCTTCGGCCGGAAGGTGAAGAACTCGCGGAAGATTTTTCGATGGATCACCACGCCGCTGACCAGGGCGGCCAGCATCACCAGCGCGGCCAGGCCGACCAGGAAGATACCCAGGTTCTTCCACTGCCAGTTCAGGCTGTAGTGCATCGGGTAGAACCAGTCGCTGCCGATCTTGAGCTGGTCCGCGCGCACCACGGCGCCGCTGCGCGGGTCGATGGTGGTTTCGCCGTGGATGTGGTTGTGGCCGTCCGGGTCTTTCGGCATCGGCACCTTGAAACCGATGCCCAAGCGCAGCACTGGGTCGCGGTGCGTGGTGTAGGCCCAGTACTCGTCGGCGGGCAATTCCAGGCGCGGCGTCATCGGGCCCTTCGCTGGGTCGTGCAGCGTGGCCATGTTGGCCGTGTAGTCGGCCTGGTCGGGTTCGATTTTTTTGAGCGCAGGCAGCAACACCTGGTCGAACGAGGACATGGGTTGCGGGTCGAAGCGCGTCTCGGGAATCGCCCAGCGGTCGATCTCGCGGTCGAACACCGAGAGTGAACCGAAGAAGAACACCACGATGAGCACGAAGCCGATCATCAAGCCGAACCAGGTATGCAGCCAGGCCAAGGATTGCCGGATGTTCTGGAACATGGGCTTCCTTTCAGGACAGGATGGCGCGCTGGATGGCCCAGGCGGCGGTGAACAGCAGGGCCGCGCCGCCGACCAGCACGGCCCACACGCGGGGCAGGCTGGCGGCGGCAAAGCTCCAGAGGAAAAGGCCCAGGAACACCAGAAAGGCGATCATGAGCACGCCCATCTCGGCGTCGTGGAAGTCCACGCCCACGGCTACCAGCGCGGCCACGCCGGCCGCGGCAAAGCCCCAGGTGAAGGCGTATGCGCCGAAGACGCCGGCGGTCACGCGGGCGACGATCTCCGGCCAGCGCAGCGGCCCGACCCGGGTGCTCACAGCTTGTATTCCAGCGTAAGGGCCGCGTTGCGCGGCGCGCCGTAGATGGCGCCGTAGGTTACGGATCGGATGTGCTTCTTGTCGAACAGGTTCCGTACGTTCAGGCGCAGAGTGGCCTTGTCCGTCAGCGCGTAGGCGGCGAAGGCGTCGACCAGGGTGAACGCGTCCTGGCGTGCGCCCTTGGTCTTGGCCACATCGGACTGCCACCGCACCCCGGCGCCCACCCTCAGGCCAGGCAGTGCGCCCAAGCGGGTGTCGGCCAGCAGCTTGAGGGTGCGGCGCGGTACCCACTCGTAGATGTCCTGCCCGTCCGGGCCCTTCAGGCTCATCGTGGTGAAGCCGGCCGTGAGCTGGGTGTCTTTGGCGACACGGCCGCTGACCTCGATCTCGACGCCCCGCGCCTTGACGTCCTTGGGCTCGAAGTAGTACTGCTGGGCCACGGGGTCGAAGCCAGCCTGGGTGGCCAGCCCCTTCTGCTGGGCGCCAAAGACGGCAAAGGAGGTCATCAGCTTGCGGTCCAGCCATTCGGCCTTCACGCCGACTTCGGTGTTGACACCTCTCATGGGTTTGAGGATGGTGCCGTTGATGTCCACCTGGTCCTGGGCCTGGAAGATGTCGGAGTACGAGGCGTAGGCAAGTGCGTTGGGCGTGAAGTCGTATGTCACGCCAACATAGGGGCTGGCCTTCTTGGTGGTTTCGTTGTCGAGGTTGACGCCGCTGCTGTAGATTGACGTTCCGTCGCGCTTGAGGTTGATGGCATTGATGCCGACGATGCCTTTGACTTGGTCACTCAATTGCAGGCGGCTTGCGGCGTACAGGCGGGTGATGCTCTGATTCCCCTCGGACGCTACGCGCTTGGCGCCCCAGACTGGCTCAGGGAAGACGTCACCGGCGTATGGGAACGCCGGCAGCACGGGAAAGGTGGCGCCTTCGTAGGTCCAGGTCTTGGTCTTCTGCTTGGAATGGTTCAACCCGAATACCGCGTCGTGCTGGCGACCGAAGGCTTTGAACTTGCCGGACAGGTTGGCGTCGATGTTGTCGTCGCTGGAGCTGCCCTCGCTGCGGTAGGGCCAGCCGTTCAGCCCAGTGTTGTCGTTGTTCAGGAAACCAGTGAAGGAGTAGGCGTAGAACAGCTTGTTGGCGTCCTTGCCTTCAGAGTGATTGAGGGTGAGCTTGGCCTCCCAGTGGTTCGGCAGGGTGTGTGCGTATTCGGCGAACACACTCTGCCGGCGGTTGTTCCAGAGCGTCCAGTCCTGCGAGGTGGAGGCCGACACGTCGAACTCCGCCAGCGAGCCGTCGGCGTAGGGCAGGGTCAGGGATCCCCACATGGGCGAGCGCTGTTTCGAATCCTGGTAGGTCAGGCCCAGGGTCAGCACGCCGTTGACACCGATCTGCCCCTCGACGATGCCAGAGAACGCGGTGCGCTCGGTGCCCAGCGCGCGCAGGTACGAGTCCTTGTCGTCGTGCGCAACCACCAGCCGGCTGGCCCACAGGCCGTCCTGGGTCAGCACCTTGTTGACGTCCAGCGCCACACGCTTCTGGCCGAAGGAGCCCACGGTCAGCTGCGCTTCACCACCGTCCTTGTTGGTGGGGCGCTTGCGCACGTAGTTGATGGTGCCCGAGGCGTTGCCCACACCCGTGAGCAGGCCGTTGGCGCCCCGGATCAGCTCGATCTTCTCAAACAGGAAGGTGTCCAGTTGGCTTTCGGCGATGCCCCAGTTGTTGGTCATGCCCAGGCCGTCTATCTGGGTGAGCATGACGTCAAACCCGCGAGAGCTGAAGGACGTGCGGTTGGTTTCCCACTCGTCCACAGTGAGGCCGGTGCCGTAGCGCAGGGCGTCGTTGGCGTCGTTGATGCCGAAGTTGCGCAGGGTTTCCTGGTCGAGTGTGCTAATGGACTGCGGCGTGTCCTTGACCTCCATCGGCAGGTTGGTCGCGCCTTTGGAGACGCGGTTCTCGCGCCGGGCCTTGATCACCACCGTGGGCAGTTCGGGCAAGGTGACGGCGGACGTCGCGGGGGCCGCGGCGCTCTCCGGACTGGCGGGAGTGGTCTGGGCAAGCGCGCTGCTGCCGACGCCGGCGATCAGGGAGGAGGCGAGAATGCGCGCGGCAAGGGCGAGCGGGGTCGGCGTGGCCGACAGGGCAAGGCGAGGGTTCATGGATCAAAAGACAGCGGTGAACCGTCGGGACGACGGGGTTGTTGGCTGGCTCTTGAGAACCGTGCGGCGGGCGCACGTCAATGGCTGGCTGTTAACAAATGATAACCATTATCAATTACAGCATCAAGCGTTGGCGGGTTGCCGGAGACCGGCGTGTCGGCTTCAGGCCACAGCCTGCACCTGGGCGAACAGCCGCTGCACGTCGTCGGGCCGCGCCAGCCCGGTGCCGGCGGTCAGCAGGACGGCCGAACCGGCCGTCACGCCCCAGGCGAAGGCCTGGTCCATCGGCATGCCGTGCTGCCAGGCCCAGACCAGGCCGGCGACGAAGCTGTCGCCCGCCCCCACGCGCTGGCCACCGGCATGTCCAGCGGCGGCGCGAACCACATGGCCTCGCGCGTGGCCAGCAACGCGCCAAGGTGACCCAGTGTCAATGCCAGCACTTCGGTCCTGCCGTCCTTTACCAGCTGCCGCGCCGCGGCCTACCACTGCGGCGGCGTCTCCAGGGACCGTCCGCTGAGTTCGGCCAGCTCCTTGAGGTTGGGCTTGAACAGGAACACGCCCTCGGCCAGCGCCGCCGCCAGTGCAGGCCCCGAGGCGTCGAGCACCAGCTTCGCGCGGCGCTGGCGGCACAGCCGCGCGACCCGGGCGTAGAAGTCGGCCGGCACGCCCGGCGGCAGGCTGCCGCTGGCGACCACCATATCGGGGAACTCGCCCAGGCTTTCGAGGTGCCGCAGGCTGGCCGTCCACTCGGCCTCGCTCAGGTGCGTGCAGGGCATGACAAAGCGGAACTCGGCGCCGGTGCTGTGTTCGTGCACCGTGAAGTTGACGCGGGTCTCGTCGGCGATCGGCAGGAACACGCTGTCCAGCCCCTCGGCGTGCATGCGCTTCTCCAGCCAGCAGCATGATCCACGCCAGCGCGGCCATGAACGGCAGTACGGCAACCAGTGAGGTAAAGGGCGAAAGCAGAAGCAGATCCGCGCCCATGGCACGGAGCATCTGGCGCATGCGGGTGGTGTTCGTGTCCGGCCAATGCACCGCACACTTCAGTGAACCTCAATCGCCAGGCCATTGGTGGCGCAGGTATTTCGGCTGCTGGTTCATCTGAGATTTCGCATCCCACCTCGAAGGCCCGGAACCGTTGAGCGACCGCTTCCCAGGGCATTGGCGATTGCCTGCTCAGGTTGGAAAGCTAGAGTTCGACACTTCGAACAACGGACGTTCGAACGCGAATTGGCGGGGCAACCAGGTCTTCCACACTGGATTGATGCAGCCCCCGAGATACCTGTCATTGATGCCGCCGCGTTGCTTGATGATCCCATGACGGCTTCGAGGCAGGCACCGTGATCCCAGCCCCTGAAGGCGATCGACCGCAGCCGCTGTACAAGCGCGATTGACTTCAGCACAGTGAACGAGTGCGGGGCC
>JALORL010000174.1 GCA_025458915.1 Hydrogenophaga sp.
AGCACCTGCTGCCCGAGATGGCCACGGCCACCTACGCCGGCCACGCGGGCAACGACGGCAGCGCCATCGACTGGGGCCGGCAGCTGGGCGCGCGCCTGGCCGACCTCACCGCCTATCAGGGCCACGGTTCCTGGGCAGTGCCGCAGGGCGCGCTGATTTCCTGGGCGCTCATGGTGGAAGGCGGTGTGCAGATCAACGCCCTGGGCCAGCGCTTCCACGACGAAACCCAGGGCTATTCGGAGGCGGCTGTGCACGTGCTGGCCCAGCCCGGTGGCGTGGCCTGGAACGTGTTCGACGACGCGCTGCTGGCGTTCGCCCAGGGCTTCCCCGACTTCGTGGCCGCGCAGGAAGCCAGTGCGGTGCAGCACGCGGCCGACGTGGCCGCACTCGCCCGCGTCATTGGCTGCCCCGAGCCCGCGCTGCAGGCCACGCTGCACGCCGTACAGCCCGGCACCGACCCGCAGACCGGCCGCACCTTCAAGCGCGCGCTGCAGGCGCCGCTGCACGCCATCAAGGTCACCGGCGCGCTGTTCCACACCCAGGGCGGGCTCGACATCGACGCGCAGTGCCGCGTGCTGCGGCAGGACGGCACGCCATTGCCCAACCTGCTGGCCGCCGGCGGCGCGGCGCGTGGGGTATCGGGCAAGGCGGTGTGGGGCTATCTGTCGGGCAACGGGCTGCTGAGTGCCATTGCCGGCGGGCACATTGCCGCCCACACCGTGGCCGCGAACCTGGCTGCCGCATCGGAAGGAGCCGCTGCATGAGCACGAAGCCCAGGCTGGCCCAGCGCCTGCAGCAGCCAGAACCCCTGCTGGCCCCCGGCGTGTATGACGCGCTCACCGCGCTGGTGGCGCAGCAGGCCGGTTTCGAGGCGCTGTACCTCTCCGGCGCGTCCATTGCCTACACGCGCCTGGGCCGTTCCGACATTGGCCTCACCACCGCCACCGAAGTGGCGCAAACCCTGGCCCACATCACCGACCGGGTGAACCTTCCGGTCATCGTCGACGCCGACACCGGCTTCGGCAATGCGCTCAACACCCAGCGCACCGTGCGCGACTTCGAGCGCGCCGGCGCGGCCATGATCCAGATCGAGGACCAGACCTTCCCCAAGCGCTGCGGCCACCTGGACGGCAAGGGCGTGGTGCCGGTGGCCGAGATGCAGGGCAAGCTGCGCGCCGCGCTCGATGCCCGCCACAGCGCTGACACGCTGATCCTGGCGCGCACCGACGCCATCGCGGTGGAAGGGCTGGACGCCGCGCTGGAACGTGCCGAGCGCTATCTGGAATGCGGCGTCGACGCGCTGTTCATCGAAGCCCTGCGGTCCGACGATCAGATGCAACGCGCCTGCACGCAGTTTGCCCACCGCGTTCCGCTGCTGGCCAACATGGTCGAAGGCGGCAAGACGCCGGTGCAGAGTGCTGCCGAACTGGGCGAGCGCGGTTTCCGCATCGTCATCTTCCCCGGGGGCACCGCGCGCGCGGTGCTGTTTGCCCTGCAGGGCTACTACGCCAGCCTGCACCAGCACCAGACCACGCGGCCCTGGCAGGACCGCATGCTGGACTTCGACGGCCTGAACGCGGTGATCGAGACGCCCGAGTTGCTGGCGCTGGGCCGGCGCTATCGGGAGGCAGACGGCAACCCAGGTCCCTAGCCCCAACCGGACGGCACTTCGCCGTTCCCGCCGGCCCCGGCCTGAACGTTCCGCCGCGCCCGCTGCACCCAACCGCCGTTGAACGCCTCGGTCGCCTCCAGGTGCGCGGGACCGGGCTTGCCGGACCGGGGAAAAGATCCAGAGGTCTTGTGTGCGCACAGTCGGCCTGCTGCACCGTACCGATACGCGAAAAAAAGGGCTGAAGAAGGCTCAAGATTGGCGTGGTTGCGCCGAAAGGAAGGACAAGCCACCTTCCAGGGTCACCATGGTCACCACCTTGCTTCACGGAACTCCCGCCGACGCGGTGAAGGCGGAGCAGGACGTCGGCCCCCTGGTGCTGACCGTCGACGACGAGCCCTCGGTGCTGAGCGCCCTGCGCCGCGTGTTTCGGGCCCAGGGCATCCGGACGCTGCAAGCCACCAGCGCCGCCGAAGGCCTTGTCCTGCTGTCTTCGAACCCGGTGGATATGGTCATCTCGGACATGCGCATGCCGGAGATGGACGGGGCGCGCTTTCTGGAGCTGGTCCGGGCGCACGACCCAAGCATCGTGCGCATCCTGCTCACCGGCTACGCCGACATGGCTTCGACGGTGGCCGCCATCAACAAGGGTGCCATTCACCGCTACATCTCCAAACCCTGGGACGATCAGGACCTTGTCCTGGTGGTGCGCGAGGCTCTGGTGCGTCGCTCCCTCGAAAAACGCAACGCCGACCTGGCCGAGCTGATCCGGCGTCAGAACGAAGAGTTGCGGGAAGCCAACCAGATGCTGGAGTCGCGGGTGGCGGCGCGCACCGCTGAGCTGCAGCAGATCAACGGCATGCTCGACACCGCCTACGAGGATCTCAACAAGACGTTCCTTCATGCCGTCAACGTGTTCTCGAGCCTGCTGGAAATGCGCGGTGGCGCGCCCGGGCATTCGCGCCGGGTGGCCGAGATCAGCCAGGAAACCGCCCGGCGGCTGAAGCTTCCGGAACGGGACGTCCGCGACGTGTACCTGGCGGCCCTCGTGCACGACATCGGCACCATCGGATTTCCCGACGCCATGCTGGGCAAGCCGATTTCGGCCTTCACGGCGGACGAGCACCACCGCTACCGCCGCCACCCCATCGACGGTGAGACGGCCTTGATGACGCTGTCGCAGCTGCAAGGCGTGGCGCGCATCGTGCGCCAGCACCACGAGCGTTGCGACGGCAAGGGCTTTCCGGACGGCCTGATGGCGCCTGACATCGCGATCGGCGCGCGCATCGTGGCAGCAGCCAGCGATCTGGACGACCTGGTCCATGGCAGTGTGGGCGAACAGCGCCAGGCCATGGACAACGCCAAGAAAGTTCTGTTCGGCAGCATCGACACCCGCTACGACCGCACCGTGGTCGAAACCCTGCTCAAGGTCGTCGACGACATGGCGCAGGCCGCCCGCGCAGACTTGCAGATCGACGTGCGCGAACTGCGACCCGGAATGGTGCTGGCGCGGGCGATGGTGTCGTCCAAGGGTGCCACGTTGCTGGCTGCAGGCCACGTTTTTGACGAACGCATGGTGCGGCAGGTGCAAGGGTTTTCCGTGCGCGAAGGTGTTCGCCTCAGCTTGTGGGTACAACGACAGCCTGCCGCAGGCGACCCCGAGCCCGCCGCCATGCAGGGTGCCGCTCCATGACCGAAACGTTCGAACGGCAAAGCCTCCCGATGGAACTGGCGAACCACCTCGTCGGGGCAGTGGCCGTGCCGTCGGCCCTGCTCGAGGCGGGCCACATCCTCTGCGCCAACGATGCGCTGTGCCGGCTGAGCTCCCGCGGCCTGGGCACGCTGCTGGGAATGTCCATGCTCGACCTGGTGGACGAAGCCACCGCTGGCCCGCTGGCCCAGGCCATCCAGGTCTGCGAGGTGCAGGGTGAACTGCCGCCGGTGGTGTCCGGGACCATCGTCACGCCGGACAGTGGCGACCGCCCGGTGGAGATCCATTCCCGGCGGATCAGCATGGAGGGCCGGATTTACGTTGTGATGACCTGCATGGACCTCAGCGACGTGATGCACGTGCAGAACAGCCTGCTGGACATGACGAAGATGCTGTCCCAGATCATCGATGGTGCGTCGGTGGCTTCGCTGGTGATCGACCAGCACCACCGGGTGACGCACTGGAATACGGCCTGCGAACACATGACCGGTCTCAAGCGGCACGACGTCATCGGCTCGCGCGATGGCTGGAAAGCGTTCTACAGCGAGCGGCGTCCGCTGCTGGCCGACCTGCTGATCGATGGTGTGAACGAAGTGTCCATGCAGCCGTTCTACAGCGGCAAGATGGTGGCTTCGTCCAGCATCCAGGGAGGCTATGAGGTGGAAGCATTCTTCCCCCACCTGGGCGATGGCGGGAAATGGCTCTTCATCACGGCGGCACCGCTGTGCGACGCGGAGCGCAAGGTGATCGGTGCGATTGAAACCTTGCAGGACGTGACGGCGCGCCGCCGATCGGAGGACGCCCTGCTGCGCCACCGTGCCGAGCTGGAGGAGACGGTGAAGCAGCGCTCGGCCGAACTGGCAGCCACCGCCCGCGACCTAGAACTCTTCATGGCCAATTCGCCGATTGGTGTGGCCTATTCGCGGGATGGCGTCATCCAGCGGGTCAATCCTGCAATGGCCGACATGTTCCGGTACGACGCTTCCCGCATGATCGGTCTGCCGGAGCGCGCTGCCCACCTCACGGACGAAGACCACGAGAGCTTCAGCCGTTACGCCGCCCCCCGGCTGGCCAGGCGCGAGCCCATCCACAGGGAGATGTGGATGCGGCGCGCCGATGGTCTTCCGATCTGGGTCCAGATCGATGCCCATGTGGCCGATACGGACGATGCGTCGCCGGGCACCTGGTGGATGATGCAGGACCGCTCCGACATCCGTTTCGCCCAGGAACAGCTGCAGGTGCGGATCAACGAACTCGACGCGATGAACCGCCGGCTGGAAGAGGCGCAGAACCAGCTTCTGCAGCAGGACAAGATGGCGTCGATCGGGCAACTGGCCGCAGGCGTTGCGCACGAAATCAACAACCCGATCGGTTTCGTCAGTTCCAACCTGAACTCGCTGCGCAGGTATGTGGATGACCTTCTGGATCTGGGTCTGGCCTGCGACGCGGCGCTGGCTGCACCCGACGACCCGACCGTCGCGGCAGCACTGGCCAGAAAACGCGACGAGGTCGAGATCGGGTTCCTGCGCGAAGACCTGCCTGTGTTGCTGGACGAGTGCGCGGAAGGACTGGGTCGCGTCAAGAAGATCGTGCAGGACCTCAAGGATTTCTCCCGTGTTGACCATTCGGACTGGCAGGAGGCCGATCTGAATGCGGGGCTGGAGTCCACCCTGAACGTGGTTCGTCACGAAGTGAAATACAAGGCCGAGGTCATCAAGGAGCTTGGTCAGCTGCCGCCGGTTCTGTGTCTGGCCGCACAACTCAATCAGGTGTTCATGAACCTGATCGTCAATGCAGCGCACGCCATTGCCGACCAGGG
>JALORL010000175.1 GCA_025458915.1 Hydrogenophaga sp.
CCGTAAAACATTCTCAGCGAAGTCAGCGCCAGAAACGCCGCAAACACCTGCCGCAACCTGCGCGCGTCGATGCTGTGCGCGAGTTTCGCGCCAAAACCGGTGGTCATCATGGTGGCCGGCACGATCAGTGCCATGCCCAGCAGGTTCACATAGCCCAGGCTCAGCGGCGGCCGCTGCGGCACGTCCATGCCGTTGTAGAGGAAGGCCAGGGCACCGGGAAAACTGATCACCATGCCCAGCATGGCGCCGGTGCCCACAGCGGTGTGCATCGGCACTTTCAACGCGTTCAGGATGGGCACGCTGAGCGTGCCGCCGCCGATGCCCATCAGTGTGGAAATACCGCCGATGCTGCCGCCCAGCACGGCGGTACCGGCGGTGCCTGGAAGGCCGTTGCCCACCGCAAAGCCGTCTTTCTTGAAGGCCATGTTCAGCGCCACCAGGAAGGCCACGGTGGCGAACACGACGGTGAGCACCGCGCCGCTGAGGTAGCCGCTGGCAATGGAGCCCAGCACCACGCCCACGATCACCGACGGCATCAGCTTCCTGATCAGCGCCATGTCCAGGCTGCCCTTCTTGCGGTGGGCGCGGCTGGACATGATGGAGGTGGGGATGATGGTGGCCAGCGAGGTGCCCACCGCCACGTGCATGCGCACCGACTCGTCGATGCCCAGCAGCGTGAACAGGTGGTAGAGCACCGGCACGATGACGATGCCACCCCCCACGCCGAGCAGCCCGGCGAGGGTGCCGGCCACCAGGCCGGTGGCGAGCAGGGCCAGCGCCAGCCCGATCAGCCAGGCCGCGCTGTATTGGTCAAAGAATGCCATGGGACTCCATCAACAGAACAAGACAAGGACACGCGTCACCAGCCGATCGCCTTCGGCAGCCACAGGGCAATCTGCGGGTAGAAGAACAGCAGCAGCAACGCCACGAACTGCAGCCCGATGAAGGGCAGCACACCCTGGTAGATGTCCTTGATGTTCACCCCCGGCGGCGCCACGCCCTTGAGGTAGAACAGCGCCCAGCCGAACGGCGGGGTCAGAAAGCTCGACTGCAGGTTCATGGTGATCAGCATGGCCAGCCACACCGGGTCGACCCCGAGGTTGATCAGGATGGGCAGGAACAGCGGCACCGCGATGTAGCTGATCTCGATCCACTCGATGAAGAAACCGAGCACGAAGATGATGAGCATCATGAACCACACGGCGGTGTTGGCGCCGCCGGGCAGGGCGTCGAACAGGCTCTCGATCAGCTCCTCGCCCTGCAGGCCGCGGAAGGACAGCGCGAACACCTGGGCCAGCATGAGGATGAACATCATGATGGCCGTGATCTTGCTGGTGTCCAGCGCCACCGCCTTGAGCGTGGACCAGCTGAAGCGCCCGGAGAACACCGTGATCAGCACCGCGCCCACCGCGCCCATGCTGGCGGCCTCGGTCGGCGCCGCAATGCCGCCCACAATGGAGCCGAGCACGGCGACCACCAGCATCACCGGCGGCACCAGCACCTTGAAGAAGCGCACCCAGAGTTCGCGGCGCGACACGGCGTCGCGCTCGTCCAGCGGCAGCGCCGGCATGCTGGCCGGCCGCAGCCAGCCCATCACCAGCAGGTACACGATGTACACGCCGGCCAGCAGCATGCCCGGGCCCACGGCGGCGGCGAACAGGGTGCCCACCGAGAGCTGCATGATGTCCGACAGCAGGATCAGGACCAGGCTGGGTGGAATGATCTGCCCCAGCGTGCCGGACGCACAGATCACGCCGCAGGCCACGCGCTTGTCATAGCCGCGCCGGATCAGCGTGGGCAGGGTCAGCAGGCCCAGGGTGATGATGGTGGCACCCACGATGCCGGTGGTGGCGCCCATGAGCACGCCGAACAGCACGATGCCCACCGCCATGCCGCCCTTCACGCCGCCGGCGATGTGGCCCATCACGTCGAGCAGGTCGTCCGCCAGACGCGACTTCTCCAGCATCACGCCCATGAACACGAACAGCGGAATCGCCATCCACTGGTAACCGCTGACGATGCCGTACAGCCGCGCTGGCAGCAGGTTGAACAGCACCTCGCCAAAGCCCAGCCAGCCGAACACGAAGCCCACGGTGGCGATGCTCACCGCCACCGGAATGCCGATCATCAGCATGACGAAGAAGCCGACCAGCATCAGCACCGCGTAGGTCGAGGGTTCAAACATGGCGACCCTCCGTGGCGGGCTTGAGCGGCTCGGTCAGCAGGCGCAGCAGGTGCGCCAGCTGCTGCAGCACCAGCAGGCCGTAGCCCAGCGGAATCAGCGCCTTCACCGCCCAGCGGTAGGGAATGCCACCGGGGTCGGGCGACGATTCGTTGATGGAGTACGACTGCTCCACATACCCGAGCGAGAGGTGGATGAACGCCAGCGCCAGCGCGATGAGCAGCAGCGCCGACGCCACGTCCACCACCCGTTTCGCGCGGGGCGAATAGCGCGCGTAGAACAGGTCCACACGCACGTTGTCGCCGCGCTGCAGCGCATGGCTCATGCCCAGCAGGATCAGTGCGGCCAGCAGGTGCCACTCCAGCTCCTGCGCCCACACCGAGCCGAAGCTGAAGGCGTAGCGCAGCAGCACGTTGGTGGCCACCAGACCGATCATGACCAGAGCGATCAGCGCGGTGAGCGCACCGATCCGGTCCACGAAGCCCTCGATGAGAGCGGCCAGCGGCCGCAGTGCCTTGAGCATGGTGCCGTTCCCCGCCTCAGCCGCGAACCTTGAGGTGGTAGGCCTCTTCGCTGACCTCGGTCCAGCGGTCGTACTTGGCCTTGAAGGCGAAGTAGGAGTCGTGCACCTTCTTGGTCAGCGGGTCCTTGATGGCTTCGGTCAGCACCTTGTCGGTTTCCACCTTCAAGGCCTTGATCACGTCGTCCGGCAGCGGCCGGGCGATCACGCCCTGGTTCTTCACCAGGTCGTCCATGGCTTCGGAGTTGGCCTTCTGGCACCAGCCTTCGCTGATCACGTTGCAGGCGGCCGATGCGTTGCTCACGATGGCCTGCAGGTCCTTGGGCAGCTTGTCCCACGCGGCCTTGTTGATGAGCAGTTCGGACACGGTGGACGACTCGTGCCAGCCGGTGGTGTAGTAGAACTTGGCGGCCTTCTGCAGGCCGAGGCGCCGGTCCTGGAAGGGGCCGACGAACTCGGCTGCGTCGATCACGCCGCGCTCCAGCGCGGGGAAGATCTCGCCGCCCGGCAGCACCTTCACGTCCACGCCGAGGTTGGCGTAGACCTTGCCCGCCAGGCCCGGGATGCGCATCTTCAGGCCCTTGAGGTCTGCAACGGTCTTGATCTCCTTCTTGAACCAGCCGGTCATCTGCACGCCGGTGTTGCCGCAGGGCATGGCCACCATGCCGAAGGGCGCATACACCTCGTTCCAGAGGTCGATGCCACCACCGTCGTAGAACCAGCCGTTCATGCCCTGGAAGTTCATGCCGAAGGGCACGGCGGTGAAGTACTGGGCGGCGGCGGTCTTGCCGGTCCAGAAGTAGGCGTTGGCGTGGTTCATCTCCACCGTGCCGGCGCGCACGGCATCGAAGCCCTCGAACGCGGGAATGAGTTCGCCGGCGCCGAACACCTGGATGTTCAGGCGGCCGTCGGACATCTCGCGGATGCGCTTGGCGAGGTCCGTGGCGCTGCCGGGCCCCTCCATGTAGAACGGCGAGCCTTTGCCGTAGGCACTGGTCATTTTCCAGTTGAAGCGGGCGGTCTGCGCGTTGCCGATGGCCGGCGCGGCAAGGGCGGCACCGGAGAGGGCGGCGGTGGTGAGGAACTGGCGGCGGATCGGTTTCATGAGCGTGGACTCCTGGGGTGGTTGGAGGGTGGGCATGGCCCGGAGGGTGCCGTTTGTAAAGCGGCGCTTGTCCCTCAAAGCAAACCCTGTGCCACGCAGAAAAACCAATGCAAGTGTTTGATTTATTTGAAGAAAATAAAAATGTACCGGAAATTCGCCGGCGCTGTGAAGCGGATTTTTTCCGCGCTGCACCATGCGTTTCATTGCCGAAACGGCATCGAAAACGAAAAATGGTGAACATTCGTCGCGTCTGGATGCCGTTTGGTGCTGCATGGGTTCTGCAGCGGGTTTGTGGGGCCCTGTTTGCAAACAAATGCCAGCCATGCACCCGCAGCGTGCGGGCGCACCAGGAAGGCGTTCCGGGGCCGTTCTGTTGCTTTTCGGTCAGAGCCGGGCGCCGCCGCGCCGGTTCTTCACGCGCGTGAGCAGCGTCTTGCACTCCACCGACAGGATCTCCGTCCGGTTGAAGATGTGCCGGCGCACGAAGGCGTCGAAGGTCTCCAGGCTGTCGGTGAGCGTGTGGATGTGCAGGCTCTGCAGGTCGCTCATGATGTAGAGGCTCACCACCTCGTTGCAGTCGGCCAGCTCCTGCGAAATGCGCTCCATGGCCGATGGCGCCACCTTGATGTCCACAAAGGTGGAGACCACCTTGCCGAGCTTTTCCGGGTTGATCACCGCGCCGAACAGCTCGATCACCCCGCTGCCTTGCAGCGCCTGCACCCGCGCCCGCGCGTGGGCGCGGGAAATGCCGAGCTGGCGCGCAATGTCGGCAAACGACGCCCGCCCATCCTTCACCAGGATGTTGAGCAGGGCGCTGTCGAGCTTGCTCAGGCCCACGTCGGGCGCATCGGCGGCAGTGTTCTTGGGCATGGGGTTCCTCGGGAAGGCGGTGCTGGCTGCATTGTTGCGGATCGGCGCGGGTGCCGCTCATCGGCCCGGGCGCCGCGCAGGGCTTGGCACGGTGGAAACCGTGGGAGGAAAGGCGTACAACCGGCTCCATAAACGGTATATACAGTATGAACGGTATGCGTCGTTTTCCGGTTGTTCTTCTAGCGCTGCTGCTTGGGGGGTGTGCTGCCGCGTTCTGGCCTGCGGGTGCGGCCGCGCAGCCTGCCTGCCACAGCGACCCGGTGCGCATGCACGAAATCCGCGTGCTGGACGAGCGGCAGGTGTCCGAAATGATGGACCACCAGCCGGTGCTGGCGGTGCCGCAGCGCCTGCACGCGATGCTGCGCACCCTGGTGCAGGCCTCGCCGCTGCAGCGCAAGGGGCCCGCCATCCACCTGCTGGGATTTGAAGACACCGAGCTCAACGCCTACGCCGCCGACCA